>CACYLY010000024.1 GCA_902775355.1 Oscillospiraceae bacterium
GAGCGTTTGAGCCATGCCGATGTTATGGCGAAAGCGCGTGCGTTTCTGAGCGGTGCGGAGGAGCAAAAGCGTGCATAAGATCGTTTATTTGCCGCTGGCGGAGAGCGATTTGATGGACGCGCTGGGCTATATTGCCTACACACTGGACGCGCCCAAAGCCGCCCGCGATCTGCTGGCCGAGTTTGACGAGACGGTACAGCGCATCGCAGAATTTCCTTACGCCCATGAGCTTTACCGAACAGACCGTCCGATGAAAGATGAGATCCGCAAGGTGCCGGTCAAAAACTATGTGCTCTATTACGCCGTCTTTCAAGACCGCGTGGAGATTCGCCGCTTTCTCTACGGCAAGAGAGACAGAAGCAGAATCCATGAAGAATAGAACAACACAGACGATGATCTGCCCACCGGCACAGTCCCGAAATGGGTAACCTCACCAAGGAGCAATTGAAAGCGAAAACTGAAAGGGTTTGGCAATGCTGCCTCCGGGCTTACAACGCCAGCCGCTACCGTATTTGCCGAGCTTTGGGAGGAAGGCACGCAGAAACCTATACTTATGTCTCATCGTGAGACACTTTTCTAGGCAAAGAAGCGGAGGCGTTTGCCCCCGCTTCTTTGCCTTAGCCTCAGCCAAGGTTCAAAATACCAATGTAATTATTTGGATCATACTCATACAGTTCGTTTGTCACGTCAATCTCCAATTCCAATCCAGCCGCAAACACAGTATGCTCAAATCATAACAACAACATGGAGGGAATCATCATAAAGAAACTAATATCCTGCAAATTCACCATGTACACAACTTATGTTGAGCTAAAACATGAGTGCAGGACACTGAACTCAATTAACTGAATCGTTGACGAAAGCGACGCAGCTTTCAAGACGTACGAGGTCAGATCTGGACTATCTGGTCTACAACGATCCCCCCATGCGGATTTGATTCTAAGCGGCGAAGTAAAGGATTATTTATGGACTGTCATAGATTATCGGCCACTGTTTGGAGGATTATAGTGCACAATGACGCAGAACAAGTGTGTACAGTTAATGCGGTATGCTGCGCATTCCGATTGCAGCATACCATTTTCCATCTTGAAGTTAAACAAAGCAAAGAAATATACTAATTATACATCGCCCAGGTACGCCGCATAGCCAACGAAGCACTCATTCTCCGGCATTACAAGAACGCCGTCACATCGGCCGCGCTTTTGCACCAGCAGGCACTTCCACACTTCACCTTTGAAGCAATTCTTGAAGTTGTCCTCAATAAATTGTCGGTCAGCTACCATATCCGTAATAAAGTTTTCAAAGTCAATGGGACTTAATTTGATGGTCTTGGTCACCTCATAGGGGCGCTCTTGCTCCAACAAATGCGGTTTTCTCAAATCCTCAATGACTCTCGGCTTTTTCACAAAATAGGCATACCCTGTTTGCTGCATGGAAATCCCTCTCTTTAATCATTTTATTAATTGCTTGACTTTTAGCGAGGTGTGTGCTATCATGCGTATTAGTGATAAAAATATAATATATTCGCTTTATTTTTCTCATTTCTTATTAAAATCCGAACTTTTCTTTAACTTTTATTATACCATAGGCTTTGGCTATCTGCACAAAATCTTTTTTCCACCTTTAGATTCGCTCTTTTTCACTTCTCAAACATAACAATGCCTTCTTCCTGCATTTTCACATGTAGAAAGAAGGCGTTTTTTACAAAAGAATCAAAAAAACTATTGTCTTTATGGTTTCATTGATATATACTGGTAGCAATAATTGAATTGAATTTAAACTCGGGAGGAACAAATGAAGCTCACGAAAAGCGAACTGGAGATCATGAACGTGCTGTGGAAGGCAGAACGCCCGCTCTCCCGCGGTGACATTCTTGAGCTATCCACGGAAAAGACTTGGAAGGACAATTCGATCCACATCCTTCTCAACGGTATGCTGAAAAAAGAAGCAATCAAGGAGGCTGGCTTTGCCCGCAGCGGAAAGGTCTGGGGGCGCTTATACGCGCCGAATGTGTCCATTGATGAGTATTACAACGAAAACCTATTCTCGCAAACCAGCCAAAAGGAATTTCCGCTCTTGTTCTCGGCCATGGTCAACCGAGATGATATTACGCCGGAGCTGATCAATGAGCTGGAGGAGATTCTTCAAAAACGCAGACAAGAATTGAGCTGATGAAATATGGGCATTACCGCCTACTCCGTCATCGTATCCGTCCTGCTTTACAACGTTTCTCTGCTTGCCGTTTATCTTCTGCGCCGCAGCGGGGCCGTTCGGGCCAAGCATACCTCCGCCCTGCTCCTCTTGCTGACCTTTCTGGCCGTTGCGCGCCTTTTGATGCCCTTTGACGTTCACGGATCCCATGTGATTCGCTCTTACAAGGTCTTACCTGCTATTGAACGGGTGCTGACCTTTCCACTGCTGGGGCCGTTCAGTCTGGGCGGAATTCTTTTGATCGTATGGGCCGTCGGAACGTTATTCTTTGTGCTGCGGGATCTATCCGCACAGCTTCGCTTTCTTCGGGCAAAAAAGGATCTTCCTTTGCGCGAAAACGAGCAGATTTCCCGCATCGCCGCCCAATATGGCAAAGGCTTTGCGTTGAAGATTTCCCCGGAGATTGACCTTCCCTTTGTGACGGGGCTTTTCAAGCCTGTGATTTACGTCCCGGATATCGAGCTGAGCGAGCAGGAGTGGCGGAACATCTTCCTCCACGAGACGCAGCACATCCGCTCCCGGGACGAGTGGAAGAAGCTGCTCTTCCGGGGGATCCGGGCGCTTTTCTGGTGGAACCCGCTGGCGCATGTGTCCGAGAAGGACATTGATCTTTTGATCGAGCTGCAGTGCGACAACAGGGTCGCAGGGAAAGGTGACCTGGACGAGCAGGATGCCTATCTGCGCACCATGCTGACGCTGATGCGCTGCTGCACGGAAGCAAAGGCGCCCGTCCTCGCCGCCCGGATGATCGGGAAGGGCGAGGAGATGCAGATCCGCTTCGAGGCGCTCCTTGCGAAGGAGACCAAGTGCAGCCGTATCCTGAACCGGGTTCTTCCCGTCCTGATGGTGGCGGCCTTCTTCGCGTCCTATTTCGTGATCCTCCAACCGGCCAGCTTTCCGTCAGATGAAGAACTCGAGCAGTACGAGGGCGACATGGTCGCCTTCGACTATACGGAGGTCATGAACGGCGAAGCCTCCAAATACATCCTCATAGAGGACGGCGAATACCACCTGTACATAAACGGTGAATACTTCGGGACAATCTATGAGGATGCACTCTCTTATCCCCCATATCAGGGCATTCCCATTATCAATAAAGATGCAGAAGGAGACGAAACATGAAAAAGCTCATCAGTCTGATTCTTGCCCTGGTCCTTTGCTTCAGCCTGTCCGCCACTGCTTTTGCCGCCGCGGTCACCACGCCGGAGGCCCCCGTCCTCACCGAAGCCGGGGAGGAGCCCACCCGGGAAGAGGAGACCATGTGGTACACCCGCGTCACCGAAGACGGCCTGATCCAGATCCGCCTTTGGTCCATCACCTACGGCTACTGGAAGACCGATTGGATCACCGTCGGCCATACCTGAGAAACCCGTCCGTTACCTGTTATCTGAGTAATGGGACACGCAAAAGCGGGTCCCATTCAGACTGTAGACAAAGTACCCATAGGAAGTGCTTTTGCACTCCCTATGGGTACTTTGTCCATAGTCTGAAAACGCCAGTTCCCCAGTGATTATGATAGTTGCTTTGGACACATCCCTTGCAATGCTGGCAGATGTGTCCAAAGCAACTATCTTTATTCTTCGGCAAATCGGACATGCCGATCTGCCAAAACCAATTTCACACCTTGCTTCTAGCTTACCTAGCACATAATACGGCTTGCGTGCTATTCGTGGTCTCTGGAGATGCATCCGGGCAAAAGATGCTTTTGCCGTCTAAGCAAGATCCACTCTTGGCCAGCTAGGAAATCAAACGCGCAGTTTAGACGGATTCTTTCTCTAGTTATCGCATAGCTCTAGACCAATCAACGTTCCACCTTCGGCGGCCATCCACGCAAAACCGATCATAGTATTCGCCGTTGTAGATAGGGGATTAAATATAACACTTTTGGGGGTAACCGAAATCATTCTTCAATGCCTGTAGCCATAACTAATGATTGCAGATTTCGTTGAAGATGAGATCCTTTCTTTGCCTTTTGGGGAATAATCATTATCTTCCCAAGGGCTTTTGAATCTACAAACAGATGGCCGTTTTTTTCCAAAACATAGCCCGTGTCAAGAACACTCCTTTTCGGACCAATTATTTCCCCTCTGGGGCTAACAACTGTTTTATCAGAAGGTGTATACAACAACACCTTTTGGCCGTTGCTGATATGCTCCTCCGAAAATGCAACTCTTTTTATTGAAGCGGTAATTAATTCTTTATTTGCACAGTCACAATTTGAAGAAGTCTTTCTTATTCGCATCTTGTAATGACCAGATTTCTTTGTCCTCGCTTTATTTATTGCCATTTTTGTTTGCCTCCATCATTTCATACGCAAGTTTTTGAACAGCTTCATTCTTTACCAAAAGCTTGATAAAAACATTATCAAGTATACTAGAATCTGTCGTCTTAATTACAGAAAACAAGTGCTCTCTTCCGTCTTTAACTGTACACTTTATAACCTCAACAGTTATATAACATTCCGGGTCTACATCAAGCACACGTCCACAGCATATTATTTTGTTATTCGTATTTCTGTAATAAATTGAGACGATAGTGTCTTCTGGAAGATATTCTGAATATTCAATGTAAAACAGATCTTTATCGCCTTCATGATCGTATGCTTTCACAGCAAACGACATTGACTCAGCAGCAGATTTTTTAATTAAGCAAATCTCCTCGTTTTTTGCATCAATTTCCTCGCTTTTCGATCTTAATTCCTGGTTTTTCTTTCTAATTAGCCTAATGGCTGAAGTAACTATTGGAACAAGAACACATCCACTTGCAACAACACAGCGATACTCGATAGAAAGAGTAACAGAACCTTTAATAGCAAGAATTGCAACAAGCGCTGCTACCAAAGTAACATATGTAACAACGCTTTTTTGAGCGAGCGTGAGGTATTCTTTGATATCCTTCATAGGTTCTCCTTTTCTTTCTCTTGTATTTCTTGGATTGTAGCGCTTAACCCATCCTATATTCCTTCATTCACTTTTTTATTATTTTATCACAAAAATATAATAATAGCTATACTTCTAATCAGTTTTTCAATGAAAATCTGTTACTTGGTTTATGTGAAAAACATAGTGTTGTACACTACATAAGCAGGGGTGATCGAATTGTTTTGCATGAAAGGCTCAGGAGGACTTACATGATTCTATGCAAACGGGGGATGCTGCGCTTCGTTTTGAACGCAGCATCCCCCGTTTTTATTGGAAACCTTTATCTAATATGTAGCCCTATCCCCCATTTTAGCTCATTCAAAAGCGTTGTTCTCCTCGGATGTTTCATATTACGCACCCTTTGTTTCTTCGGGAAGTACTGGTGCGAGGAGGCCAGCTGCTCCAGCGGCATAGGACGCGGCAAGCATTGCTAAAGCGCCGGTTACAAGAACGGCTGTTTGCAGGAGCCTGTCCAGTCGCAATCTGCTTTCACCTCTCGACAGATGCAGCACTTTGTCTGCCTCCAAAATATAGCGATTATCGATTTCTCCGAATGCATCGAACATTTTTTCAGTCTTCATGCAAGTTCCTCCTACAAAAAAACTATAATTTGTGACTGATTATTCTTAAAGTGTCCCCTTATTGTGTGAACCCTTATTCGCTCTTGTTTTCTATCGGGAACTGGATGACGCTGTGAAACATCTTTTGCCCTGCGTCGAAATATGAGGTTTGCGTACCTCCATATTTCTTTACAACTCTTTCAATACTCTTGGTTCCGTAACCGTGTTCGCCGTTTGTCTCTTTGCTGCTGATGAGATCTCCGTTTTCTTCAGTCAGAGGAGCAGCATCACAGGAGTTTACCACAGAAAGGATTGAAACAATGCCCCCAGAACTATTGCTCACGCTGATCTCCACAGTTTTTCCCTCAGACTTTACGGCCGCTTCCACTGCGTTGGAGAGAAGATTTCCAAATAGTGCCGTTGTATCTGTAGGCACCAGAAAGTCGATACTGTCCGCACGGATGTCACAGGAAAAGTTAATTCCATTAGCTGCGCAGTCTTCCGCATACCGAATCAGGATCATGTTCAGGATGGGATCGGCACAGAACCTGCTCTTCTTTTGAAGTGCTGGCAGCTTTTCCAGTTCGCTGACATAGGCCGTGATAGCCTTGTCTCCATTCTCCGCCGCCATACTTGCGATCACGCCCAGATGATTTTTGATGTCATGGATCAACACCCGCTGGCTCTCATTCTGCTGCTGCAGCATCTCGTAATATTCTGCGTCAGCCTGTGCCCGCAGATCGCTGATCTGGCGGCTTATCCGCTCCTCGTCCTGCTGCTGGAAGCGATGATACAGTACCAGAACAACGATAGTAATGAACAGCATGGCAAGGACGCTGACGGCCATAATACTGCGGCTTGCCCCATCAAACGCGCCAGAGTGCCCTACATATACGAAAAACAGCGCAACGGCAGCAAAGAGGATCGGCAGCAAAGAAAGCAGTACAGCCATGCCGGAGATTCGACGGTTTACTCGCCGGGGGGCAAAGATCCGCACCGCAACCGTCACAGTAAAAAAGAACAGAGTCTTGCTGGACGCCATCAGTGCTACGAGGGCATATACGTCTTCACGATAGGCCGCAAAATCCACATGGAACAAGCCGAGAATGAGATCCGCAATCAGCTCCGTGAACATCATCATAATGGTCAAGATCGCGGTGTGCATCACTGCCCCTCGAAGCTTACAGGAATAATCCCAAAACAGGATCGCAAAGTTCACAGCGAAATAGCAGCTCATATTGACTGCCGGACTTTGGGCATGGGATGCTGCGAAAAGCATGGCATAGCCAAGTAAAAAGTGCAAAAAGCGCAGAGTCCCTCCCCGTTTGGCCGAATAGATTCTTCCATAATAATACGAGGCGATCAGAGCTTCCACCAGAAAGACCAGCGCGTAGCAGATTTCTCCATACATTATCGAATACTCTCCAAATACAGCAGATAGGTATTTTTAAAGTCAGTGTATTTTCGTCTTGCCAAATAGGCCTCCTTGGTCTTATCGCCGTATCGCAAAACAATCGCATCCTTCTTCACCTGAAACACATAGCGCATATTGATGATAAAGCTGCGATAAGACGAATAAAAGCAAGGAAGCGAGAGTTCTTTTCTCCAATGGTCAATACCGTCGAGAGTCTGCATTTCCTGCTCTCTGGTGCAGAGGAAGGTCTTACGGGAGAGAGTCTCCACGCAAACGATCTCATCTGCTGGAAGCACCAGAATGCCATTCAATGTACGGATAGGAATCTCCTTGGTATCCATGCTGTACTGATACAGGGCATCCTTTAGGTTGCGGAACAACCGCGCCTTGTCGATGGGCTTGGACAAATAGCGAAACACTTGAAAACGCATAGCCTCATCCAAATAATCAGGAAACGATGTAACAATAAAGATTTTGATTCTCGGGTTGCGCTCCTTTAGTTTCGAACCTACATAAATGCCGCTCTGTCCCGGCATCTCCACATCCAAAAAAGCGAGGTCTGCAGTTTTTTCCGCTTGCAGCAGTTCATCCCCGCTGGTATAAGCGGCAAATTCCGGGAGGCTCTGTCCGATGTTTTCAAAATAATCCCGCACATATCCTTGTAGCTGTTCCAAGATGATCGGTTCATCGTCGCAAAATAAGATACGCATGGAGACCTCTCCTTTCCGTTTCTTCCTTCATGAGTGCATTATAACATACTTTTACTTAAAAAGACGATTGTTCCAGCCTATCCTGCAACCAAAACGACAGTGAAAATGTCTTTTCGCGCAGGGGCTATTGAAAAAGGTGTGTCACTTGCTAAGATCGATATCAGGAACGCATGGTCAGTAAGCCACGTTCCTTTGCATTTGGAAAGCACTTCAAAACTAAATGCGACATTTTAGCAAGCAAGAAAGGAGAACCCCTATGAAAAGGGCAATCATCAGTTGTCTGCTTTTGGCTGGACTGCTGCTCAATCTCGCGGCTTGTCAAGCTGCCCCGGAAAAAGAAGTCGTTGTCAGCAAAAACGACGGAGCTTTTGAACAGGCTATCGGAACAGATGCCGGAGAAAACGGAGGTGTCTCGCTGTCCGACGGCTCCGCCGCCGTTGGAAACACCAGTGTCCATTACGAAGACAGCTTCACTAGCACCGACGGAAAAGTCACCTACAACATCAACGCTCAGGTGGATGTACCGACCATAAACATGCCGATCATGCAGGTGCGCCCCATGGTCATCAACGGGCCAAAAGCCAGACAGATTGCTCAAGCTGTTTTTGGAAGCGTCCCTCTATACGAAAAAACCAACGAAAAGACCCGAGGTGAGCTTGAAGATATCATTATCCTGCTTTCCAACTGGACCAGCGATGCTGCCATACGAAATGATTACGGTCAAGACATTGATGATACGACACTGGAAGACATCCGCGCCAACCGGCAGGCGATCCTCGATAACTACAAGGCCGCCTACGCGCAAGCGCGGGACGTTGTGCCGAAGGAAGAATGCCAGTTCCGGTTCTATGAGCAATTTACTCGCTACTCCATCGATGGAACCGGCGCATACGGCGATGCGACCGGTTTTTATGACGAGATTCCATACGGCGAAAGCTACGACCTTCAAGCAAACGCGGAGATGGATGGAATTCCCTATATCTTTTGGGTCAACAATCGGGAAGCGGATGATTTTCGCAACCACAGCTTCTCCGTATTTGTCGATCTCGGCAATGTCACGCCGGAGGTAGAAAACGAATATAAGCGCTCCGTCGGTCTGTTTTCCGATACACCTGCAACGTCGGAGCAGCTTGCACAAATTGAGCAAAAAGCTGCTTCCATGATTGAAGGAATGGGGATCGGCCAATGGCAGATCCACGCGGAGGTGCAGCATTCCGGGGACAGCTTGCAGCAAGAGCAGGACAGTTGGGATTACTATGTTGTCGTCCGCTGCCTCCCCGTATACGAGGGGATTACAGTCACCCACCAGGATCAGCTTTTCAATATGAAAAGCAAGAATGCCTTCGCCTCCAACTATTACTATGAAGAACTGACCATGATGTTCAGCAATGACGGTCGTCTTCTGGACATTCATTACGACGGCGCTTTGGAGCTTGTGCAGGTTGTGAACGCAAATGTGCCGGTTATGTCCACGGAGGAAATGCAGCAGAGGATCAGGGAACAACTCGCTCTTTCTGACCTGTCGGAATACTGGCAGTTTAACGAGCCCAATGCCTTTGAGAAATACTATCCAAATGTTTCGGGAAGCGTTTTGGAAGAGCGAAAGGCAACATTGACCGCCGTCCGTGCGGAAATTGAAATTGACCAGGTTGAAATCGGTCTTGCGCGCATCAAAATCAAGGACAACAATTCGGACTTCTATCTGGTGCCCTCGGTGACGCTCCGCGGTCATATTAAGGTATATAACGCGGCAGGAACCGAACTTGTCTCGACCGAAAAGTATTGTTACCTTGACGATATTCCCGTCGAAACGATTCTCGGGCTGAACCTTGTTGACGGAACAGTTCTTGTTCTGAAAAACCCTGAGGAATAACAAAGGAGAAGTTATTATGAAACGAAACCTTATAAGTTGTCTGCTTTTGGCTGCAACGCTGCTCAGTCTCGCGGCCTGTCAGGCTGCCCCGGAAAAATCTGTTGTAATCAGCAAGAATGACGGCGCTTTTGATGCCGCCCTCTTGACCCCAAACGAATCTGACGGAAACGCCCTTGGTGGAAGCTATGTGGCCTATTCCTCGGATTTTTCCAGCACGGACGGATCTGTACAGTACCATATCCGTCTGGGAGAAGATCAACTGTTTGACGGCGCGCTGCCGGTCACTCAGGTTCGGCCTCATTTCTTTACCGTCGATGACGCAAAAAGAGTCTCTTCTCTTCTTTTTGGAGATGCAAATCTTTTTGCTTGGACAACCAATCGCCCACTTTCGAAACCGGAGATCGAAGAAAAACTCCTGATTTGGCGTCAACTCAACACCGATGACTCTCTACGGGAAATTTTGGGCTCTGACCAGCAAGCCATTCAGGTCCATCGGGAAACGCTGGAAAACATGATCTCCCGATATAGCGATCCCTCACAGTATGCGGCAGCCCCGGAAACAGTAGAAAGGATGCCCATATCCTGGACATTCCGCAATGATGAAGAGGGCAATTCGGATCTGGAGGCAGGGGCTTTTCTTGGAGATCGCTGCTACCACTATTGGGTCTTCAACCGGGATCAGAGTGATTACCGAGTGAATAACCTAAGTGCATACATTATGAACGATACGGTGTCTGCAAACACGGAAAATTTTGCGTTTATGAGCAAGTATTACTATCAGGAGATGCCCACGCCGGAGCAGCTTTCGGAAGCGCAGGCAAGAGCGGAGGCTCTGATTTCTCAAATGCAGCTCGGTCAGTGGCAGATCGACTCCTGCAAGGCTTCGGCACAGTATATAAGCGAAGATAAAGAGGTTTACTATATCGAGGTCACTGCCGTCCCCGTATATAACGGCATTGCGGTTACCCGACTGCCGCAGGTGGGTAACCTGAAATCCCAGGATGCCTACGCCGAGAACTACTATTACAGCGATCTGAATCTACGCTTCCTGCCGGACGGATCGCTGCTTTCCCTGCAGCTGGTATCCCCTATGGATGTGGTACAGGTGATCAATGACAATGTAAATGTCATCGACTTTCCCGCCTTGATGGCTCAGGTGGAATCCCAGCTTGCGCTCGGCGATGTTCACAGCCTTTTCTTCATCGAATCTTCTGATCAGAGCTATTCGGCAGAAGTCGTCGTGGACGAAATTGATCTCGGCCTTACGAGAGTACGAATCAAGGACAATTCAACAGACTTTTATTATCTTCCCACGGTAACGGTAAAAGGCTTTTACCGCATTTACAACGCGGACGGTCAGGTGGTCTATGACCTGGAGGCGCAGGGTGGAGAAAAGAGAACTCTTCTGGTGCTGAACGCGGTAGACAGCAGCGTGGTAAATACCTCTGCCGGTTATTGAACATTCTTTTCCGATGAAAAACTCTTTCCTATGCAGCGTGAGGCAAGGTATTCAATCTCCACGATTTTTCGTGTCTCTCGTAGCAGTGGCAGTTGTCATCTTTCTATCCTCCCTTCAACAACTGCTGGACGTCGCAAAAAACACGGATCAATTGGCAACCGGATTTCATGCCACGTTCGTGATCCATGCTCTATCCCAAGACGGGCTGTTCTTCATCACGCCTATCGCAGCTGCAATCCCCTTGTCTGCGATCTATGTGGAGGATTTGAAAAGCAACTATATCCGCCTGTTTCTCTTCCGCTGTTCCCGCAGGCAGTATGTAGTCGGTCGGATCGTGGGCTGCTACCTTTCAGGAGGGCTTGTACTCTTTCTGGGGATTCTTCTGGCGTATGGCGTTTCATTCCTGCTGTTTGCTCCGATGGAGGCTACGAAGCCCGATCTTGTACAGGAGCAGGGCATTCCGGAAGTGCTTCAGGCGGCGCTGCCCTTCTTTCTATCCGGTGGGTTCTGGGCCGTATTCGGTCTGGCAATATCCACCTGGATGGAGAGCCGGTATATCGCCTATGCCTCCCCCTTCATCGCTTTCTATGTTCTTGTGATCCTTCGGGAGCGATATTTCTACAAGTTCTATATTCTCTCCCCGAAGGAGTGGCTTTCTCCCTCTGAGAATTGGTTTTTGGGAAATTGGGGGCTCGTCATTTTCAGTCTGGAACTCAGTTTTCTTACCGCTTTGGTTTTTGCCCTGAGAGCTGGAAGGAGGCTGATGCAGTTATGAAACGGTGGAAACAGGCGCTTTCCGTCGCGGGCTATAACTTCCGGCAATGGCACAAGAATCCCCGCATCTTCGTGACCTTCGCGCTCGCCTTTATTCTCTGCTTCCTACTTTCGGACAAGGCCGTGCGCTTTGCGGTAGATCACAACACCGGCATGCAGGCCTTTGAGGCCTTTATCTGGACCTTTGGCGACAGCGATTCCATTTTGCTTTCCTCTCTGCTTCTGGTGCTGCTATTCGCGGATATGCCCTTTTTGTCCTCCGGGACGCCCTTTTTCCTTGTCCGTACTGACCGCCGTACCTGGATCATGGGTCAGATGCTTTATACCGCTGCGGCCACGGCGATCTATCTGCTGTTCATTTTGCTTTCCACAGCGCTGATCTGCGAACGGCAGAGCTACCTTGCCAACATGTGGAGCCCAACCGCCGCGATCCTCGGCTATTCCGGCGCGGGGCAGAAGGTTGCGCTCCCCGCCCTAGTCAAGACGCTGGAAATGAGTTGGCCTTACCCGGTAACACTCACCATCTTTTTCCTCATGCTAGGCTATGCACTGACCTTGGTTCTCATTATGCTCTTCTTCAATCTGCGCTTCGGACAGGCGGCCGGGGTGATCAGCGTTTTTCTGTTCAGTGTCTATGGGTTCCTGCTCAGCCCGGACACCATCCAAAAGCTGTTCAACCTCCCTGACCAAGCATACTATCTGGCCAATGTCGCCATTGGCTGGGCGTCCCCGCTCAATCACGCCACCTATCATATGCACAACTTCGGTTACGATCTGCTGCCCCGGCTCTGGCAATCCTTTGCAATCTTTGGCATACTGATCTGCCTTGGCTGGCTGGCATCTCTAAGAGCCATCAAAAACTACAACTTCAACTTTACCGGAACGGAGGGATGAACGTGGACGCAGTCATTGAGGTGCAGAACCTAAGTAAAAGCTTCGGAGAAGAACAGGTGCTCAAGGGCGTTTCCCGCGATTTTGAGATCGGAAAAATCCACGGCATCGTCGGCAACAACGGCAGTGGTAAGACGGTACTGATGAAGTGCATCTGTGGCTTTCTCAGGCCCAACGGCGGGCGTGTGCTCGTCAACGGCAAAGAGGTCGGTCGGGATATGGACTTCCCCGACGATCTCGGCATCATCATCGAGACGCCGGGCTTCCTGCCCAATCTCTCCGGTATGAAAAACCTGCAGATCCTCGCCTCGCTGAAAAAGCGAGCAAGTACGGATGTCATCCGCGAGGTGATCCGAAAGGTCGGGCTCGACCCAGACAGCAGAAAGCCCGTGGGGAAATACTCGCTGGGGATGCGGCAGCGCTTGGGGCTGGCCCAGGCGCTGATGGAAGACCCGAGTATTCTGATTTTGGATGAACCGTTAAACGGGCTGGACAAGCACGGCGTGGTACAGATCCGTGAGCTGATCAAATCCCTGCGCACAGAGGGAAAAACGATCCTTCTTGCCAGCCACAATCAGATGGATATTGACGAGCTCTGCGACACCGTATGCGAGATGGACGGCGGTGTGATGACGATGGTGAGAGAATGAAAACGCTGCAAGTCTGCGACCTCTATTGCTTCCGTGACGGCAGTTCCCGGCTGATTCACGGCTTTTCACTGGAGGCAGAAGCGGGAGACAGCATTCTCATTCAAGGCTCCGATCTTCAGCGAAAGGCGATGTTTGAGTGCTTAACCGGGCTTCGCAAGCTGGACAAAGGACAGGTTCTCGTCTGCGGGCAAGACCTTTCCAAGCTGTGCGAAAAGGAGTTGTCTCGGTTTCGCTGTCAGCATATCGGGGCGGCATATTCGGAGAACGGCTTTGTTCCTGAGTTCAGCATCATGGAGAATCTGTGTCTGCCGCTGATTGCATTGGGAAAGCGAGAAGCGGAGGCCAAAGATCACATTCGCTGGCTGACGCAAAAGGTGCTTTCAGTGGACATGCTGTACCGCAAGCCGCGGCATTTATCCCCCTTCCAACTCTCAGCCGCCGCATTACTGCGTGCAGTGAGCGTTGAGCCGGAGCTCTTGATTCTGGGTGACCTGTTCGGCGGGCTGGACGGGCGGGAGCGGGAGCGGCTATGGCAGCTTTTCTTTCTCCTGCGCCCGGAGCATAGCGCTCTTGTTTTGCTCTCCGGGAGCGGTATTCCCGATGCGCTCCATTGGACGAAAAAGATAGCTTTGTAAGGAGGGCTGGTCATGAAACGATGCCTCTCAATTGTTCTTATTATGCTTTTGATCCTGCCATATGGGCAGAAGGCCTGGGCCAAGGAACCGCCTGACGAGGGTGAAATTGTCATCGCAACAGAAACTCCCGATCCCGAGCAATCGCCCCCTCCTTCGGAGGAACCGGCTCCAACAGAGGCGCCAACTCCCACTGAGACGCCGGAGCCGACAACGACTCCGATGTTGCCGACCACTATAGAAATCGATACAGAAAACTGGTACTCAGGGATGGACTGTGCCTACAAAGACGGTTATCAGCCGATGATCGACAACGAGGCCGTGACGATTGTGCTTCCGCTTCGAAGCACGGAGCGCCTTCTGGATGATAAAATAACCGTGACGCCGGATCTCAGCGCCACGGGAACGACTTTTATCATCTCCAACTATCAAAAAACGGTTTATCTCTCGGAAGAGGAAATCAACGGGACGGAGGAAACGCGGGAAATCTTTTACGTGGATTTTTCCATTCCGCTGTCGTCCTCCCGCGTCAACGGGAGCTATCCCGTGCGACTTCAGGTAAAGGCCTACGATCTAAACTATACCCCCATTGAGACGGTCTTTACCATCTACGTAAATATTACCGATGCGCCGCCGAAGCCTGCCAGCACAGGCGGCGGTGTGGAAGCCCCTACCGCGGAGCCGGTTGTGCTGATTGCTCACAGTGATATCACCCCGAAAATTGCCGTGGCCGGGGAGCCCTTTACAGTAAAGCTGAAGATTAGAAACTCCCTTGATACGAAATCCATCCGCAACATGCTCCTTCGGGTAGACACCGGAAATCTGCAGCTCAATCTGGATGAGGACAGCCGTGTGATCCAGTTGGATGGTCTGGATCGCGGCGGAGAACGAGAAATTGAGTTGCATTTCAGCAGTGATCCCTCTATCCCCGCCGGGAAATATGTCATCAATTTTTCTTTTTCCTATGACAGCAACAAGACGCTTGGCTTGTCGTCCACTGGCTCCGTGATCGTGGAAATCATACAACCAGCCAATGTGGAGATGGTCATGCCCCGTATTCCGGGTGAAATGACGGCCGGCGAGACCTTTCCTCTTTCTTTTCAGGTAATGAACATGGGACGGGATCATCTGTATAATGTGCGTTGCGTGATTTCCGGGATCGGTCTCTTTCCCTCCAATACCGGCTACATCGGAACGATGGCTCCCGGTTCGTCCTCCAGCACGAGCATAGATCTGTTTGTCGGCTCCAAAACCATGTCCGACGATTATCGCGGCGAAGAAAAATACGGCGAGACCTCCGGCACTGTCACACTGATCTATGAGGATGCCAGCGGCAGAGAGTACACGGAGGAGCAATTCTTCCGCACCAAGATCAACGCTCCCGCTATTCTATCCGAAGCGCCGGAAACGCCGGTCGAGGTCAGCGCAGAGGATCGCGCAATGCAAAACCAGTGGTGGATCGTAGTCGGTGGATTGGGTATCATCACGCTCGGGCTTGCCACTGCGTTGATCGTCAAGCGGAGGAAGCAGGCCTATGAAAAAGCAAATCATTAAGCTTGCCATCCGCACGATCCCGAGAATGGGGCTTGCGACGATCCTGTTTCTGTTCCTGGGAATCTATCTGATCTTCCCCACTGCGAGGTTATATGTAGATATGAAGCAGGGAGACGCCGTTCCTTGTGAGTTGGTGGTAAGTACCGATGGTGCCTTTGATGAGGCAAAACTTTGGGAGCTGCAGGGTGTCCAATCCGTCACACCGATCCTGCGCTTCAACGCTACACTGTCCACGAAAGAAGCCTCCTGTACCCTCACGGTAGAGGCCGTACGAAGCGGAGCTTTGAAGCAGGATCAAATCTCCGGCAGCGTCTTTCCCGAAGAATCCAACATGCCGTATCTTGTATTGAACACAGCCGCGGTAAAAGCGTTTCGTGATGAGGCCGGAAGAAAAACGGACAGCCTCGATCTCGACGGGAGCTTTGTCCTGTCGGCAGATCGAGAGCTGCCCGCGAAGGTCTGCGGTGTATGCGAAGATGGAAAGGCGGAGCCGATGGCGTACATGAGCTATACCACCGCACACGCGCTTTTTGACACCAGTGGGCAGCAAGGCGTTACCCTGCGCTTCACACTGGACAATGCTGGCTCGGAGCCCAGCGTCGTGAGCAAGCTGCAGGAGTTTGGCTTTATGGCTGAGGCGGACGAAACCCGTGCTATCCAATGGAACGCACTTCAAGAGCAACTGAAAAGCTCCGTCCTTCTCTGCCTTGGCATTCTCACCAGCGCCGCTGTGCTGCTGCGTCAGGGTTGGAAACTGGAAATGGTTCAGTATGCCGAGAGCTATCAGGCGCTGAAATACGCTGGATTCCCTCAAAAGGGCATCCGAAAAGCAGTTACGATTCGTACTGTTTTTCTTATCCTTATACTATCTTTGCTTGTTTCCCTTATTTCTGCAATTGTATGTGGATAATAGCATTGATCTGCTTTGTGGAAGCAGCTTTGTATCTCGTTCGTTAAAACAGCTCTGCCAAAAGAAGACTAACGAATCTACATATTTTTGTTGTTTCAGTTATTAATCTAAACAAATGCCCAAATCCATCAGGATGTCTCTTGTAAGTTTTGATAGTGGTCTCTTGCCAAGGTCTTTCTTGCGAAGATAATTCCCATACAAGATTTGCCTCATTTCCTCTTTATCTGCGAATAATTCCTTAAAGAGTTCAAGATATTCCTGCATCTTCTTATCACTATATATTTTCGCCTTTCGTATTAATTCCTCGATGTAATCTTCATGCGCAGAATCATATATAGTTTCTAAGCAGAATGTATCAATTGAATTTCGAACTTCCTCGTTATCGGTGTGTTCTAAGTAAACAGCAGGCTTTTCGTCCCTCGCGACTAACGCCTCAACATTTTTTATGCGAAATCTTGCGCTATCGTCAAATCCTCGCTTATGAGGGTTTATATGAGGAGTTTGAAAAAAATCACTTGTTCCTTTTAGGCTAGAGTTACAAATCGAGCATGAGGGAACGATATTATATAAAGAGAGCGCCAAAAACGGATACCGGTTTTTACTGAAATAGTGGTCGATGGCGGCACTTGTATACTGTTTTCCATTCTTTCTGTATGGCGTAATATATTGACGATTACAGTATGGGCAAACGCTGACATGCATTGCAGAAAGGACTTTTGCGCGATGTTTTAAAGCGAATTTTTCATAATCAAACACCTTTCTGCACGCATCCAGTACCGTATCAATCTTTGCAGTTTCAGTAATTCGTAAATAGTTTATTCTCTGCTTGTTTGAGAACAACGTCCCTTGTTTTTTTGTTTGGTCCAGATCTTCTGCAAGAATTGTTTTTCCCTGCATAGAAAACATGATTGCCGACTTATCATTAACTAAAGGAGATAGTATTTTAATTCTTTCTTGTATATCTGAAGCTTTTGCAGCTCGTTTTGATGCCTCTTCCCACATCAAATAAGAGTTTGCCAGTTCTTTATCATTCCATATTGTCTCGCAAATAACTTCTGCAAACTCCACGATGTATCTTGCTGGTTCTGGATCCATCAAGAAGGACGATATTCTCGACTTGCTCACTTGTCCATTTTCATAAAACCAGTTATGAAACAAGGCGATAACAATAGGATCATTTTCATTGACTTTTTTAATGATGCTTTGCCTTATAGTTTCTATTTCTTTGCTGTCCTCTCCATAGATTTTTAATAACTCATTCTTATCAAATAAAGAATTATCTATCTTTATCATCGTCCGTCTTCCTCATTCAGCGCTTCTACCATGTTCTGCAATCTATCTTTGATTTGTATACGATCCTCGAAAGCAAGTTCTCCTATGGTCTCATAGCATTCTTGAAGTGTCTGTATCACTTGTGTAGCTGTATTAAAACCTTTGGGATAACACTCATAATATAGAGTATTCAGTTTAAATTGAATCAAGGGATCCCCGATAATTCTTATTAGCTTTATATACTCCTTGCAGGTCTCTCTTAATTGACTATCTGATGGATTTGATTTCAGCTTTTGCAGATTGCTCGAAATTCTTTTAATTGTTTGGTACGCGTATTCCCCCATGGTATTGTTTAGAAAAAAGGCGTCATTTAATAAATCGTGCAAATTCGCCCCAAAAGTATTTCCACGCCTTTGATCGGTAACACTCATCGTGTTACCATCTGAAGGCTCTAGAAAAACACAGTTTTGGGTGGGAATATCCGAAAGGACAAGTGGTGAGTGGGTTGCAATCAATATCTGGATCTTTTTCCCGCTATACTGAACCTTTAATTGATCGAGGATCGTCTGAATGGCTAATCTCTGCCACTCGGGATGCAAATATAGATCAATTTCATCAATCATCAGAAGAACATCTTCCTGAATTGGAATATTCGTCTGGGATAGATATTCATCGAAGTGTGGTGGTATTCTAAGCCACGAAAAGAGATTTTGAACAGCGCGTTCACCTGCGGACATTTTCAAATTCTTTATTGATAAGTATTTAAGAACAACAGAATCCTGCGCTTGAGCAAAATCATCAATTGCCTTGCAGAATTCTTTGTATACCCTCTCGCTTTCAGAAGAAATGCGAATAAAGTGTTGATATGCTAAGTCGGATGGTGGGAGTGTATTGCATTGCTCTTGGCAATCTTCAAGTATTTGTGCAAGTCGTTTGATTTCATTTATCCCATTTTGATAATATCTAGCAGCTTCCCCAATTACATCATCTCTTCCAGAAGGCTCAGAAACCATGGATTCGAGTAAGTAAATGTATGCGTCCAAATTTTGAGGGGCTTGGTCTGGAAGTTTTAGCTTACAGGCAAAACACAGTTCAAAAAGGATGTTGTTACAAAGTGTATAAATTGGAGTTCCACTAAATAATTCACGGTGTGCTTTATACCACTTAATGTAATCATTTACAAACTGTGCTAATTTGCTGTCGAACTCGCTCAACGGCTGAAATCGCTTAGGGGTTATGTCTTCATTTATGTATGCATATCGATCAAGTTTTTGAATTAAACTGATTGGGTCTGAAAATTGTACATCAAGTGTAGTGTTTTTCTTGCCTACATTGATGCTGTTTTCAGCTGGTAAACCTGATAGAAAACGATAGTAGCAGATGTCGCAGATTTGCTGATAATCCTGAGTGCTTTTACTCAAACACAACAGATTTTGAAGGCAATAAAAATCACTTGGCGTGTATACTGCATTGGGTTTATGTGTTTTTTTCCCGTAAAACTGACTTGCGATGGTACGCATTCCTTCCGGTGACAGTCCAATCCGGATTAATCTACTGTGAGAAAGATTACCGGTCATGTCATCTGTATAGTTACTATTTGTAAAATAGATAACCGTCTGCTGCTCAAGCTTAGCCAGCGCCTCTCTAAGTTCATACTCATGAGTGCCATCAGAAAGTTCATTTAGATCAATTGCACTATACTCGGTGTTATTTACAAATTGATCTGCCGGCAGATTGTGATAAATGCGAATAACGCCGTCATCTTCATAAACACGTAAGCCTCGGTTCTTATTTCGCTGTTCTTGCGCATAAGGCTTATAGTCTTCACGCTCTTCATCTACCTCTGGAAGCAGATCTTGTGAAAACAGACTACGAAAGAATGTTGTTTTTCCTGTTCCGTTTGCACCAACAATCGCTGTGAGCCCAACAATATTATCATTTTTGAATAAGTCAATAGCATCAGGATTAGAGATGCAGGACAGTTCATATTTGCTGGTGTTTTCATCTACAGTGAGAGCAAATTGGTAATCAACAGACAAGTTAAAACCTTCTCTCTTAATAAAGCCGGTTCTCCCTTCGTTAATCCAAACATACAACAATTTCATATGATACCCCTCTCTTTTTAAGCGCTATTCCCATCCTATATAGTACACACAGCCACTATAGTATTGAAATAAATGCGTTATGGTATCCATTAGGATTCGTTGTTGATTATCTCATGTTTTGCGTAAGTAAGCAACAGTCCGATACATTTCAGATAAAACAATCAGAGGTTTTTCCCAAAGTGCCTTTCTCTTGTATGCAATTTCCTCTGCCTATCTGTGTTTATAGTCCTATTATGCGAACCGCGAAATAGTCAGTATCTGCTGGCATAGTACGCTGAATGCGCAGTGATCTTTCATAGTGTCTTGATTCTTACGCAGGTTGCCTTCATATGCAAATCCAGCCCTGGCTTCATCTCTGTAGTCAGGGCTGGATTTGTGTTTTTATATCATTTAGCTTAACTTATGATTCAGATTCCTTTTTCGCCAGATCCCGCTCCATGGTCTCGTGGATGGCCCGGCTGATAAACGCGACTGTGCTCTTATCTCCCATGGCCTGGGCGTGGGCCACAATGGCATCGTGCTCCTCGGGGAGCGTCCGGATTCGGATCTCCTTGAATTTCGAGAGGTATTTTTTGAGTGCTTGTTTCTGATATTCGGGCGTGGGCTTTTTCTCGGCCATGATCCTCCCCTCCTTTTATGAACAATATGTAAAGGTTGCAATATGGGCACATATTTTTCTTGACTATGTGCCCATATTGTGGTATAATACAGGTACAGTTAAAAAAGTAGCAGCACGCGAGAGCGGCAACTCCCGCGTGCCTGCGCAGGTGTGGTGGCACCAAGCACAGTAGTAAAACTACGCTACGAGAGCAGTATACCCGTTTTTTTCCCGTTTGGCAATAGCCCGGCGGGTCAATCGGAGTACGGCTTTCCGGTTTTGTTTTGCGCTATGCGGGGTCCGACCTGCATAGCGCTTTTTTGCTGAATTCAAAAACAGAAAGGAAATCCAGCATGAAAAACAAAACCACAGAAAGCATGTACCTCACCGTTAGCGATGTCAGCAGTTATCTGAACATCAGCAAATCCCAGGCCTACGAGCTGACCCACCACAAGGACTTCCCGTGCAGCCGCTTTGGCGGAGCCATCCGTGTTCCCCGCGATCTTTTTCTCAAATGGGTGCAGGCGCAGACCTATGTGCCTGCAGCTCTGGTGGCATAAGGAGGTGGGACTATGAGCAAAAGATTCAATGGTGAAGGAAACATTCGCAAGCTGGAAAACGGTACCTGGCGGGCGGAACTGATGGACGGCTACACCGCCGAGGGAAAACGCCGCATTGTTCGCTTCTCCGGCAAGACCCGAAAAGAGGTGCAGGACAAGGTTCGGGAATACCAGCGGCAGGCCGAAGCCAATGTTCGCATCGACAAAAAACTTACCTTCGGCGAGTTTGCCGCCCTCTGGTATGCGGACTACAAGAGTCAGGTGCAGCCTTCTACCTATTCCGGGTACAAGTACACTCTGGCGTTGTGGAAAAAACAGTTCGGCAGCACTCCAATCTGTGAGATCCTGCCCATGCACATCAACCGCTACACCGATGTGATCACGGCACAAGGATACTCCTCTTCCCAGATCCGCAAGTGCCGTGCGATGCTGATCCAGATCTTTACTGCAGCAGAGAATAACGGTTTGATCATGCGCAATCCCGCGCTCCATGCCAAGAAGGCAAGAAAAAAGCGGCAGATGGGAAAGGCGGAACCCGCGAAGAAGGACGCCTTCACGGAAGCAGAGGTGGAGCGTCTATACACCGATCTGCCTCAGGATCTGATCGGCCACGGCATCCGTGGGATGCTGGGAACCGGCCTGCGGGTGCAGGAGCTGATCGCCCTGACCGCGGAAGATATCGCGGAGGACGGCTCCTGGGTAGACGTCAACAAGGCGATTGAGATGGTAGACGGCAAGCCGCATCTCGACGTGACCAAGAGCGAGCTGAGCACGCGGATCGTACCCGTTCCGGAGTCTTACCGTCCGTCCTTCCTCTATCTTCGTGCAAATGGAGGTCGCGAGCGGATCTACCAGCCCGGAAACAACCCGCTCTACGGGGTGGGTTCATTCCGCCGGCGCTATTACACTGCCCTCAAGCAGGTGCCGGGTGTCCGCAAACTCTCGCCGCACTGTTGCCGCCATACCTATGCCACGCAGCTCGAAAAGCAGGGCGTTCCTCTCCAGGTTGTTGCCCGGCTGATGGGCCACGCCAGGGTGGAGACCACCGGCGTGTATCTCCATACGGGGCTGGATACACTCAACGACGCGGTCAATGTTCTCAGCGTGACCGGGAAGGAGGCCGCCCATGAGCAGGCGTAAAAAAGCGCATGCACAGCTTGCGGCGGAGAATGTAGTCGTCTTTCTGCGAATGCACCATGGGATGACTCAGTTGGCCCTTGCCAATGCCTGCGGTCTTTCTCCAATGGACATCAGCAAGATTGAACGGAAGGATCACGGGATTCAACTTAGAAAGCTTCTGAAGCTGGCTTCCTACCTATCCGTCCCGCTTGACGCAATCATCCACGATCGGTTTGATCTCGTTCTGCCCACGCTTCACACCGCGCCCGTCCTTGACAAAGTAAAAAGGGGCTTCCTCAAGAAGGCGCAGGCCAAACGCTTGGATACCGGGCTTCGGGGTGAGGAGTTGGTTCTGGGTTGGGAACGAACGAAGCTTGCCGGGACAGTTTACGAAAACGCAGTCGATCCCAATTATGCGCTGGACCCTGCCTTTGGCTTTGACCTGCTTTCCTTCACTCCGGGCGGTCAGCTTTTGTTTGTTGAAGTGAAGGCTACGAGTGACAAGGATAACACGCCCTTTTATATGAGTGCCAATGAAAAAGCTTTTATGGAGCTGTGTTTAGCCACCGGGCGAAACTACGAACTGCACCGGATCTATGACCTGGATGGCATTCCGCAGAGGATCATCTACACTCCGAAAGAGCTTTCCCATTTTCAGTTTATCCCCAATGATTATCTTGTAAAGGAGATTTGATACAATGAACGGTATTCGTTTTTATAGAAAGAAAAACAAGCTTGCAGTATATGAGCTGAGCGAAATGAGCCATGTTAATAAGGTCACGGTTCACCGTCTGGAAGAGAAGATCAACCCCACGACCTCACTTTCCATCTATCTCCGCCTGGCGGACGCCCTAGGCGTCACGTTGGATGAGCTGTTGGAAGACCATGACCCGGTACTGCTCCGGGACGGCGACCGTCACGCCTATGCCGGCGGCCCGAAAATCCTCCGCAATCCCATTGCCGTATACAGGCACGACGAGAACCTCTCCCTACAGCAGCTCGCCGGTCGCATGGGCGTCACTTCCCGTGAATGGGCTCGCCGGGTCTGCGATGAAGAAACCGCTTCTCCCAAGCTGTTGCATCGCCTGGCTGATTTTGAAAACATCAGTGAAGCGGAATTTCGGAGGCGCTATGCCGTAGGGGAGGCCTGCGCATGAAGATCCATCTCATCTGGGACGGAGATCTGCTGCTCCTGCGCTTCCGGGTCTACCACCGGGCAAATATCCGCGCCATTCCATACATGGCGCGGATCACCGGTCCACATCCGAACTATCTGTTGGCGCGATCCTTCGTTGACCGTTCTCTCAAGACAAACTCCCGCTGGGACAGCATCGTCTGTCATGTGGATCAGGAAGGGATCTATGAGATCGTCATCAAGCGTCTTTTAGAGAATGGCACCTATCTTTCCCGGGAGCGGCGCTGGCTGGTAGTGGCTGACGGTCAGGCATATCTCTACGAAGACGAGGAGTTGAATGCACAGTATGTGCTGTACTGCGCCTGGCTGCTGGGCGGCTGTAAAGGGATGGCTGCATGAACTATCCAGTCATTGACCTCGAAGCCACCGGGCGGAACATTCGCCGCCTGCGGGAGGTCAAGAGTGTCTCCGTCCGGGAGCTGGCTCATTTCCTCGGGCTTTCGGATGTGCAGCCCATCTACAAGTGGCAGCGGGGCGTGACCCTGCCAAGCATCGACAATCTGCTGGCGCTGAGCAAGTATCTGGATACGCCGATCGAGCAGATTCTATCGTATCACTGAGTTGGAGCAATTCTTTTTATCTCAAACTATTGACAATCCCGTTTTTCAATTATACTATAAGTTAGTAATCAGACATGCTATGGTAGCATGTCTGATAGTATAGAAGTTTGATTGTTATGGAAGAGGCTATGCTGTAGGATGGCGTAGCCTCTTTTTGCAAGGCCCTGCCGTACCGATGACATACCTTTCCGCAAGGAAAAGTATGTCTTTTTTTATCTGTCACCTGCCCTTAAAGGCAACTGTAAGAGACCTTTTCTTATTTTGAAAAACAGTAACAGCACGATGGTATGGCCGTGCTCTATCTCTTACAAAGGGCAGGTGCCGTATATGACGGAATTTATTCCCGTTTTGGGGGGAATGGTGAAATATACCCAAAAAGAAGAAAACGGTCACTATAAGCTGACCGCGGTTGCGGTAGACCCGGTTAATCACCGCACAAACGGAAGAACGCCTAACCGCGTTATCGCTCGAAGCGAAGCTGAGCTTATCATTAAAAAGGACCAGGTGATTTCCCGTGCAAGAAAGGCTCTCTATGACGAACAAAAACGTCCCAGATTTCGCAGTATGGCAAATACGTGTGACTCGAAGGAGGTTGGTCCAGTCAGGGAAGCCCTCTACAATTTGCGCCGAGATGATCCTCGTCTTAAGCAATTCTGGTTCAAGGATTCCACCATAAAATCCGGATTTGGAGCATTTCAATATAAAATTCTTCCCTGTTTGGAGGCCCATGATGGGAACTTGACACGAGCAGAGGTCGTGGAATTGTACGAGCAGCTTAAGGCCAAGGCCGGGCAAACGAAATGGAGTAAGACCAATGTCTCAAGCCACGAGACCAACGCCGCTTGGGCCCTTCGGTCTGCGTTCGTCATCTATAACATTTTGCGGGAGGATCACCCGGAGTTTTCGTCCATCGACTTCTCTCCCGTCCGCCGAGGAAAGCGGATTCTCCTTGAGCAGGCAAAAGTGTTGCCCGAAACTGTGCGTCAAAACTTGGTGAAATATCTGGAAGATCATCTGGAGACGGAGCCTTGGTATGTCCGCGCGACAGTCCTCATGTTTGATGCCGCTGCACGCACAGCGGAAGCTGCGGCTATATATGCCGCATGCGTCCAAGACTTCGGTGATTTTGCCGTTGTTTTCATCCGATCACAACTGATTGGCGGAGAAATCAGGCCCTATTCAAAGAGTCGCGCAGGATACCGAGATATAACACTCTCCTTTTGGGGCAGGACTATTGTATGTCGCTGCAATCAACTGATCGGAGATTATGATGCACCTAAGCCGGAGATCAAACATACAGCTGAGCTATCTGCTTGGATCAAAAAAGCGCTGAAGGAATGTGGCTTGGAAAAGGCTTTTGAGGAGGCTGCGGAGCGGCTCATGATTGAAGAGCCTGACTTCAATGATGATGGAACCAGATGCTATGACATTCATGCGTATATCCTGCGGAGGGATCGGAGTGTTTGCTGGCTTAACATCTGCGGCATTAGTCCTGCAGATGTCGACTACTACCTGGGCCATGCAAACAATCTTTCCACACCTGAAGTTTCCAACTTCAAAACGCCGGAGTATCACCGTCACAACGCCCAGCTGTTGGAAAACTATGTATATGATCCTGCTATTACCAGTCAGCCTTTTCTCTGTCCTGCTCTCGTGAGCAAAGGATTGCCGGAGCTTTCTTTTCAGCCCGCAGTCGCGAATGCATTTTTGGTTCGGGGCGAGGGTTTGGTCGATCTTTCACTTTCCGGAATCACCTCGGAAGTCGGTACTTCAACCGTCATAATCGTGCCCAAAGGGATAATTCCCCACATCATCACCTTTACGCCGCCTCGAGGGGCAATCGCGACAGGCCGCCCGGTGATCGGTCGGCAAGCTCTGCCGTATTGTATGGCAAAACTTAAGGAGGAAAAAGCCCATGAAGGATAAAAGATCTGCCCCTCTGTGCTCTGGCTTTCATGATTTGGAGAGCACAATAAATGACGGCCGTTTATTCTTCAACGGCTTTTATGCTCTGGATGGCGTCAAATTCGCCTTTCGGTGCAACGAAACCGGTTCGGGAGATCATCCCCTCCGCGGCAAACTCCGCATTATCTCCCGGGAAACCGGCTTCACGCTGATGACGCTGGGGGATCCTCCCAAAAAGATAGAATGCAGTATCTACCCCTCTCCGAGAGATCTCCATAACCGTTCTAATTGGCTCGACGCTGTCGAGGAGCGCGTCGCAGAGGCTGCTCTTACATTATTGGGAAAACACCTGACGGAAATCAAGCGAGATGCGGAATTGATCGTCACTCCTGAAACAGTCACGCCGCAGATGGCAGTTCTTCTATATGCTGACAAGTTTTTCCGTGATTGTCACCGCAAGGCGTCGGACAAACTGCTCGACGATCATCGGAGCACCCTTCGATCCGTATTCAGCCGCTTTGACAACAAGCCGATGTCCACTTTTTCTCGGAAAGACGGAAAGGCTGTCATGGATGCGATCCAGCTAAACGCAAATAAAGCACGGCTCATCTGGAGTTTCTGGGACTACTGCCTCGTATCAGGACTCTGCACAGGAACAAACCCGATTTCAAAGCCTCTCCCGAAGCGCCAAAGTGCGGCCGCTGCGCAAGCCAAAGCTGATCGCCTTGATATTTTGGATTTAGCAACGCAAGCGGCTTTGTACCTTCTTCTACTCGCGAAGCCTGATGCTCGCGCCTGCGGTGTCGCCCTGATGCTGTGGGGCGGATTCAGCGCAGCCGAGGCTTGCAAATTTAGGTGGCGTGATTTGCTCATGCTCAGCAAAGACTTTGTTGCCGTCAAACACCATAAGTCCCAAAATGCCGGAGCGACCCACAATTACACGCGAGTGTTGTTTATCCAGGCTGCGCGAATTCTATTTCTTCGCTATCGTAAGCTTATGGAAACTTATACGCACAACCAAATTCTGGATCTTCCGATCGTTTCTCCTGTCCACGATGCCAAACGAGTATTAAAGCCCAATCTGCTGAATCAGTACGGCAGGGAACTTCTCACACAGTGCGGGGTCGATCAACAGATTCTTCGTGCCTCTGAAGAATGGCACCAAGCTGTTGCGGCCAGGATCTTTATCAATACATACGCCAGCAATCTGATTCACTCCTGCGGTTTGGATCCCAACAGTGGATTGTACCGTTTCATGTGTGGGAAACCCCTGACTGGAATTGTAACGCAGGATCACTACAATTCTTTCTCTTATGACGGCGGTCTGGAAACCCAGTACGCTGCCGTCCGTCGTATGGCTCCCGAGGAAATAATAGAATCTGTTCCTGTAGACACCTCCCATGATGGCTACGACATTTATACACTGACCCCGGAGACGACTCGGGATCATCTTGGGTTTTCTGTCGCTATTCCGGGCCTTCATGATGGTGATTTCGTCGGCATTGTGAATGAATACGGAACATTGCTTCAGGCAAAGGCACAATAACACCTTTGGGAATCACACAATAGCAAAAAACTCATCGGATCAAGGAAAGCTCTCCTGGCCCGATGAGTTTTTCTATTGTCTTGGGGCAGCGGCCATATCATCCGCCACACAGGGTAGGAAAATCACACACTTTTTGCAGAATGATTTGACAAAAAGTGTGTGATGATTTTTCTTGGTTTTGTTCGTACTTTTCTCATCGGAGATGCGAAGTGAATATTTTCATCCAGCAAACCGTTCCGCTTTTATTCCGCATCGACGAAAAACCGCAATCGCAAAACTTATCTAAAAGTGATGAAAAACCTCTGATTTCTCTCGAAATCAGAGGTTTTTCTTGGTCCGAGTGACTGGATTTGAACCAGCGGCCTCTTGAACCCCATTCAAGCGCGCTACCATCTGCGCTACACCCGGGTCTCCTCAGAGGAAGCTTTTGCAAGCCCCTCCTGTATCATAAAGCAAAGCCCTTGGCCTTGCCGCCCGATTATATTAGCAAATGCCGACGCCGATGTCAAGCATTATTTTTTCTTTTTTGCGATTTTTTTCGCGGGCAGGTTTTAAGGGGAGTTAGGAGTTAGGTAAACGCTGATTAAATCGCCTTCGGCATCTTCCGGACAATCTGCGCCCTGATTTTGTCACTTTTTCTTGCAATACACAAAGTATTCCTGCGAAAAATTGCCTTCATCAGAACGCAGATTTTCTCGGAATCTTAGGAGTGAGACAGCGCCAACTCCTAACTCCTAACTCTTCCCCGTTCTCTGTTCACTGTTCACCGTTCTCTGTTCACTTGAAATGCCGGCCGCCCGTGTTTGCTCACTCCGTAAAGTGGATGTGGTTGTTGATGTGGTCCTGGCAGAAGCAGTGATAACCGACGCAGCGGGAGCAGTAACGGAACTCCAGCTCGGGATTCGACACGTCGGTCCTGCCGCAGACGGCGCATTTGTGCTTATAGAGCTCGTGCCGCTGCTCCCGGCGGATCCGGGCGCTCTCCCGCCGGAAGTTCACGGTCTGGGCGCTGGGTTTCTGGGGAAGGCGGCGCCAGAGCTCCGCCCCGAAGAAGACCAGATAGTTCAGTGTCGCCACCAGGGGGAGGAGGTTCACCGGGAAAGCGCTCCAGTTGACCACGATCTGGAACACAAACAGGGCGGCGTTGGCGATGGCCAGCCATTTCATTTTGACGGGGATGATCATGAACAGGAGCACCTGGGTGTCCGGGAACAGGGTCGCCACCGCGAAGAACATGGACATATAGAGATAGAAACCGGTGATGCCGCTGCCCGGATTGCCGCTGATGAGATAGACCAGCAGGCCGAAGACCACCGTGAACAGCCAGCCCAGCAGCACGTAGATGTTGAGGTGGGGCGTGCCCCAGTACTGCTCCAGCAGATCACCCATCCAGTAGTAGAAGTAGAAGGCCAGCAGAGCCAGCAGCGAGCGGCCGGAGATGGGGATGAACAGGAAGCTCACCAGACGCCAGAGCTGGCCGTGGAAGATGGCCTGGGCGTCAAAAGCCATCAGGCTCATCAGCCTGATCTGCACATCCGATTTCAGTACCAGGCACAGGAGCCAGACGATCACATTGCCGCCCACCAGATAGCGCATCAGATGCGGAATCCCGAAGCGGGGGTGCTGATAAGCGAAGCGCTCGACCAGGCGCATGGGGTCTTTCATGAAATCACCTTTCTTTTCGGCGGTTCGAAGCCGATCGTCTCTTTTTTTGTATTGTACTCTGCCGCCGCGGCAAAGTCTATAAAATTTTGTAAATTTGTAAAGTAATGCTTCCTTTTTTCTATAAGCTGTGGTATGCTCTATCAGTAAAACTATATCTTGGAGTCGTATGCGATGGAGAAGGAAAACGGGATCCAAAACGAGATCATCGAGGGCCGCAATGCGGTGATGGAAGCCCTGCGGGCGGGCCGTGCGATCGACAAGCTCTATATCAGCAAGGGCGAGGTGGACAAGACCCTGGGCCACATCGCCTCCACCGCCCGGGACAAGGGCATCGTGGTGGTGGAATGCGACCGGCGGAAGCTGGACTTCATGAGCCAGACCCACGCCCATCAGGGCGTCATCGCTCTGGCCGCCGTGCGGGACTACTGCAGCGTGGAGGACCTCTTCGCCATCGCGGCCGAGCGGGGCGAAGCGCCCTTCTTCATCGTCTGTGACGAGATCAGCGACGGGCACAATCTGGGCGCCATCATCCGCTCGGCGGAGTGCGCGGGCGCTCACGGCGTCATCATCCCCAAGCGCCGCAGCGCCGGGCTCACCGCCGTGGTGGGCAAGGCCAGCGCCGGCGCCGCGGAGCACATGGCCGTCGCCCGGGTCCCCAACATCCCCGCCGCCCTCAAGGAGCTGAAGGAGCGGGGCGTCTGGGTCTACGGCACCGCTGCCGACGGGGCCAGCGATCTGTGGCACACGGACTTCTCCGGTCCCATCGCCCTGGTCATCGGCTCCGAGGGGGACGGGATGGGCCGTCTGGTGCGGGAATGCTGCGATTTCATCGTGAGCCTGCCCATGAAGGGGCGGGTCAGCTCCCTGAACGCCAGCGCCGCCGCAGCCATCACCATGTACGAGATTCTCAGACAGCGCAGCCTGTAAACAGGGTCGAAGAGCTGTCCGAAGGCTTTATACTATCAACCAATAGAACCGCTTGAAATCTTTCCAAGCCGACTTATTGGTTAATAGTATTAGTTTGATCTCCCAGGGAGATCAGGGAAGCAGAGGTTTGACTATGAGTTGCTTGCCAAAAGAAGACGAATCGAAGAAGACGTCCCCGGATTACGACGTGAGGGATATCCTGGCGGAGTACTGGGACCAGGCCACCGGGGAGGAAGAGAGCGCCCCGGCGGTGCGGCGCAGCGCCTCCCGCGCCTCTCTGGCCGCCGCGCCGGAGGAGGAGCAGGCAGAGGCCGTGCGGATCTACCGGCCCCGGAAAGAGAAGGCCAAGGAGGGCGCCCGTCTGGCCGCCCGCTGGGGCGAAGCTCCCGCCGAAAAGCCGGAAGCACCCCGGGATGAGCCGGAGCGGCCCAGCATGGCAGAGCCGGAGCCGGAAGCGGAAGAGCCCGCCGAAGCCGCGGCTCGGGAAAAGCCCGATTTCCTCCGCAGCGCCAGGGAACTGGCCGCCGGATTCCTGAGTCGGATCCGGGGGGAGAAGGCCGCTGCCCCCGCTCGGGAGCTTCCCAGCTTTGATGAGCTGGTCTGGGGGAAGAAGGAGGAGCCGGTCCACATCGCGGAAGAGGAAGAGGAATCGCCTCTGCCGCAGCCGGAAAAGCCCCGCCGGGAAAAGGCGCCGGAGGCGCCCCCCATGGAGAGGACGCCGAAGCTTCCCCGCCGGCAGAAGCCGCAGGACGTGGAGGTCCACATCCCCGAGGAGGAGCTCACCGGTATGTCCGTGAATGCCATTTTAGCGGAGTACTGGAGCGGGCTGGAGGATGAGCCTGTGCCGCCGCGGGAGGTCCGCATCGACCCCCGGGAGACCAGCGCCATCCTGCGCCTGGACGACGATCCCACCCAGCTGGGCCCCCTGCAGGAAGGCCCATCCCCGGAGCGCAGCGCTGTTCAGCCTCCCACGGAGAAGACCCGCCTCTACCGGCGGCAGCCCCAGGCGAAGGAGAAGGCTCCCGGCAAGGAGAAGACCCGTCTCTTCCGTCTGCCCTTCGCAGCCCCGGAGAAGGCCTCGGAAGAGCCCGGCGCCGCGCCGCAGGAGAAGACCCGTCTTTTCAGCCGGCAGCCCCGGACCGAGGAAAAGACGCCCGGTAAGGAAAAGACCCGGATCTTCCGTCTGCCCTTCACCGCGCCGGAGAAGGAAAGCCTGGCGGAGCCGGAAGCCGCCCCCGCTCCCAAGGCGGAGACCGCGCCGAAGCCGCCCCGGCGGCCCGCCCCCGCCCCGAAACCGACGGCGGACGACGAAGCCGAGGTTTTGAACCTGTCGGTGGACGATATTTTGTCGGAATTCCGCGCCGGATCTGCCGAGCCGGAGGAGCCGCCCGCTCCCCCGGCCGGCGCACCACGCTCACGCCGGGAAGCCGCCCGGAGGAGAGAGGAGGAAGCCCCTGTCCCCCCTACCGGCGCGGCCCCCTCGGCCGCAGATAACAAGTTTGCCTCCCCGCGCCGCGAGAGCCGGCAGGAGGAGAAAAAGCGTCCCGCCCAGCAGACGGATCGAGCCTCCCACCCGGCCCGCAGCGCCGGCAAAGGCGCGGCGAGACCCGCCCGGCAGGAACGGCGTCCCGCCCGGCGCGAGAGCCGGCGGGAGGAACGCCGCGCCTCCCGGGGGGACAGCAGCGGGCAGGACCGTTCAGACGCGGATGACCGGAACCGCTGGGAGCGTCCCAACTCTACCGAACCCGTGGAAGAGGAGATCTCCTCTCCCCCGCCGCCCCCGCTGAAGCCGGAGGAGCCCGCCGCTCTGTTCGGTTTTCTGCGAAAAGATCGAAAAGACAAGCCGGAGCCCGCTCCGGCCGCCCCTCCCGCGCCGCCGAAGAAACGGCGGGAGGAAGTCCCCCGCACCGCAAGCCCCAGAGAGAAAACAGATGAGGATGTTGAGATCGGCGCCATGTCCGTGGATGAGATTTTAGCTGAGTACAACGACATATTTGCCGCGCTGCCCGCCGCCGCGGAGGCCATCGGCGCCGAGCGGGACGCGGAAGCCGCGCGCAAAGCCCGGCCGGCCCGCGCCTCCGAAGAGCCAGAGGCGCCGGAAGAGCCTCGGTCCGCGCCGCAGCCCGCTCCGACCCCGGCGGAAAAGCCCCGCTCCGACCGAGGCAGAGTCTCCCGCATGGAAGAGGAGGCTCAGGACTTTCTCCAGCAGATGCGCAGCGAAAGCTTCGGCGCGCACCGGGAAGAGCCCCGGCCCCAGGGCGGCCTGCGCCGCTCCCGGCATGAGGCTCCGGCGGAGCCCGCCGCTCCCGCGCCCGAGAAAGAGCCGGAGCCGGCCGGGAACGCCCCGGCCCCCATGCCCAGCGTGGCCGACGCTGAGTGGAGCGCCAGTCTGCGCCGCCTGCTGGGCCAGGATCCCGCGCCTCCCCAGCCTGTGACCGAGCCCTCGAGCCAGGAGGGCGCCGAGCTGCAGCCAAGCCCCCGCCCCGCCAAGGGAGTCAGCATCCCCTCCGACGTGGTGGATCCCCGCTTCAACCTCAGCGGAGAGCGCCGGACCACCATGGTCTTCGGCGGCAGAGAGCTGGATACCAGCGCGGACGCGGATTACGTGCCCCCCAAGGCCAGCGACAAGGTGGGCTTCCACTGGGTCGCCGGCGAGGAGGAGCTGCCCGGCAAGCCGCTGCAGAAGCAGCCGCTGTTCCGCCGGCCCCGGAGGGAGAAGGAAGCTTCTCCCGAGGAGGAGAAAGAACATACCGAGGGCTATGACGACCGGAAAAAGCCGGAATACGCTCCCGACAAGGATTACGATGAGGACGACGAGGCCGACGATCCCGGCGCCTTCCCCAGCTTCGGGCAGTATCTGTCCGGCCTGATCTTCCGGGGTCTGGTCCGCCTCTTCGGCGCCAGAAGGACCGGGGCGGACGGCGCCGGTACCATGGAGGATGCCGACGAGGATCTGGGCCCGGAGGTCTCCCCCGCCGCCGCCTCCAAGTACTACGGTTCCTTCGTCCCCGGCCTGCGCAAGCGGGTCCGGATCGGGCTGATCCTGCTGGCGGTGATGGCCTGGATCACCCTGGGCCTGCCCGTCACCGGCGCGCTGCGCACGGTGCAGGTGGCCTCAGGCCTGGTGCTGGCCATGCAGCTGACCATGCTGCTGCTGGGGCTGGACGTGGTCACCGGCGCCGCGGTGAATCTGGCCCGGGGCCGCTTCGGCGCGGACTCGCTGGCTGTTCTCTGCTGCGTCCTCACCAGTCTGGACGCGCTGTCCGTTGCCCTGGGCTTCATGGGCGCGCCCCACATGCCTCTGTGCCTCATCTCCAGCATCTCCCTGCTGGGCGTGATGCTCTCCTCCCTGGCCAGCGCCAGGGGGCTGCGCAAGGCCCTGCGGGTGCCGGCCATCGGCAAGCGCTGCTACGGCGTCACCGCCGAGGCGGAGGTCAAGGGCAGCGGCCTGACCCTGCTCAAGTCTCTGCGCCCGCCCAAGGGCTTCGTCCGCCGGGCCGAGGAGTCCGCGCCGGATGAGGACGCGTTCGCCCGCCTGGCCCCGCTGCTGGCTGTGCTGTGCCTGCTCTTTGCCCTTGTGGTGGCGCTGGCCAAGCACGCCTTTTCCGAGTTCCTGTACATTCTCACGGCGCTGCTCTGCCCCGCCGTGCCTTTAATGGCCCTGCTCTGCTTCGCCCTGCCCTATCTCTTCGGCTCCCTGCGGATCTTCCACAGCGGCGCCGCCATCGCCGGCTGGTCCGGCATCAGCGACATCGGCAGCAGCGAAAACCTGATCGTCACCGACCGGGATCTGTTCCCCGAGGGCAGCGTGGAGATCGACACGGTCCGCATCTTCGCCGAGGTCCAGCCAGAGCTGGTGATCTCCTACGCCGGCACCATGGTCTGCGCCTCCGGCTCGGACCTGGCCCCCTGCTTCTCCCAGTTGATGGAGAAGAACAACTGCCCCATGCGCCGGGTGGAGGGCTTCGAGTATCTCCCCGGCGGCGGCATGAAGGGCGTGATCGATGGCAGCGTGGTCCTCTGCGGCGGTCTGGATCTGATGCGGCTGATGACCGTGCGGGTCCCCTACCGGCTGGTGGGCAAGACCACGGTGCTCCTGGCGGTGGACGGCATCCTCTGCGGCATTTTCAACATGAAGTACGAGGGGCAGCCCCAGGTGCGCAAGGCTCTGGTGGGCCTGATCCGCTCCAACCGCCACCCCATCTTCGCCATACGGGACTTTCTGGTGACGCCCGACATGCTGTCGGACTGCTTTGAGGTCGCCACCGACGGCTATGATTTCCCGCCCTACGTGGACCGCTTCGCCATCTCCGAGGCCAAGCCCTCGGCGGACAGCAAGCTGGCCGCGGTGGTCTGCCGGGAAGGTCTGGGCCCCCTGGTCCACATGGCCGACACCGGACGGAGCATGTACCTGGCCGTGCGCCTGAATCTGCTGATCACGGCGCTGGCCGCGGTACTGGGCGTGTTCACCGTCTTTATCAAGCTCCTCTCCGCGGGCACCGTGACCATGATCTTCCTGCTGGTGTTCCTGCTGATCTGGGCCCTGCCCGTGCTCCTGATCAGCCTCTTCATGCGGCTGTAATCATGCCCCTGACCCCAGCGCGGCAGTCGAAAAGAGAAGAAGCTGAGCTGCGTGTCTATCCTGCAGTTCAGCTTCTTTCTTTTTCATTCCGACGTTCATTTTCCTGCCTGTGGAAGAGGTGAAAACAATGTCCGAGAGAGATATGGAACGGAGCACCTGGACAAGAGTGCTCTCCAAAAAGCAGATCATCTGGGACTTTGCCCTGGGGGAGCGGCGGGGAAAGATCTCCCTGCTGAAGATCCTCGCGCTCACCGAGCCGATGATGCGAAGCTATGAGGGGCGGGAGATCGTCCTGGCCGACGCGGGATACTGCTGGCTGCAGCTTGCCCTCGATCGCTCGCACGCCTGGTTTACCGTGATGTTCGACGAGCAGGGCCGTCTCATTCAGATCTACGTGGACGTGACCGACGGGAACCGCGCGCTCATCGCCAATCCGCGCTTTGAGGACATGTATCTGGATTACGTGGTCCACGGCGCCCGGGTCTATGAGCTGGATCGGGACGAGCTGGATCGGGCCTTTTCCGCCGGTCTGATCTCCCGGGCGCAGTACGAAAGAGCCCTGGCAGAGGGAGAGAAGCTCTTTCGCGATCTCGTCGAACACAGGGAGGAGATCAAAGCCTTCTTCTCCGCGCGGTTTCGCGAGCTGCTGCCGGAGCTGGAGGAAGCCTGAAACCAACTGCGAAAACGAAAAAATCCATCGGCCGGGCCGGTGGATTTTTTCTGTTCCGGGAACGCCTTACACGGCGTGGGTCCGCAGGTACTCCAGCAGCTTCTGGAGGCCGGCGGTGTTCAGGGCCCTTCCGTTGACGGCGGCATAGTCGGAATCCAGCCAGCCGGCCCGGTCGTTCACGGCGCTGGCGCTGTCACAGTAATAGACGCCGGTGTGCATGCAGACGATCTTGACCCATTCGTTCACGGTCCGGATGGTGTTGGCGTTCACGCCGTCCACCCCGTTATAGCCGGTCGTGACGGAGCTCACCGAGCACACGATGATGACCGTGTTGGGACTGGCCTCCTGGATGGAGCGGATCAGGGAGACATAGCCTTCCACAAAGCTGTCCTGATCCACGTTGTCCAGCCCGTCGGAGCCCAGGATGATGATCAGCCGGGAGGGCTGTGCCTTGGCCGCGGCCTCCGCCGGGGTGATCTCCACGCCCTCCGCCTGGTAGCGGATCAGGCACTGGGCGAAGGTGGAGGCGGGGATGTTGTCCGCGGTGCTGCCCCAGACCTGGTTAGTGGCCACGCCGCCGGAGAGCAGGGCGTAGTTCCTGAGGCCGATGGCGCTGCTGTCACACAAAAAGGTCAGCCCGTCGATATAGCCCTGGCCGGCATCGCTGCTTTCCGGCAGGGTGCGCAGCTCGCCCAGTATCTCTTCCTGCTTTTCTTCCGGCTGCTCCTCTTCCTCGGCGGCAAGCTGGTTGAGCTGCACGCCCGCCCGGTCGATGGGGCCGGAGTAGGGCAGCGCGGCCGCGATGATCAGCGCCACGAACAGCGTCAGCAGGCACAGGATGATGGCCAGCGCCCAGCCCATATTCTTGATGGTGGATAGGTTCAGTTTGCGTTTCATGGACATCACCCGAAAAAGTGAAAAGTGAACGGTGGACAGTGAACAGTGAACAGCGAAGTACGTGGGATCACTGCGCCGCCATGCCAGCAAGGACAGACTTCGGGGATTGATCCGCATATTGCCTCAGCGGGCAATTCTCAATCTGTTCGCTGTTCTCTGTTATCTGTTCTCTCTTATGCTGCACGGCGACCCGGGAACGAGCCGCCGTGTGATAGCGTTTCTTGCTTATTCGGCCTCAGCCAGAGCCTTGGCTTCCTCGATGACCTTCTGCTGCACGTTGCCGGGAGCTTCCTCGTAACGGATGAACTTGCAGGAGAAGATGCCGCGTCCCTGGGTCATGGACCGCAGGTCGATGGTGTAGGAGCTCATCTCGGCCATGGGAACCTCGGCCTCCACGGTCTGCATGCCGTCCTCGGCGGTCATGCCCAGCACGGTGCCGCGGCGCTTGGAGCTGATGTCGCTCATGATGTCGCCCAGGTTCTCATCGGGGATGGTGACCTTCAGCAGGCCGATGGGCCCACGGGGTGGTACTGGCCGTCGTACAGGGTGGCCTTCAGGCCGACCAGAGGATAGCCGGCGAGAACGCCCTTCTGCACGGCGTTGCGCAGGCCCTTTTCCACGGAGGGGAAGAAGTTCTTGGGCACGGAGCCGCCGAAGACTTCCTCGGCGAAGATCATCTCATCGGACTCCTCCTGGGGCTCGAAGCGGACCCAAACGTCGCCGAACTGGCCGGAACCGCCGGACTGCTTCTTGTGACGGCCGTGGGCCTCCACCTTGCCCTTGATCTTCTCGCGGTAGGCCACGCGGGCGGGCTTCAGCTCGGTGTCAACGCCGAAGCGGCTCTTCAGCTTGGCGCAGAGCACGTCCACCTGGATGTCGCCCTGGCCGGAGATGACCATCTGATGGGTCTCGGCGTTGTTGACCAGATTGAAGGAGATATCCTCCTCGTTCAGGCGGGCAAGGCCGGTAGCGACCTTGTCGTCCTGGCCCTTGGTCTTGGGGGAGATGGCCATGGAGTAGCAGGGCTCGGGGATCTCGACGGCGGGCAGCTCCTCGTCCAGCTTGGGATCGCAGACCGTGTCGCCGGTCTTCCAATCCATCTTGCCGACGGCAACGATATCGCCGCAGCAGCAGTCCTTCACTTCGCTCATGGCCTTGCCGGTGGCGGTGTAGAGACGGCCCAGCTTGTCGGTGCTGGAGGCCCGGAGATTGCGCAGGCTCAGGTCGGAGGTGATGGCGCCCTTCATGACCTTCACAAAGCTGTACTTGCCGAACTGGTCGGACACGGTCTTGAACACGAAGCCCTGGACGGGGCCGTTGGGATCGATGCCCTCGACCTCGGAGGGATCGGGCACGTAGTCGGCGATGCCCTGCAGCAGGGCCTCGGTGCCGATATTCTGCATGGCGGCGCTGGCAAACACGGGAACCACGTCACGGGTGGCGACGCCCGCCTTGATACCGGCGATCATGTCCTCCTCGCTCAGCTCCATATCCTCGAAGAACTTCTCCATCAGCTCCTCGGTGGCGCCGGCGGCGGTCTCCATCAGCTCCATGCGCAGGTCCTCCACATGGGAGGCGTCGGCGGGGGGAACGGCGGCCTTGGCGGTCTTGCCGCCCTTGGTGATGTAAGCCACGTTTTTCACCAGGTCGATGACGCCGCTGCCGTCGGAGCAGGGGATGGTCACGGGGGCGACGATGCTGCCGTACTTCTCACGCAGCGCGTCCACCACGGCAAAGAAGTCGCCGTGCTCCTCATCGGTCTTGGAGATGACGAACAGGGTGGGCAGGTTGGCGGCCTTCAGGGTCTTCCACATGCGCTCGGCGCCGACGGAGATGCCGTCCTTGGCGGTGACCAGGATGGCGCCGGCTTCCACCGCGCGCAGGGCGCACAGGGTCTCACCCACAAAGTCGAAGTAGCCCGGGCAGTCCAGCACGTTGATCTTCTTGCCGCCGAAGCTGATGGGAGCCAGGGAGGCGGCGATGGTGATCTGGCGCTTGATTTCCTCGGCGTCGTAGTCGCAGGCGGTGTTGCCGTCGGCCACCTTGCCCTGACGGTCTCTCGCGCCGGTTACAAAGAGCATGCTCTCGGCCAGACTGGTCTTGCCGCTGTTGCCGTGGCCCAGGAGGGCGATGTTGCGAATGTTTTTGGTTTCCATGTGTTGCTTCCTCTCTAGAAACAGTCCAAATTATTATACACTAAAACCCACTCGGATGGCAAGCATTATTTTTTATAAATGTGCGGCGTCCGGGGAAAGGGAGAAGAATTCGGAATTTGGAATTCGGAATTCGGAATTCGGAGTTTGGAATTCGGAGTTCGGAGTTTGGAGTTCGGAATCTGGAGTTCGGAATTTGGAGTTCGGAATTTGGAGTTCGGAATTTGGAGTTCGGAGTTTGGGGGCCGGAGCGTTGTTGTTGGCCGCACTCCTCCTTTTGCCGCGGGACGCCCTCCGGTATGGCGCGTTTTCCCGCCGGCACAAAAACGGGCGGCTGTCCGCCGCCCGTTTATCCGTATGTACTTCCTGTACTTCTCTGCTTTTCAGGGGTTCGGGCCGCACTGGCCGAAGCTGTTGTCCCCGGCGGCCAGCACACCGCCGTCCTCCCGCAGGGCCGCCAGATGCTGCCGCCCCAGGGAGATGGCGCTGACCTTGCTCCACTCGGAGGTGTCCGGCGCGGGGACCTCCGGATCCCAGGACCAGGTCAGCACCCGGCCGTCTCCGGTGAGAGCCGCGATCCAGCGCTCGTTGATCTGCAGATCCCGTACATTCTCCCAGGCGCTGACCTCCTTCAGCACCTCCGCGTCCTCAGGCGGGATCAGGACCCGTCCGTCCTCTGTCAGCCCGAAGACGCAGTTCCGGCTGTCGTCCGTCACGATCCGGACCACGCCGGTCCAGGAACTGGTGTCCGGCTTTGACTCGCCGGGGATATGGGTCTCGGCCAGCACCTGTCCCTCCCGGGTGAGCCCCAGCACCACATGGTTCATGACCACCAGCTGCCGGATATCCTTCCACTCGTAGTAGGGGTTTGCCCAGCCGTAGCTGTCCAGGATCCGGTACAGGGAGGCGCCGGTGTGCACCGCGCCGTCCTCCGTCAGGTACATGGCGTAATCGGAACCCACCGCCACGTCCTGCAGGCCGGTCAGTCCCTCGGCGTCCCAGAGCATGCCCAGCACCTTCAGCAGCTTCACCCGGCCGTCCGATCTCACGGCCAGACTGTCGACCTGACCGGGGATGATGCTGACGATGTCCTTCAGCCCGGAGGGATCGAAATTCAGGCTCGGCCCGGCGGCCAGCACCCGGCCATCGGCAGTCAGTCCCAGAAGATTGCCGGCGTCAAAAACCAGGGCCGTCACATCCGTCCAGCGGGCGGCCTCCTCGTAGCCGCCGACCTCGCCGGTGAGCCGGACCCTGCCGTCCTCCGTCAGTCCCGCCACAAAGTAGTCCGTGGCCACGACCTGCCGGATGTTCTGCCAGTCAAAGAGATCGAAGCCGAACTCCGGGGAGGCGGACTGCCCGGCGAGCTTCACCGAGCCGTCCCGGCAGAGGGCCAGGGTGTAGGTCGGCAGGGCGTAAACCTCCGCCGCGTCCTCAAAGAGCAGCGGCGTTTCGCCGGTGTTCTCCGTCGCGAGGGGCTCCGGCGCCGCTTTCGGCGTCTCCCCTTCTCCGGGCTCGGGCTCGTCGTAAGTCACCAGTTCCGCGGGCTGGCCCTCGTTCCCGAGGGGCAGCGCGCCGTTCAGGAGAAAGCGCCAGACCAGCAGGCCGCACAGGATCAGCGTCAGGATCACGATCACCGCGATGAGCCAGCCGTAGCCTTTTTTCTGTTTCAGCGGCGTGCCGCACAGGGCGCAGACCGCACGATTGTTGCGGCAGATCTGACCGCATTTGGGGCATTTCATAGCGATCCCCCTTTCTTGAAACCCGCTTGTAGACATTTCGTCATTGCATTGTAACATATTCCGCGTTTTTTTGCAAGAGGCGCTTTCCGCCTGCCCAAAGCGCGGAAAACACGGGGGATGCGGCTGCATCCCCCGTGTTCTAAAGTTCAAACCTGCACTCCGCGTTCAGCGGATGATGTCCTTGATGAAGGCCGGGCGCTCCACCGGCGTGTCGGACAGCTCGAAGCAGTCCCGCAGCAGGATCGCCGCCTGGGCCGCCTTTTCCGGATCGGAAGCGTGGATGGTGCCCAGGCTCTCGCCGGGCTCCACCTTGTCCCCCACCTTCTTGTTGAGCACCACGCCCACGGCCAGATCGATGTCGCTCTCCTTGGTGGCGCGGCCGCCGCCAAGGTGCATGCTCACCAGGCCCACCCGCTCGGCCTGGATGCGCTTGACATAGCCGCCCTCCGCCGCCGGAGCCGGGATCTTGATCTTCGCGTCGGGCAGGATCGAGGTGTCGTAGACCGCAGCCGGGTCGCCGCCCTGGGCCTGGACCATCTCGGCCAGCTTCTTCAGGGCGCTGCCGTCGGCGATGGTCTTCAGCATCCGCTCCCGGGCCGCCTCGATGCTGGGCTCGTAGCCGGCCTCGGCCAGCATGCAGCCGCCCAGGGTCAGGCAGAGCTCCAACAGGTCGCCCTGCTGCTCGCCCTTCAGTACCGCGATGGCCTCCTTGACCTCCACGGCGTTGCCCACGGCCCAGCCCAGAGGCTGGTCCATGTCGGTGATGACGGCGGCGCACTTGCGCCCTGCCAGGCGGCCGATGCGGGTCAGGCCCCGGGCCAGGGTGCGGGCGTCGTCCTCGGTCTTCATAAAGGCCCCGTCGCCGCACTTCACGTCCAGCACGATCACGTCCGCGCCGGAGGCCAGCTTCTTGGACATGATGGAGGACACGATCAGGGGGATGGAGGGCACGGTGCCGGTCACGTCCCGCAGGGCGTAGATCTTTTTGTCCGCCGGCACCAGATCGGCGGTCTGGCCCATGATGGCGATGCCGATGCGGTTGACGTTTTCAAAGAAGGTCTCCTCGCTGATGGCGGTGGAGAAGCCGGGGAAGCTCTCCAGCTTGTCGATGGTGCCGCCGGTGTGGCCTAGGCCCCGGCCGGACATCTTGGCCACCTTCAGGCCCGCCGCGGCCACCATGGGGCAGAGCACCAGGCTGGTCTTGTCTCCCACGCCGCCGGTGGAGTGCTTGTCCGCCTTCACGCCCTGGATGGGGCTCAGGTCCAGCACCTCGCCGGAGTGCATCATGGCCATGGTCATGTCCAGGGTCTCCCGGTCGTCCATGCCTCGCAGGAGGATCGCCATGCACATGGCCGACATCTGGTAGTCCGGGATGCTCCCCTTGGTATAGCCCTGGATCATGAATTCGATCTCTTCGGTGGACAGGACGCCGCCGTCTCTCTTCTTGGCGATCAGATCGGTCATTTGCATGTTGAAATCTCCTTTCTATGTTGCCTTCCCCCTCCGGGGGAAGGGGGACCGCGGAGCGGTGGATGAGGGCGCCGCCCAGCGGCCTTTCTATATAGGCTCCCCCTTCGGGGGAGCTGTCAGCCGGCAGGCTGACTGAGGGGGTGTCGGTCTCGCAGAAATCTTATAGGCTCCCCCTTCGGGGGAGCTGTCAGCCGGCGTCTCACGCAATCCGGCTGACTGAGGGGGTAAGGGTTGTGGGAAATGAAAAATGAAGAATGAAGAATTGTGGTGTCGCCTGCGGCGACGGATTGGAAAAGGACGGGGGCGCCGCGCGAAGAAAAATAACAGAGTAATTATACACCCCCTTCCCTGCCCATTTCAATACCGAAACACCAGATAATCCCGTCCGTCCACGGAAATTTTTCGCGCCGCCGCCGGGAGCTCTCCCCCCGCCCAGGGCAGGGCCAGCAGCCGCCGGGCCGGATCGCGGAGCGAACCGTCGGAGAGGCGGAGCCAGGAGAATTCGGAATGCGGAGTTCGGAATGCGGAATGCGGCGGAAGGCCTGCCGTTTTCGCCCCAGGGGCCGCCGTCTCGGCAAACGCAGAAGCGGCAGATTCTGTCATTGCGAGACAGTGCGCACACTGTCGTGGCAATCCGTTCTCTTCTTCTCCGGGCAGGGAAAGCGGATCGCCGCACCTGGCTCGTCGGTCACCGGTTCGCAATGACAGAGTTGGGCTTGCCGACGGACGCTCCTCCGCGGGGAGGACCAGGGCCGTCCAGGGCCGGAGCGGCAGCTTTTGCCGCTCCAGCCGGGAAAGCCTGCGGCGGAGAAAGCGCCCCCCTGTCCGGGGCTCCAGCAGGCCCAGGGAGGCGGCGCCTCCCCCCTCGCCCCGGAGCCACAGGCGGCTCAGGCCCGTCCCCGCCCCCGCGACCCGCGCCTCGAACAGCATATAGAGCCCCTGGACGGAGACGGAGAGCGTCCCGGCAAGGCTCTCGCCCTCAAAAATCTGCAGTTCCATGCACACCCCCCAAAAAAATGAAGCTCGGCTGCGCCTAATGAAGGAATGAAGACGCTGCGCGAATGAAGAAAATGAAGTGTCGCTGCGCGACGGATTGAAATACCCCCTATTCCCCAGTGTGCGCACTGGGGACTTCCCCACAAGGGGGAAGCAAGGCCGCCTCTTGGCTCCCCCTCCGGGGGAGCTGTCGAACGAGCGAAGCGAGCGAGACTGAAGGGGTTATCATTCCTTCATTCCTTCATTCCTTCATTCCTTCATTCCTTCATTCCATAAAAACGCCCTGCCTCAGTATATGAGGCAGAGCGTTCCGATTATCGTTCATTTTGCGGCAGCCCGAAGCTCACCGCCAGGGCGCTGTCCACCGCATTCATGGCCTCCTGGCCCAGGTGGCCCATGCGCTCCCGCAGGCGGGATTTGTCCAGGGTGCGGATCTGCTCCAGCAGGATCACGCTGTCCCGGTTCAGGCCCACGCTGGGGCCGGACAGGTAGATGTGGGTGGGCAGGCGGGCCTTTCCGGTCTGGCTGGTAATGGCGGCGGCGATAACCGTGGGGCTGTGGCGGTTGCCGGTGTCGTTCTGGACGATCAGCACCGGGCGCATGCCCCCCTGCTCGCTGCCCACCACCGGGCTCAGGTCCGCAAAATAGATATCTCCTCGTTTAACCATGTTTCTTCACGCTCCGGAAAACCAGTCGCCCCGTACCATTCTATGTAAGGGGCCCGCATTTAGTCTCCCACGCGCGGGAAGAATTTATACCAATGAATAGTGAATAGTGAAGAATGAAAAATTGTGGCATCACGCCTGCGGCGTGATGGATGATAATCCGTCGCGCTTCGCGCGACACCATAATGATTCATTATTCATTTTTCATTCTTCATTTACACCAAAAAGCCTCCGTCCACGGTGACCACCTGTCCCGTGATATAGGGGTTCTCCGCCAGGTACAGCACGGTCTGGGCGATCTCCTGCGGCCTGCCCAGCCTGCCCAGGGGGATCTCCCGGGCCAGCTGCTCCAGCGTGTCCTGTCCCAGGACCTGGACCATGTCCGTGTCGATGACGCCGGGGGCCACGCAGTTGACCCGGATGCCGGAAAGGGCCAGCTCCGCCGACAGGGAGCGGGAGAGGCCGATGATGGCGTGCTTGGTGGCGGAATAGGCTGCCTCGCAGCTGGCGCCGTGCTGGCCCCAGATGGAGGAGACGAAGATCATGCAGCCGGCGTGCTCATGGAGCATATGGGGCAGCACTGCCTGGGCGCTGTGGAAGGCGCCGTTCACGTTCACGGCAAAAAGCCGCTGCCAGAATTCCGGCGTGATGTCCTGAAACTGGTGTTGCTCGGCAATGCCCGCGTTGGACACCAGCAGGCTCACCGGCCCCAGCTCCCGCTCGGTCCGGCGCACCATGGCAAAGACCGCCTCCCGATCCGCCACGTCGGCCTGCTGGGTGATGCAGCGCCCGCCCTTGGCCCGCAGCTTCGCCGCCAGCTCCTCGGCCTTGTCCTCCCGTTCGATGTAATTGATGCACACGGCCCAGCCCGCGTCGCTGAGGGCCTCGGCCACCGCCGCCCCGATCCCCCGGCTGGAGCCGGTGACCAGAGCCACTTTACTGGTTGACATAACTTGTTCCTCCTCGGGAGAAAATGAAGTCGCTTTGTTCATGAAGAAATGAAGCTCGGCTACGCCTAATGAAGGAATGAAGACGCTGCGCTAGTGAAGAAATGAAGAAATTGTGGTGTCGCTGCGCGACGGATTGAAATACCCCCTATTCCCCAGTGTGCGCACTGGGGACTTCCCCCAAAGGGGGAAGCAAGGCCGCCTCTTCCCTCCCCCACATGGGAAGCAAGGCCGCATCTTGGCTCCCCCTCCGGGGGAGCTGTCGAACGAGCGAAGCGAGCGAGACTGAAGGGGGTCTTCATTCCTTCATTCCTTCATTCCTTCATTCCTTCATTCCTTCATTCCTTCATTCCTTCAAAACTTCCAGCATCAGCGCCTTGCTGTGCTCCGCCAGCTCGTGGGTGCTGCTGGCCTTCACCTTCTCGGCGGGGATCACCTCCAGGATGTCCAAATACACCTTGGTGGGCCGCAGGAAGAGCCGGCGGGCTGCCTTGTCCGTATTGCGCACGCAGGCCACCACCACCGGGGCGTTGGCCCGCTGGGCGATCTTGAAGGAGCCGGCGTGAAATTCCTGGAGCTTGCCCGTGCGGGTGCGGGTGCCCTCGGGGAAGATAGCCATGCTGCACAGGCCCTTTTTCAGGTAGCCCGCGGCGGCCAGGATGGTCTTCAGGGCCTCCCGGTCATTCTCCCGGTCGATGGGCAGAAAACCGGCGGCATAGGCCAGGTCCCCGATCATGGGGATGGCCATGTTGGAGGGCTTGGAGACGAAGGCGATGTTCTCCTGCTTCAGGTAGAGCAGGATCATCAGCGGGTCATACATGGAGCGGTGGTTGCACACCAGCAGATAGGGCGTTTTCGGCAGCTTCTCCGCCCCGCTGATGCGGGGGATCAGGCCGCCGTAGGCGCAGAGCAGGCTGTCGATCCGCAGCACGCCCGCTCTGCCCGCGGGCATCTGCTCCTCCAGGGGCCTGGAGCGGTCCACCTTCCGGATAGGCAGCCAGTTCAGGGTGACGAACAGGGCGTGGCACAGCAGCTCCGTCCCGATGAAGATCGGGATCCCCCACCAGAGGGAAAAGCCGCACAGCAGGGGCAGGCCGAGGGCCGCCGCCAGGGACAGGACAAAGAAACCGATGGCGTATATCACAGGTATCCCACCTTTATGTTTTTTGCGGGAAAAGGCTGCCTGTATTATATCACAGTCCTTCAAAAATGGGAAGGACCCAATCGTCCCGCTCCGGCCGGAGGGCATCATTTCCTTGACAAGAAGGGCGGGAAAGATTACATTATACTTAGATTAATATACACTGCAACACAAAACAATTTATAACGGAGGACGTCATCATGATCCTGAACACCAAGCAGTATCTCGGCCCCTGCCCCTGCGGGCGCGACCACGAGCTGCGCACCAAGCTGGTGGTGTGCGAGTACGGCGCGCTGGAGCACTTCGAGCAGTACATGGCGGACTGCGGCCTCAGCGGCCACCGCATCGTGATCTACGACACCAATACCTACAATCTGCCCGGCATGGTCCACGTGCAGGCGGATCAGGAGATCGTGCTGGAGGCCAAGGGCCTGCACAGCGAAAAGGGCCTGATCGAGGACTGCATGACCCGCTTCGAGAAGACGCCGGACTATGTGGTCGTGGTCGGCGGCGGCACCCTGATGGACTTCGGCCGCTACAGCGCCTGGCGTCTGGGCATCCCCTTCGTGGCCATTCCCACCATCGTGTCCTCTGACGGCTTCACCGCCGACATCTGCTCCATCATCATCGACGGTCAGAAGAAGTCCATCCCCATGCAGGCGGCGGACGCGGTGATCTGCGACATGAACATCATCGCCGGCGCCCCCATCGCCGACTGGAAGATCGCGCACATCGTATCCGGCGAGTATTTCTGCCAGCGGGTCTGCGACATGGCCCAGGAGGCGCTGGACATCATGGTTCGCTGCGCCAATGAGCTGCGGGACGGCAAAAAGCCGGACCTGGAGGCCATGGCCTACACTCAGATGCTCTCGGGCCTGACCATGCAGATCCTCTCCAACTCCCGGGCGGCCTCCGGCGCGGAGCACCTGGTGGCCCATCTGGTGGAGATGAAGCCCAAGTACTTCGAGAACGCCCACGGCCTCCACGGCGAGTGCGTCGGCGTGGGAACTCTCATGTGCGCCAAGGCCTACCACAAGCTGGCGCAGCGGGAGAGCATCGAAGTCAAGCCCTTTGAGCCCATCGATCCGGCCTGGGTGCGGGAGATCTTCGGGCCTCTGGCGGACGGGATCCTGAAGGAGAACGAGAACGACGTGCTGAAGACCTTCCCGCCGGAAGCCATCGCTGAGCACTGGCAGGAGATCCGGGACGTCATCGCGAAGATCCCCAGCTACGAGGATCTGGACGCGCTCTACGCCGCCATCGGCGCCAAGCACACCCTGGAGGAACTGGGCATCGACCCCGCCGTGGAAGACAGCTTCCTGGACATCTCCTCCGCCATCCGCAACCGCCTGACCCTGGCCAGGATGACAAGACTCATCAAGAAGTAAGGATACTCCCCTGTTTTCAAACGCGGCCGCACGCCCTAAGGGTGCGGCCGCGTTTTTACTGGCGCGTTCTATGTAAAGTACTTTTCCTGCCGGTAGGCCAAAGGCGTGATGCCTTCAAAGGTCTTGAACACCTTGATGAAGTAACTGCTGTCCAGGAAACCCAGCTCCGTGCTGATCTCTCCGACGCTTTTGTCGGTCTTCCGCAGCATTTCCTTTGCCCACGAAACCTTCTGGCGTTTCATGTATTCTGTGTAGTTTTCTCCCAGTTCGCGAAGAAAAAGCTTGGAGAAATAACTGGGGCTCAGGTGGCAGAGCTCCGCCATCTGGCTCATCCGCAGCATCTCACTCCGGTGTCCCTCCATGTAAGACAGGGCGGGGTAGATCGGGCTGTCCTCCGGAATAGAGCTTTTGCCGCTCTCATGCGGCTGGTCCCCCTCGCTGTCCCGCCAGTCCAGACTCGGCGGCAATCCACTGCGCAGGACCCACTCATAGGCCATGCGGTCGCTGCGGTTCTGGACGGCCCTGCCGACAATGTATCTCACCACGGAATTGATCAATGCCGCGACCTCCACGATCCGGCTGTACTCCATTTCGGGAAGCTGCCTGTATTTTTCCATCAGCTCCTCACGGGAATCCTGCTCCTCAGGTCGGAAGTAGCTGATCTCGTTGACCAAGCGGCGGACCTGGCCGTCCCTGTCCCCGTCCGGCAGGCGGACCTGGCCGAACATCACGGCTCCCAGATACTGGTTGCCCACTACAACCGGGACCGCCACGTCCACGATGCCGCAGTGGCAGAGATAGATGAAGGGTTCGCTTCGGCGCACAGCCTCCAGCCCAGCCAAGGCGTCGCAGCGATAGCAGCGCTTGCACGTGACCGGATTCTCGCGGATGACGGTGCAGAAAGCAGTCCGCCCGCTGTGCTTGGATATCGGATTTCCTTTGTAGTCGATGGTGATGATCGCCGTGCGGGTGATGGACGCCAGCTGGTCCTGCACGTCCTCCCATCGGGCCACATCCAGGAGGGTCTTCAGATCGTATTCGGAGCCTGCCACAGCGCTCACATCCTCATTGCCGAATTTATATCTATCCGAATATACTTCTATTCATCAGGATAGATCGTCAATATTCTCCTGTCAACAGTTTTTTTACACAAAAGAATCCTATTTTTTCTGACAATTGTCCCAAAGGCCCATCTCTCATCTTGACACTTGTGGTATACTGAAGATAAGATGGTGTAGATTCGTAAGGCAGAGCCCGGACGCTTCGCGGCAGAGGCTCTGCGAGAAGGTGCAGGCAAGGCGCCGTATTCCGGCAGCCTGCTGGGATTCTTGGAATTCAGCACGATTATGCAGATTGGCAGGTGGACACATGAGAGTAGAATGGATGGGGCGCTACCGCGAGCTGGTTGCCGTGCTCGTTCAGCACTCCAATATCACCGCCCGCGCGGCCGCGCAGCCTCAGGAGTTGGCGGAAGGCGTGCGAATGAACAGCGTAACCTGGCAGGTGCTGGAGTATTTGATCGAACATGAGAACGATGACGCCTGTATGATCCACATCTCTGACACTCTGGGAATCCCCCAGAGCAGTTTCTCCCGGATCGCCCGGCAGCTGACCGAGTTGGGACTGGTTGCGCGCTATCGCACTACCGTCAATCGGAAGAACGTGATCCTCAAGCCTACGGAAAAAGCTTTGCAGGTATATGCTTCCGTCAGTCCGATCCTCTTTGAACGTGACTTCCGAGAATTCTTTGAAAGTCTCGATTCTCTGGACGATGAAGCCATTGCCGCCTTTACCTCCGCCCTCCGTGGGCTGAACGCACGGCTGACCCGTCTTCACGTGCCTCAGGAGCCTGTCAAGCTTGTAAAGCAGGATTGAACAAAAATACGGCAAGCGCTTGTCCGAGCTGCGCAAATCTCCGAAGAGGGATTTGCGCAGCTTTTCTATTATCCGCTCCCGGGGAAAACCGGGTATATGTCAAGGCTTTACCGCAAAAGAATTCCAAATCGAAAAAAAGTTGTCAAATGACGTTCCTCCCTCTCTCTTGTATAATGTGAACAGGATGAGCAAGTTCTTCCCATATTTTCCCGCTCATTTTCAGCAAAATCGCCAAGACGAAGGAGTTCTTCCGTCGCCGCGACGAAAAGGAAAGAGAGAACAGAAAGGAGAACCGTATGAAAAAACTATCCAAAAACAAGATCGTGTTGATCATTGCAGTGCTGTTGATGCTGATTAGCATGATCGGGGCGTCCTCCGTGCAAAGCTCCGGCGGACGTGTCCATGTGACAGACGTCAAATGGATCAACAGCTCCGGCAAGGCAATGACCGGTATCCTCCTTGTCCCCGAAAACGCTACGGCTGAGACACCGGCTCCTGCCATCGTAACCGTCCATGGTTTTCTGAACAACAAGGAGATGCAGGACCTGAACTTCGTGGAGCTCGCCCGCCGCGGCTATGTTGTCTTGGCCGCTGATATGCCCTCCCACGGCGGCTCTGACATCGGCAGCTCCGCCGGCGATATGATGAACTCCACTTATGAGGCTGTGATGTTCCTGTGCAACATCAACTATGTGGACAACACCAAGATCGGCGTCACCGGCCACTCCTTCGGCAGTTTTAGCTGCAACTTCGCCGCGCAGGCAGACAACATGAACGATCCCCAGCACATTGCCGCCGTCCTTGTCAACAGCATGAATCCTCTCTATGCCGGGCAAGCCGGTTATGAGAATGTTTACGGCGCGCGCCATGTAGGCGTCATCGCCGGCCAGTATGATGAATTTGCCTTCAACGAGACGGACAAGGCAGGCAATCCCCTTCCCAAGCCCGACTATATCCATTCGCCCAACGCCCAGTCCTTCCTGTATTACGGCACAGATCCGGAAGGCAAAGAGGAACGCCTGCCCAACACCGTCTACAAGGACGCGGTAGACGGAACCCCGGCCATGCGTGTCATCTACACGCCTGAGATCACTCACCCCTGGTCTCACTTCTCCGCTCGCTCCACTTACGCAACTCTGAGCTTCTTCCAGGAGGCCATCCCCGCGCCGAATCCCATTGACGCAGGCAATCAGGTCTGGCAGTGGAAGGTCTTCTTCAACGTGCTCGGCCTTCTGGGCATGGCGCTCTTCATCGTTTCTGCCACCATCGCCTTGGTGAACACGCCCAGCTTTGAGATCCTGCGAGCCGACGAGGAGCCTCAGCCTTTGCCCGCTCCCAAGGGCAAGAGCCTGGCCTGGTTCTGGATCAGTCTTGCCATCGGGGCAATCTTTGGCGCAGTATTCTATCTGCCCATAATGAAGCTGGCCAATTCCGCCAACTTCTCCCCCACTCTTCTTGGTCAGTCAGCTGTCTTCGGCATCTCGATGTGGGCCATCTGCTGCGCATTGGTCAGCATCCTCTGCATGCTGATCGGTAAAAAGCTTGCCGGCGGCAAGAACGAATTGGCCCCGTGCCTGCGTCTCGGCGGCAAAAAGCTGTTCAAGACCCTTGTCCTGGCCGTTCTCGTTGCCGGCTTGACCTACCTGTGGGTCTTTGTCGCCACTTGGCTTTTCCATGTTGATTTCCGGATCTGGACCCTGGCTGCCAAGCCCTTCAATGCTACGATCTTCAAGATTTCCATCCCCTATATGCTTCTCTTGTCTGTGTTTTATGTCACGAACTCCGTTGCGGTCAACTGCTTCAACTTCAACACCATCGGCAAAAAGTGGGGCAATATTCTGATCCTCGCTCTGGCCAACGTTCTGCCGGCAGTCATCGTTGTCGTCCTGCAGTACACCACCTTCAAGGCCACCGGCTTCCTGCGCTGGAGCGCCGATCAGACGCACCTGATGGTCGTCTGGCTCTACCCGCTGTTTGTGATGCTGCCTGCCTCCGCCATCATCTCCCGCGCGATCTTCAAGGCTACAAAGAATCCCTATCTTCCCGGTATCATCAACGCAATTATCATTGCGCTGATGAGCTGCGCCAACACCTGCACGTTCAAATAAGTGTCTCTCTGTGTCAGCTTTCACCGAGGAAAACATAAACCGGCAGATCCATGATGCTATTCATGGTTTTCACTCCTCCCTTTTCCCAGGGCCGCCGCATCCGCGGCGGCCCGCGTTTTATCCGGCGCAACAAACCGTTGCAATCATCCGGCAAAAACGGTATAATCAATTATCGAAAAGCTTTCAACGATACTACGAGACGAAAGGAGAACTCCCATGCATTACATCATGGCCCTGGATCAGGGCACGACCAGTTCCCGCTGCATCCTCTTCGACAAATCCGGCAACATCTGCTCCGTGGTCAACAAGGAGTTCAAACAGTACTATCCCCAGCCCGGCTGGGTGGAGCACGACGCCGGCGAGATCTGGGACACCACCCTGGAGGTGGCCCGGGCCGCCATGGCCAAGCTCAGCGTGAAGGCGGAGGATATCGCCGCCATCGGCATCACCAACCAGCGCGAGACCACCGTGGTCTGGGACAAGGAGACCGGCGAGCCCATCGCCCACGCCATTGTCTGGCAGTGCCGCCGCACCTCGGACATCATCGACGGCCTGGTGAAGGACGGCTGGAGCGACAAGATCCGGGAGAAGACCGGCCTGGTGCCCGACGCCTATTTCTCCGGCTCCAAGATCAAGTGGCTGCTGGACAACACCCCCGGCGCCCGTCGGCGGGCCAAGGCCGGCAAGCTCCTCTTCGGCACCATCGACACCTGGCTGATCTGGAAGCTCACCGGCGGCCGGGTCCACGTCACGGACTACACCAACGCCAGCCGCACCATGCTCTTCAACATCAAGGAGCTCTGCTGGGACAAGGAGCTGCTGAACCTGCTGGACGTGCCCGAGACCATGCTGCCGGAGGTCAAGCCCTCCTCCTGCGTCTACGGGAAGACGGACTTCGAGCTCCTGGGCGGGGAGATCCCCATCGCCGGCGCCGCCGGGGACCAGCAGTGCGCTCTCTTCGGCCAGTGCTGCTTTGAGCCCGGCCAGATGAAGAACACCTACGGCACCGGCTGCTTCCTGCTGATGAACACCGGCCACGACATCGTCCGCAGCCAGAACGGCCTGGTGACCACCATTGCCGCCAGCGCCGACGGCACGGTCCAGTACGCCCTGGAGGGCTCCATCTTCATCGCCGGCGCCGCCATCCAGTGGCTCCGGGACGAGCTGGGGGTCCTGACCTCCGCCAGTGAGAGTCTGGAGTACGCCAAGCGGGTGCCGGACACCGCCGGCGGCTACGTGGTGCCCGCCTTCACGGGCCTGGGCGCGCCCTACTGGAACCAGCGGGCCCGGGGCGTCGTCGTGGGCATCACCCGGGGCTTCAGCCGGGCCCATCTGGTCCGCGCCACGCTGGAGAGCCTGGCCTACCAGACCTATGACATCGTCCGCGCCATGGAGCGGGACTCCGGCATCCCCATCGCCGATTTGAAGGTGGACGGCGGCGCCTCCGCCAATAACTTCCTCATGCAGTTCCAGTCCGACCTGATCGCGGCGGACGTGTACCGTCCCCGCTGCATCGAGACCACCGCCCTGGGCGCGGCCTATCTGGCAGGTCTGGCCGTGGGCTACTGGAGCAGTCTGGACGACGTGCGCAACAACTGGTCCGTGAACAAGGTCTTCACGCCGGAGCTGGACGAGGAGAAGCGCCGTAAACTCCTCCACGGCTGGCACAAGGCCGTGAAATGCGCCCAGCTCTGGGGCGACGAGGAATAAGGGCAAAGCCCTTATTCCTCAATGAAAAATGAATAATGAAGAATGAAGAATTGCGGTGTCGCCTTCGGCGACGTATTTCAATCCGTACCTCGCAGCGGCACACCATGATTCTTCACGATTCATGATTCACGATTCATTTATGATACAGGAGAAACAGACATGACCAACATCGACAAGCTGAGAAACTGCGAGCTCTTCCTCTTCGACATGGACGGCACCCTCTATCTGGGGGACGACGTGTACGAGGGCGCCATCGCCCTGATGGAGGATCTGCCCCGCCTGGGTAAAAAGTATATCTATCTCACCAACAACTCCTCCCGGGCCGGGGTGGACTATATCACCCGCCTGCGCCGCCTGGGCTTCCCCTGCGAGGCGGAGAACGTCTTCACCTCCGGCATGGCCACGGGGCTCTATCTCAACCAGCACTTCCCCGGCGCCAAGGTCTACCTGGCCGGCACCAAGGCCTTCTACCGGGAGCTGAAGAGCTACGGCATCGACCTGGTGAACGACGAGCAGGGCCACACGGACGTCTTCGACGTGGATGTGGTGGTCCAGGGCTTCGACACCGAGCTGGTGTATGAGAAGCTGGACAAGGCGGTGCACTTCCTGCGCCGGGGGGCGAAGTTCATCGCCGCCAACCCGGACTGGGTCTGCCCCATGCCCGCCGGCGAGGTCCTGCCGGACTGCGGCAGCATCTGCGCCCTGCTGACGGCCTCCTCCGGCGTCAAGCCCGAGTTCATCGGCAAGCCCAACCGGAACATGATCGACGTGATCGCCGCCAGCACCGGCATCCCCAATGAGAAGATCTGCGCCGTGGGCGACCGGCTCTATACCGACATCGCCGTGGCCCAGAACGCGGGCAGCGTCTCCGTTCTGGTGCTCTCCGGCGAGACCAACCAGATGATGGTGGACGAGGCCGCCCGCAAGCCCGACCTGGTGCTCCCCTCGGTGAAGGAGCTCCACGAGCTGCTGCGGGGCTGAAGTTTTCCACTCCGGGAGCGGCGGTCCGCCGCTCCCGCATCCGTCATCCGACACACATTGACTTATGAAACTATTGACTTATCTGTTCCCACTCCTGACGGTGCTTCTGCTGCTGGTCCTGTTTCTGACGCTTCCGGACCTCCGCAGCTGCCTGCGCCCCATGGACACGCCCCCGCTCCCCACGGGGGGCCGGAAGCCCCGCCTGCTCCGGGAGGACCGGGCCCGTTCCCTCTCCCGGGCAGACCTGCTGCCGATGCTGCTGATCACCCTGGTCTATGCCCTCACGGCCTTTTTCCGCCTGGGCAGCACCACCGATCCCCAGACCTTCGTCCCCATGGAGAGGACGGAGGCGCTGATCACCCTGCCCGAGGGCCAGCTGCCCAGTCAGCTGGTACTGTACCCCGGCGTGGGCATGGGCGCTTACGATATCGCCTATTCCGAGGACGGGGAGTATTACGAGCAGGTCTATTCCTTCACCCAGGACCATATCGCGGTGCTCAAGTGGACCCGCATCACGCCGGAGACCACGCTGCGCCCCCGCTATATCCGCATCTCCTGCAGCTACGGCTCGCCCTGGCTGGGGGAGCTGCTGGTGCTGGACGGGGACGGGCAGCCGGTGGACTACGCCTGCAGCCTGCCCGAGCTCTGCGACGAGCAGGAGACCATGCCCCGCTCCTTCGGCTTCCAGAATTCCAGCTATTTTGACGAAATCTATCATGCCCGCACCGCCTGGGAGCATCTGAATCGGGTCAGCCCCTACGAGACCACCCATCCGCCCCTGGGCAAGGAGATCATCGGGCTCGGGATCCTCTTCTTCGGCATGACGCCCTTCGGCTGGCGCTTTTCCGGCACCCTCTTCGGCGTGCTGATGCTGCCGCTGCTGTACGTGCTGCTGAAAAAGCTCTTCGGCGGCCGGCTGATCCCCGCTCTGGGCACAGTGATCTTCGCCGCGGACTTCATGCATTATGTGCAGACCCGCATCTCCACCATCGACACCTATTCGGTCTTCTTCATTCTGCTGATGTACCTGTTCATGTACCTGTGGCTCACGGAGGACCGGCTCTGGGCCCTGGCCCTGTGCGGCGTCAGCTTCGGCCTGGGCGCCGCCGCCAAGTGGACCAGCATCTACGCCGGCGGGGGCCTGGCTCTGCTGTGGCTGGTGCACTGGATCGGCCGCTTCCGCCGCGTCCGCCGGGAGCGCACGGATCCGGAGAAGGAAGACGCCGTGCTCCCGGCTTTTCTGGGGAACGTGCTGTTCTGCCTGGTGTTCTTCATCGCCGTGCCCGGTCTCATCTACCTGCTGAGCTATATCCCCTACGCCCTGGCCAGAGGGACGAAGCTCTTCTCCAAGGACTATCTGGTGCTGGTGTACAACAACCAGTGTTATATGTTCACCTACCATTCCAAGTCCGTGCTGGGCGCCACCCACCCCTACTCCTCCAGCTGGTATCAGTGGCTGATCGACTACCGTCCCATCCTGTACGTGATGGAATATCCCACGGCTGACACCCGCATCAGCATCGCCGCCTGGCTGAACCCGGTGCTCTGCTGGGGCGGACTGATGAGTCTGCCGGTGCTGGGCTGGATGGCCATCGTCCGGCGGGACCGCCGCGCGGCCTTTATCCTGGTGGGCTATCTGAGCCAGCTGCTGCCCTGGGTCCCGATTTCCAGGCTGACCTTCGCCTATCACTACTTCCCCTCGGCCCTGTTCCTGGTGCTCTCGCTGAGCTATGTGATGGCCCTGCTGCGGGAGAACCGGCCCAACTGGCGCGTCCCCGCCCTTTTGCTGACGGGGGGCTGTGCCGCGGTGTTCCTGCTCTTCTTCCCCGTTCTGAACGGTCTGCCCATGGCCGCGGAGCTGGCCTCCGCCCTGTACCGCTGGCTCCCCAGCTGGCCCTTGTAGCGCGGGGAGTTGGATCTACTGGCTAGTGGTTAGTTAGGAGTGAGGATTTAGTGGCTGGATACCGCAACTGTTCACTATTCACTGTTATCTGTTCACTGTTCACTGTTATCTGTTCACTTTTTCCGCTGGTGACTGGTGAGTGAAGAGTTGGGAGCGAGGAGCTGGGGCGCGACCGCAGGGGAAAACGGGAACCTTTTCCTTTTCTCAGCGTCCTAACGACAGACATCTTTATTTCCCACCAAAGGAGGCGTCTGCCATGCTGGGCAAACAGAAATGCAAGATCCTCAAGGAGATCCGCCAGAAGATCGCCGATGAAAACGATATCCCCTACGTGACGAGAGAATGCACCCACAAGGGCGACTGCAAGGGCACCTGCCCCAAATGCGAAGCGGAGCTGCGCTATCTGGAGCAGCAACTGGCGAAGCGGCAGAGTCTGGGCAAGCGGGTGGCGGTGGCCGCCCTGTGCACGGGCCTGGCCTTCGGCAGCGCCGGCTGCACCTCTCCTGCGGACGCTTTTCGGGAAATTTTCCAGCCCAAGGGCGGCGAGGAGGACATCGCCGGCATGATCGAAGAGTTTCCTACCCCCACGTCGGAGGTTGAGGTGCTCGACGGTGAGATCGAATGGGACGAGCCTCTGGAGGGCGAACCCGCCGTGGAGCCGACGCCGGATATCATCCCCGGAGAACTGCCCGACGACGAGTGGGAGCTGGAGGGCGACGTGGCCTACATTCCCGAGGAGCCCGCCGAGAACGGCGGCAACTGAGTCCCTTCCCGCCGCCGGTATACCGCCGGCAAACGCCTCCCGGGACTCTTTTCTGATCCAAACTGTGAAAGCCGGTGAAGATGTGAAGTGCGCCAATTGCGGAGACGAGCTGCCCAACAAGGCGCTCTGCTGCCCCAGCCGCGGCACTCCGCTGGATACAGGCCGGCAAAAATGCCGGATCCTCAAGCAGATCCGCCAGCGGATCGCCGATGAAAACGACATTCCCTATGTGACGCGGGACTGTCGCTTTCGGGGCGAATGCACGGGCACCTGCCCCAAGTGCGAGGCGGAGCTGCGCTATCTGGAGCAGGAGCTGGAGAAGCAAGGGCTCGCAGGGAAAGAGCCCAGAGTGGCCGGCCTGTATCCCGACCCTCTCTTCGGCAAGGTTCCTCAAGCGGCCGGGGACGATATGCCCGGCGGCCCCGATCCCGGCAGAGAAGAAAAGCCGGGACCAGCTTCCAGTCTTCGCTCCCCCGAGCTTGCGGGAGTTCCGGCCAGGCACCCGCAGATTTCCCTGCTGAGACGGCTTTGGTCACGGATGCCCTGGTCGAAGGAGCGCGGCCATGACTGAGCCGCGCTATCCGCTGCTGAGCCTGTCCCGGCTCCGCATGGGCACCGACGGGGCCGGGGTCACCACCCTGATCGCCGGCGCCGGCTGCCCCCTCTCCTGCCGCTGGTGCATCAACAAGCAGCTCCTGCGGGAGGGCAGGGCCACGCCGGTGACGGCGGCGGAGCTGGTGGAGAAGCTCCGGATCGACGATCTGTATTTCCGGGCCACCGGCGGCGGCGTCTGCTTCGGCGGCGGGGAATCCCTGCTCCACGCCCCCTTTCTGCGTGCCTTTCGCGCCGCCGCTCCGGCGGACTGGCGCGTCACCCTGGAGACCAGTCTGGCCGTCCCGGAGGAATCCGTCCGCCTGGGCGCGGAGAACGCGGACTTCTTCATTGTGGACTGCAAGGACATGGACCCGTCGGTCTACCGGCGCTACACCGGGGGCGACGGGGCTTTGATGGAGGCGAACCTCCGTCTGCTGCTGCGTCTGGTCGGCCGGTCCCGCATCCGCGTCCGCGTCCCGCTGATCCCGGGATTCAACAGCCCCGAAGGCCAGGCGGCCAGCGCCCGGGCCCTGCTTGCCATGGGTTTTTCCCAGCAGGAGCTGGATCTGTTTTCCTATGTGATCCGCGAGGATCCTTCCCATTCTACAGAAAGCCGGTGAGATTATGTTCTGTCCCAACTGCGGAAGCCAGCTGCCCGACAAGGCCAAATTCTGTCTGAACTGCGGCCAGTCCATCTCCGGGAATCCCTCCTCCGGGGGATCCTACGTTCAGGAGGACTACATCGAGGAGGACTATGCCGAGATGGCGGCCCCGCGGCGCCCCATCTGGCCCTGGGTCGTCCTGGGCACCATCAGCGCCATCGCCATCGGCGTGCTGCTCTTCCTGCTGCTCGGCGGCGGGCTTGGCGGCACGGCCGCCCCGACCCCCGCGCCCCTTGTGCTGAGCCCCACCCCGGCCCAGCAGGAGCCCACGCCGGTCCCCGCCGTGGAGATCACCACCCCCAGCCCCGCGCCGACCACGGAGATCATCGTCATCACCCCGGTGCCGGCCACGACGGCACCCGTCTCCCCCACTCCCGCCGTGCCGAACGCGGTGAAGGTCTTTTACATGACCAAGGAGCTGGACGAGTTTACCGAGGCCGAGGGCAATTCCATCATGCTGAACGCCCAGGCCTATCCCATTGAGGACTTTACCAACGCCAGCTTCCAGTGGACCGTCAGCGATCCCAGCGTGCTCAAGCTGGAGCCCGACGCCTACGGCAGGACCTGCACCATCACCGTTCTCAAGGTCCACAGCGGCCCTGTCACGCTGACGGTGAGCTGCTGCGGCGCCAAGAAGGACGTGAAGGTCTACACCAAGAGCGCCTCTGCGCCCTCGCCCAAGCCCGGCCCCGTGCCCCTGGACAAGGACACCCAGTACCGCATCAACATCTTCCTGTCCAACTTCTCGGAGCAGTTTGCGCTGAGCTTCACCAGCGCCACCTGTGCGGACGACTATCTGCTGCGGGTGGTGGAGATCTATTGCAAGATCAACCACCCCGGTCTGATCAGCTACTCCAGCGGCGACGAGTGCCTGGGCCTGAAGGACGCCAACACCTATATGGAGCGCTTCTTCGGCCGGACGGTGAATCCTCCCGAGGGCGCCACCTACCTGCTTGACGCCTCCCACACCTTCCGCTTCTCCGGCGGCTATTTCCGCTTCCCCGCGGCGGACGGCGCCAATTACAACCGCTTCACCGTGGTCCGCGACATGACCGCCAATACTGACGGCAGCTACACCGTGGAGTTCACGGTCTATGAGATCAGCCTGGAGCAGTACTGGAACACCCCCGGCGTGGACAATTCCCTCTACTGGCTCAACGACTCCCAGGTTGCCAACAAGGTGTGGAATCACGAGGCCCTGCCGGTGCAGAACGGCACCGCCATCGTGAAGGACTACAGCTTCAACGGCAAGCCCACCTACCAGATCCTCAAGTACGAAGTCTGGGACATCGAGTTCTCCTACTGATCGCCCGGAAAAACGCAGAAATGACGCGCAGCCTTCCCTGAGAAGACTGCGCGTCTTTTCGTTTGTATGCTCCGGCGTTTCGCGCCGACGCCCGTCCACCGACGTAGGGGAGGTGCTTGCCCCTCCCGCCGTTCAGCGCCGACGCTCTGCTGGGTCCTTTATATCCGGATATCCTCGGTTTTGACCTTTTTCCAGTCGAAGTCCGCCAGCAGCTCCCGGGCAGCGGTCGGCTCCTCCCGGTCCCGCAGGCCGCTGAGGAAGGCCAGCCTCCCCAGCAGCGCCTCCGGCCTCGTCTCCCGCCGCAGGACCTGGGTGGACAGGCTCCCCAGCCGCTTGGAGAGCTTGCCGCTCCCGTCCGTGATCAAAGGCGTGTGGCAGTAGCTGGGCGCCGTGCCCCCCAGGCTTTGGATCAGCCAGCTCTGCCGGGGCGCGGAGTCCAGCAGGTCCCGGCCCCGCACCACCCGGGTGACGCCCATCTCCATGTCGTCCACGCTGACGGCCAGCTGGTAGGCGAAGACCCCGTCGCTGCGGCGGATCACAAAATCGCCGCCCTCCCGGGCGGGATTCTGGCGGATCGGCCCGTAGTGCCCGTCCGTCAGGCAGATCTCCCGGTCCGGCGCCCGGAGCTTCCAGGCGGGCCGCCGAGCGCCCGCCCACAGCGTCTCCCGCTCTGCCTCGGACAAGCGGGCGCAGCGGCAGCCCGGATCGAACTGCTCCTCCCCCGGCGCGGGGGCCGAGGCGGCGGCCAGGCGCTCCGCCCTGCTGCACCAGCAGGGATAGCAGAGCCCCCGCTCCCGCAGGAGCTGAAAGGCGGCCTCGTAGCGCTCTGTCCGGGCGCTCTGGGCGTAGGCGGGATCCGGCCAGCCCTCGTCCCAGTCCAGGCCCAGCCAGCGCAGATCCCCGGCCAGGGCCTCGATGTATTCCCGCTTGGAGCGCGCCGGGTCCAGATCCTCCAGCCGGAAGATCAGCTTCCCGTTTTGGGCGCGGCAATCCAGCCATGCCAAAAGCATGGCCAGGAGGTTTCCCAGATGCAGATAGCCCGAGGGGCTGGGGGCGAAGCGCCCCACCGTTTGCTTTTCGTCCATGGCGTCACGCATAGGGCCTCGCGGGAGGCCAGAAGGTCCTCTTTCCGTCGTTTTGGGGCTTCGTGGCCGGAGCCACGCTCTGCTTCACAAAGAGCCGGGGATCGGCGGTCGGCCGGGCAGGAGCGCCGGGCTCGGTGCGTTTCACAGCTTCTCCGGTCGCAGCGCTCCCTCCCGCGCCTCTGTGTTCCCTCTGATTATACCATCCTCCACCGGAGGGAGCAACCAAAACCTTAGCGGGAAAAGGACGCGGAAACAGCTCCTGGGCGTCTCACAACGGGGCGCGTCCGAAAACGAGAGACGCGCATCGCCGCGCCGGGAGCCGAAGCGTTCCGGGCGGCGCAAAGCCGGCTTTTCTACAACAGAAATACCCACCCCAAGGGGGCAGGTATCAAGGTGTAGACAAACCCAAAAGATTGTCATCTTGAGCGGAGGCGAAGCCGGAGTCGAAAGATCTAAAGTCTTGAAAACACGGGCTTTTTAGATCCTTCGACTTCGCTGCGCTTCGCATACCCGCCCCAAAAGGGCGGGTATTTATGTTGGATTTGTAACAGCCGCTGTCCCGGTAAGGCGGTCCTTCGCGGGACGAGGGCCGACGGGTTCAGCGATTCAGGCTGTTCTGCACGGCCACGGCCACAGCCACGGTGGCGCCGACCATGGGGTTGTTGCCCATGCCCAGGAAGCCCATCATCTCCACGTGGGCGGGGACGGAGGAGGAGCCGGCGAACTGGGCGTCGGAGTGCATGCGGCCCATGGTGTCGGTCATGCCGTAGGAGGCGGGGCCGGCGGCCATGTTGTCCGGATGCAGGGTGCGGCCGGTGCCGCCGCCGGAGGCCACGGAAAAGTACTTCTTGCCCTGCTCCACGCACTCCTTCTTGTAGGTGCCCGCCACAGGATGCTGGAAGCGGGTGGGGTTGGTGGAGTTGCCGGTGATGGACACG
>CACYLY010000025.1 GCA_902775355.1 Oscillospiraceae bacterium
CTTGGGGGAGGTGCGGTTGATCTCGTCGGCCAGGACGATGTTGTGCATCACGGGGCCCTCGTGGAACTGCAGCGCTCCCGTGCGCAGATCGATGGTGCTATAGCCGGTAATGTCCCCGGGCAGGGTGTCCGGCGTGAACTGGATGCGCCCGAAGCTCAGATCCAGGCTCTGCGCCAGGGCCAGGGCCAGGGTGGTCTTCCCCACGCCCGGCACGTCTTCGACCAGCAGGTCGCCTCCGGCCAGCAGCGCGCAGACGGTCAGGCGGCACTCCCGCTCCTTGCCGAAGATCACGGACGAAAGCTGCGTCAGCAGCTGATTCAGTTTATCGTTCATAGTCTTGCTCTCCCCAATTCGGTGATACCTGCATTGTAACATGCGCCGAGGACTTTGACAATTCCCGAATCCGTCACGCCGCCGCAGAAAATAAGAGGAAACGCGCCGAAAAACCGCTTCTCGGCGCGTTCCCTCTCTTTTTATGGCAGGATAGCTCGATCGGGCTTTGGACGCCTTCCGTCCTGCAGGACCCCAAGCGTGCTCCGATCCCCACGCCCCGCGCGGGGCGCGGCCATAAGCGCGTCTCACGCCGCGGCTGCGTTGGCGTTGACCCGGTCGATGGTCCGTCGAATGGCCGCCCACAGGCTCAGATCCGTGAAGACCTCCACAATGCTGCCCTGATCGGTGAAGGGCGGCTCCTGCAGGACGGACAGATCCTTCATCATGCCGTTGTGGACGATGTATTCCACGATCTGGTTGACAAAGTAGATCTGCCGGCTGTCCAGATTCGTGTCGTTCAGGAATTCCGCAAAGGCCGCCTTGGCCGCGTTCATATCCAGGCCCACGATCTCCCGCACGAACTCGCCCAGGGGCTTGGCGCCGTACTCGGCCTCGTACTCCTGTTTGGTGCCGACCTCGCTCCAGAGGATGCCCTCCAGCACCTTGACGTCGGCCTCGGTCAGGGGGATGTTGCCCTTGAGCTTGGCGATGACGGCGTTGTCCTGGTGCTGCCGGACATAGAACTCCGCCTTGGCCTTGTAGTTTTTCAGATCGTCGTTTTCCAGCTCCGACTCCTTCCACTCCATGGAGAGGACCTCGTCGTCGAAGTTCGTTTCATAGATCGGGCGGTCAGCGATAATGTATTTCATCAGGTCCCGCAGGCTTTCGCGGATATGCTCGAACTCGTTGATGCCCGCGGTGTCCAGGTAATCCGTGTGCAGGAGCTTGTCGATCAGCTCCGCCTGCATCATGATCTCCGGGATGTTGGCGACGCTCGCCACGGCGGAGACCTTTTTGAGCAGATCGTGCCGCGCCTTGCTGTATTTCTTCCCCGCCAGGTACGCCAGCTCGATCCCGTACAGCAGCGCGTCGAAGCGCCAGCTCCTGGCCCATCAGCAGCGTATCCTCGTAGCTGAGTGCGTCGTAGTTGGCGGGATCGGCATACAGTTCCACGTATTTCAGATGCTGCTTGACCGCAAAGTTGTCCCGGTTCAGCTTGCGCACGCCCTCGACCATATCCTCCACCAGCGACTTGCGGAAGGCGATCAGCTCCGGCGTCTGATAAGCCAGGTCCTGCAGCTTGAAGGCGATCTGCGCCTTGAGCTGGAAGAGCGCCCCGGAGAGCGCCAGCATGCGGGAAGAGCGCTCCGGCCGCTTCATGCGGAAGAACTCGAAATTGCCGCAGAAGTCGAAGATATAAAACTTGTCCTTGTCCGCGCCGTCCAGCAGCCCCGGGCACAGGCGGGTGCCGCGGCCGATCATCTGCCAGAACTTGGCCTTGCTCATGACCTTCTTGAAAAAGACCAGGTTCAGCACCTCCGGCACGTCAATGCCGGTGTCCAGCATGTCCACGGAGATCGCGATCTGCGGCAGCTTGTTCGGCTCGGAGAACTCGTCGATGGCGCTCTGGGCGTAGGTCATGTAGTTGTCGATGACCTTGGCCCAGCCGACCAGGTGCGGGTACTCCTTCCCGAACACCTCCAGGATCTTTTCCGCGTGGGTGTGGTTCTTGGCGAAGATGATGGTCTTTCCCAGCTTGTTGCCGTAGTCGATCTTGATGCCGTAGGTCATCAGCACGTGCAGCACCTCGCGGATGGTGTCCTCGTTGAAGATCCACTCGTTCAGCGCGGAGGAGGCGATGCTCTCCGGCAGCTCGCCGTTTTCGTCTTCGAAAGTGTCCTCGTAGGCCCGCTTGTCCGCCTCGGAGAGCTCGTCGTACACGATGCCCTGCTGGATGAATTTCAGTGTGGTCTCCACGGACAGGAAGTCCACCAGATACCCGTCCTTTACCGCCTGGGCCAGCTCATAGCCGTAGGTGGGTACGCCGCTCTCCAGCTCGAAGACCTCGTAGGTGTTCTTGTCGATCTCGTCCTTGGGCGTGGCGGTCAGGCCCACCAGCGGCGCGTCAAAGTAAGTGAAAATGTCCCGGTATTTGTTGTAGATGGAGCGGTGGGCCTCGTCGCAGATCACCAGGTCGAAGTGCCCCACGGAGAAGAGCTTGCCTTCCCGGTCCTCCACCGTGTCGATGCAGTTCATCATGGTCTGGTAGGTGGAGAACACGCCGCGGGCCTCATAGTTGTCTTTTTCCTCGCAGAGATTGGTGACCGAGAGGTCGGGCAGGAGGTTCACGAAATTGCGCTTGGCCTGGGTGACCAGGGAGTTGCGGTCTGCCAGGAAGAGGACGTTTTTGATCCAGCCCTGATCCATCAGCACCTTGACCAGGGCGATGACCGTGCGGGTCTTGCCGGAGCCGGTTGCCATCACCAGCAGGGCCTTGCGGCGGTTTTTCTGCCCGAAGCTGTCGCACACCGCCTTGATGGCCGCCTCCTGGTAGTAGCGCCCGGCGATCTTCTTGTCCACCACGATGTTTTTGAGGCTTGTCCGCGTGCGCTGCAGGTTGAAGAGCTTTTCCAGGTCCCGCTTGGAATAGATCGCCGCGACCCGGCGCTCCGGGTACCGGTTGTCCACGATGCGGGTCTCGAAGCCGTTGGTGAGGAACACCACCGGGCGGCGGCCCTGCTTCTCCTCGATCAGGTCGGCATAGAGCTTGGCCTGCTGGCGGCCCTTGGCCACGTCCACGCAGGTCCGCTTGGCCTCGATCACGGCGAGGACGCGGCCGTCGTCGCCCAGCAGCACGTAATCCGCAAAGCCGAGCTCGGACTTGTTGGGCATGCCGGGGATCTCGTACTCGTTCAGCCAGTTCTTGCCCGCGGTCCAGCCCGCGTCCTCCAGCATGGCGTCGATGTAGAGCTTGCGGGTCTTGTACTCGGTGAGCTCCAGAGGCTTGGGCACATAGCTCTGCCGCTGCTCCTCGCGTCGGGCGGTGAGCTCGGCCTTCAGCGCGGCGTTCTCCGCCATCAGCGCGGCGAGATCGACGCTTTCGCCTTCCCCGCTGTCATTGCGAGCCAGTGCGCTCACTGGCGTGGCAATCCGTTCCTCGTTCCCGTCCTTGTCATTGCGAACCAGTGCGCTCACTGGTGTTGCAATCCGTCCTTTGCCTTCCCCTTGAGGGGAAGGTGTCTGCGAAGCAGACGGATGAGGTGTCTTGGCGCCCCCTTCGGGGGAACTGTCGCCGCCGCCTGCGGCCGTGACTGAGGGAGTCAGCAGCCCCTTGTCAAAGGCCCGCTCCTGGTAATCGTCCCCGTAGCAATAGGCCACGAAATCCAGGAATATGTACAGGTTTTCCAGGCACAGCGCGGCCTGCTCCCGGCTGATTTTGCTCCCCGCGTGGGCGGCGGTGTTGCCCAGCTTGCGGATGAAGTGCATCCGGCGCAGGAGATTGTCGCCCACCACATCCCGGAACTCGTCCGTGCTCATGAGGCTGACCAGCTTGTCGTCCCAGGGCAGCTTCAGCTCGCCGTCCACGGAATACATCCATTTGACGGCAAACTCCATCGCCCTGCGGCAGCTGAGCACGCAGGCCGCCGGGTCGATCGCATAGATCCGCTCCGCCGAAACGGCCACCTCCGCAAAGGAGGCGAACTCGGGCGAGGCGAGGAAAATGTCAAAGTTGGTCATATTCATGTCGCATTTCCTTCTTATGACTATCAGAGCAAGGTATCTTTTTTCCTTGTTCAATCAGTCTCGCGTATTCAAACATTTTTTGAGGATTTAACTTATACTTTTCAACTATATCGTAATAGAGCATGATATTGCTCCAAGTAACAGGACGAAAATTTAATCCAAGGCAAGCAATAAAGAGGCCCTCCAGCGGCCATGTTTCGATAGAGTTTTGGTTCTCGAATACCGAATTGAACGTGGTAAATCTGTGACCGTTTATTATGGTTAAGACGTTTTTCATGTAAGTATCAAGAATGAACTCTCGAAAGTGCACTAACGCTGGGCCTGAATTATCGACCTGATATTGCCTTAATGATGAGAAAAAGACATGACTATATATTATTTCATATATTTTTCTTGTAATTCTGTGCTTGTCATAACCACGAATGACGCCAACTGTACGGATTAACTGCATTTCTGGAGTAGAATACCCACGTCTATAAAAAGCCGCACGAAGGTAATTGAACGATACTCTTGTGTTCCTCGTCTTGTTGCGCCTTTTTCTGCGAAGAAGTATCCTAATTTTTTTGATCACTTGGGCCTGCTTGAGATATTCTTCAGACATGATGGAGTATGATTTTTTACGAGTGAGATAGGTTTTGTCTTCAAAAAGGCAAAGAAGTTGATAGCGTATTGCGGCCTCCTCAGACCATTTATAGCTGTAAAATGGATGTTTGCTAAACGGAACTGAGAGACCAGTTATGTTCTTCGTTTTGAATGGTTGTGTAATAACAAAATGTTCGCATAGCACAATAAAGACTATTGATGGGATTAGTAATAGTACGCTGAAAGGCTTGCCTGAGACATGGCTCAGAAAGAGGAAAAAAATTGAAATGGCGAATAAGTAAGCCCTCAATTGAATGATTATAAGATATAGATAGTCAAGCAACTTATTCCAGAATGAAGTAACCAGTTCCAGTTTCATTTTATCTGTAGTCAGGTATTCTATAAAAATAAAAGAGGCAACTAGAAACATGACTATACTAACATGTATGGACGCTATTTTAAAAAAAGCCAACCCGTATGTAAGTAGATAAACCAAGAACATTTGTTGGTTTTCTTCCAAATTGGAATATGAGGCAATTATAATAACTGAAATAATAAACCCAACGAGCAAATTTCCAGGGAACAATTCACCAGCCAATATTTCACCCCCATCTCTCTTTTTATAATAAAGCTGTTCTTACCCAAAGTATTTCTGCATCAAGCTGTCAAATAAAAGCTGTGTTTCGTCAAGGTACTTTTGAATGACAGATTTGGATTTGTCGATCTGCGTGACGAAGGTTGCAAACTTTTCCTGTTTTTCCAGTGGAGGAAGAATGAATTCTTTTTCTTCCAACTTCGACTTGGAAAGAATTCCCTTTAGGGCCATGTTGATTTCTTCAACCAGATAATCCTTTGATATTTGAAGCATCACATACAAAAATAAAACATTATAGTTTTTAGGAATTACTGCATTAATCTGTTGATTAAATGCGACTTTCCTGTCTGTGACGCAGACCTTTCCGATGCTTGCAATGCTCCCTGCTATACATGCCATCAAGATGGCACCTGCGTCGACAGTTCTCCCAGCTCTCATACCGGCCTCAGATAGATATTCTGTTGCTGTAGTAGGATTAAGCCGTCCAGATACTATGTTATCTGTTTTTACCCATTCAATGAGTTCTCCGTAGTATTCTGGAACGGCTCTTGATGGAGTATTGCCTGTCACTACAACGCAGGTATCCTTAAGCGCTACCTTTTTTAAATGAAATGGATTCGCCTTTGGATCCCCAAACATCTCGACAAATCGGGCTTTGATAAGGTCGTCAAGTGCGGAAAGCTGTTGCTGCCTTGCGTCGATGGCGGATGCCACTTTGTCAAGGGTATCAACTATCTTTTTCTGCTCGGTCGGGCTATGAACATCGATGGTAACCTTTGCGAGTGTAGCCTTGTTCAGAGTTTTTCCCATTACGGCCTTGTTTGTTCCTTCGTCCCAATCTTTAGCTAAAAACATGTAATAAAGATAGTCAGGAAGAATAGGAACTACATGCTTATCTCGAAAAGACATTATGGCCTCGTTTGAATACATGGGCTCACGTGTAATGGCTGTTTTTCCTATGGACAGTTTAAAGCTCATCACAACTGTGTTTTCCGGGATTAAGCTGATTCCGCTCTCTTCTACAGCGGTATCTGACAGATACTCTTTGGTATTAGTGATGTATTTGCCGCATTTTGATAAATCTCCAATGGAAATCCATTTGTTATCTGCCGAGTTCCAATACTCCGGATTGTTCCTTGCAGGTGTTTTACCCATTTGGAGATCAAAGAGATCTTCCAGTTTGTATTTCATCCCATCATCCCCACAAATATCAATTTGCTTTTCTTTTCAGTTCTCATCTTCGTATTTACTGAAATGCTTTCCAGTCGCAGAAAAGTAATTACTGCTATCGTTGGTTGGCGAAAGGGGGGCAGGAGTATCCAGCTTTAAGTAAGCCCTTCTCTTCAACTCGTGAATAGCTTTCAGGACAGAAAGACCTGGTAAATCAAGAGTTTGCGCCACTGCGTTGGCACTGCTGTGTGGATGAGCAGTTATATAATCAAGAATTCTCTTTTCCATTGTTTTACCGCCTTTTCTTTACTAAAGGAGCTGATTCATAGCATCTCCCCTAGCTCCGCCAGTTCCTTCTGAATTTCCTCCTCCAGAGCATTGATCCTCGCCATTATCTCGCTGGTGGGCGGGTACTCCACGGGCTTATATTCCGTCTGCTTATACTTGTTGATGGAAAGGTCGTAATCGTTGGCGGCGATCTCGTCCTTCGGGACGAAGAAGCTCTGCTCGGTGCGCTTGCGGGCGGATTCGTTGTATTCCACCCCATCCGCCCCCTTCGGGGGCACCTTCCCCTCAAGGGGAAGGCTATGGAACCTGGCGATGATGTCCGGGATGTCGTTCTCCTTCACCGGGCTGCGCTTGTCGTCCAGGGAGAAGCCGTCGGCCTTCATGTCGTAGAACCAGACCTTGTCCGTGCCGCCGTGGCCGGTCTTGGTGAAGATCAGGATGGCGGTGGAGACGCCTGCGTAGGGCTTGAACACGCCGGAGGGCATGGAGATCACGGCCTCCAGGCGGTTGCCCTCGATCAGTTCTTTGCGGATGGCCTTGTGCGCGGTGGAGGAGCCGAAGAGCACGCCGTCCGGCACGATGCAGGCGCAGCGGCCGCCGACCTTGAGCATCCGTAGAAAGAGAGCCAGGAACAGCAGCTCGGTCTTCTTGGTCTTGCAGACCTTCAAAAGATCGGTGGAGACGATATCCGCGTCCAAGCTCCCCTTGAAAGGGGGATTGGCCAGGATCAGGCTGTACTTCTCCCGGTCCGGGTTCTGGTCAGAGAGGCTGTCCCGGTACTCGATAAAGGGGTTGTCCACGCCGTGAGTCATCATATTCATGGCGCCGATGCGGAGCATGGTGCGGTCCATGTCGTAGCCGTGGAACATGGAATTCATATAGTGGTCCTTGTTCTGCCGGTTGAAAAAGACCTCCTGCTTGCGGCTGCGCTTCAGATAGTCGCTGACCTCCACCAGAAAGCCCGCCGTGCCGCAGGCCGGGTCGCAGACGGTCTCGTCGGCCTTGGGCTCCATCAGCTCCACCATCATGCGGATGATGTGCCGCGGGGTGCGGAACTGGCCGTTCAGGCCGGCCGTGGAGATCTTGGAAAGTAGATATTCGTACACGTCGCCCCGGGCGTCCGCCGCCTTGAGCTGGGCCATCTGCTCGTAGATCCCGTCCATGGCCGTGACGACCTTGTCCAGCAGCAGGGGCGTGGGGATCTTGAAGATGGCGTCGCCCATATATTTGGAGTAGGCGCTCTCCTTGTCGCCGTGGAGGTTCTTGATGAAGGGGAAGACCCACTCCTGCACAGTGCTGTACATCTTCCCGGCGGGGAAATCGTGGAACACGCTCCATTTGAGCTGGCTGCCGTCCACGGTCCGGTCGCCGATCCGCACTTCCTTGGCGAAGACGCTGGAATAGGGCAGGCCCAGCATGGCCGCCTCCCTGGCGCGGGTGTTGTCCGACTCGTCCAGATCGTGGATGAACATCAGATAGGTCATCTGCTCGATCACGTCCAGCGGATTCGTCAGTCCGCCCGCGGCGAAAATGTCCCAAAGGCTGTCGATCTTGTTTTTCAGTTCGCCAGTAACCATGTCTTTACTCCTTTTCCCAATTCCATGTATATGAGGTATAGCGGCCGCCGCTGATTTTCAGGATGTCGCCCCGATCCAGCAGCGCTTTCAGGGCGCGCTGAACGGTGACCTGGCTGATATCCGGGCATTGCTCCGCGATCTCCGCCTTTGTGATCCGGCCGGTCGAGCCGCGAATGATCCGCCGGATGCGGCTGAGGCTCGAGTTCCCGGCTTCGAGCAGGATCTCCGCCCGCTCGGCGAGCTGGCGATACGCGGCGGCGAACACGCCCAGCAGATAACGCGTAAAGGGCAGATAGTCGTTCCCGCCCTCGTGCCAGCCGTCGGAACTGGCCTGCAGAGCGTCGTAGTAACTCTCCTTGCTGTCGGCGATCAGCCGTTCAATGCTGATATACTTGCCGACGGCGTAGCCGGAGCGATACAGGAGCAGCAGGGTCAGCAGCCGGCTCATGCGGCCGTTGCCGTCGTTGAAGGGGTGGATGCAGAGAAAGTCCAGGATGAACAGGGGGATCAGCAGCAGACCGTCCAGCTCCGGGTCGCTCAGCGCCTCGTTGACGGCGTCGCAGAGGGAAGCCATGGCCTCCGGCGTCTCCCAGGCGGGTACCGGCTGAAAACGCACCCGGCGGGTACCGTCCGGCAGCGTTTCCGCGATCACATTGTCCGAGTTCTTGAAGCTGCCGCCGATGGACATGCCGCTGAACTTGTACAGATCCCGGTGAAGCTGCAGGATCATCCCGGGACGGATCGGGATATACGCATAATTCTCATGAATCGTAGTAAGCACATCGCGATACCCGGCGATCTCACGCTCGCTGCGGCTGCGCGGGGTCGTCTTGTTGCGCACGATCAGTTTCAGCCGGTCGTCGGTGGTGATGATCCCCTCGATCCGGTTGGAGGCCTCTGTGCTCTGGACCTTTGCGATCTCCAGCAGCTCGTTCAGGAGATCCTGCTGCGCGTCGGAAAACGCGCTCAGCTTCCCCTTCTGCTCGTGGATCTGCGTGAGAAAGGAGACGATCTCCGGCGTCAGCAGTTTTTGATATTCGCTTTTGTAGTCAAAGGCTCTCATGCAAATTCCCCATTCGACAAATCGGTTTCGTTCTTTTTGTTTCTATTGACGCAAGGATATTCTATCATCAAGGATTCCAAGTGTCAATTTAATTTAATCAAATTTACGGAATGTGATCAAATTGAACTTCTCTTTTTCCCATTTGCATTTTTCCCCGTCAGGGGCTAATATAGAGGCAGAAAACGGAGCGGCGGGGTTGGGCCTGTCAGGGCTCGGCGCGAGGGCCGCCGGAACGGAGGAGCATCATGGAAAGGACCTACAAGAGCTGGCGGGACTGGGACAAGCCCAGCCTGCAGAAGGAATACACCGAGGAGACGCCGCTGCTGGGGCCGGACGGGACGCTGCTGGCCGCCGGCTGGGCGCGGAAAAACCTGTTCCGCTATGACCGGGACGCGGTGAAGCACACGATGCGGCGCAAGGAGTGGGACTTTTACCAGATCTCTGACGGCCGGCTGATGCTGCAGGTGAGCTTCGCCAACATCTCCCTGGGGGGCTACGCCTCCCTGGTGCTGGTGGACCTGCGCCAGGGGAAGACCCTGGTTTCGGACATGGCCCCCTTCGTGGGCGGGAAGGACCGCTATGTGCTGCCCGCCCGGGGCGACGTGCCGAACCGGGTGAGCTTCCGGGTAGGCAATGCCCTCTTCGAGGTGGACACCGGGGCGGAGCTGAAAACCATCCGCTACGAGAACGGGGACCTGCGCTGCGAGATCCGGGCGGAGATCCCCGCGGGACTGGAGAACATCACCACGGTGCTGCCCTTCAAGGGCTTTCCGGACCGCTATTTCATGACCACCAAGCAGAACTGCATGCCCTGCGAGGGCACGGTCCGCGCCGGGGAGCAGAGCTGGCGCTTTTCCAAAGAGGACGCCTTCTGCATCCTGGACTGGGGCCGGGTCTGCACGCCCTACTCCCTGGTGTGGTACTGGGGCAACGGCTCCGGCTGGATCCGGGACGCGGAGGGGGAAAAGCACCTCTTCGGCTTCGAGATCACCTGGGGCATCGGGGACGAGTCCCAGGCCACCGAGACCTGCCTGTTCTTCGACGGCAAGGCCCACAAGTTCGGCGCCGTGGACGTGGAGACCTTCCCCAAGCCGGACCGCTGGATGGAGCCCTGGCGCTTCGTGTCCGAGGACGGGCGCTTCAATCTCACCATGACGCCGACCTACGACCACCACAGCGACCTGAACGTGCTGGTCATGCGCATGCACAGCCACCAGGTCCACGGCCTCTGGAGCGGCAGCGTCACCCTGGACGACGGAAGGGTGCTGGAGATCCGGGATCTGCCCGCCTTCTGCGAGTACGTGGAAAACCGCTGGTAAAAGCGGCTCCGGTCTTGCGCCGCCGCGGGCTTTGGGGTACAATCAAACTGCGGATCAAAAATTATTTGGAGGGATACAAGATGCTGGAAATCAACATTCAGGGAAGGGCGGAGAGCCTGGTCTGCGAAGAGAACACCGCCGCCAAAATGGGCTCCGGCGACCTGCCGGTGTTTGCCACCCCCTGCATGATCGCCCTGATGGAGGAGGCCGCCCAGAGCTCGGTGGCCCCCTATCTGGAAGAGGGGCAGAGCACCGTGGGCACCAAAATGTGCGTCAGCCATGACGCGGCCACGCCCCTGGGCATGAAGGTCTGGGCCGAGAGCCGCCTCACCGGGATCGACGGCCGCCGGCTGGTGTTCGAGGTCAAGGCCTTCGACGCCTGCGGCCCCATCGGCCAGGGGACCCACGAGCGCTTCATCATCAAGCGGCAGCGCTTCCTGGAGAAAACCGAGGCCAAGAAGGGCTGAGCGCCGGACGGGACGAGCCATGCCGGTACATTATCTGGAAACGGGGTCCACGGATCCCTGCTATAATCTGGCGCTGGAGGAGTATGTGCTGGAGCACCGCCGTGAGGGCGACTGGCTGCTGCTCTGGCAGAACGCCAACACCGTGGTCATCGGCCTGAACCAGAACGCCGCCGAGGAGATCAACGCCGCCTTCGTTCAGGAGCACGGCATCACCGTGGTGCGGCGGATGACCGGGGGCGGCGCGGTCTACCACGACCTGGGCAATCTCAACTACTCCCTGATCAGCGACGTGGGGGACGCGCAGCAGCTGAGCATCCGGCACTTTGCCGAGCCGGTGTGCCGGGCCCTGGCCGCCATGGGCGTCCGGGCCGAGCTCAGCGGCAGGAACGACATCCTGGTGGAGGGGAAAAAGGTCTCCGGCGTGGCCCAGCGGATCACCGGCGGCCGGATCCTGCACCACGGCACCCTGCTCTTCGACTCCGACCCGGCCATGATCGCCGGCGCCCTGAAGGCGGACCCGGCCAAGTTCCGCTCCAAGAGCGCCAAGTCCGTCCGCGCCCGGGTGGGGAACATCCGGGACTTCCTGCCCCCGGGGACGGAGCTGGAGCAGTTCCGGGAGCGCCTGCTCCGGGAGCTGACCCGGGACGGGCTGATCCGGGAAAGCCTGGGCGGGGAGGAGCTGGCGGAGGTCCGGCAGCTGGCGGAGGAGAAATACCGCAGCTGGGACTGGACCTACGGCCGCAGCCCGGCCTGCGCCTTCCGCAATCGCTCCCGCTTCCCCGGCGGGACCCTGGAGCTGGGCATGGACATCCGGCAGGGACGGATCGAGGAGATCGTGTTTTACGGGGACTTCATGGCCACCGCGCCCCTGAGCGGCCTGTGCCGGGCCCTGCGGGGGACCCGGCTGGAAGAGCCGGCCCTGTCCGCGGTGCTGGCGCGCTTTTCCGTCCCCGCGCTTTTCGGCGGCATCAGCCGGGAGGAGATCCTGGCCCTGATGCTGGATGAAAACGCGCGGCGGACCGCCGGGGCGGAGGAAGCGGGAGAGAGCTGAGCCGGGAGGAGCTTCCGAAGGCGGAAAGCGGGAGCGGAGCCTTCGATTCTTTCTTCGGGCTCGCGCAGGACGACATGCTTTTGGCTTTGTCTATACACGGCGGCGCCGCATATGCGGCGCCGTCGTTTTTCACGCTTTTTCGCCCGGGAGGACCCGCCTTTTTGTGGAATCCGGCGAAAATCAGGGCGTTTTTTTGGTGATTATTCAAAGTATAAAATGATTAAAAAATCTTGACTTTTTAACTTTGGCAAGGCAAAATATTAATGTAAAACACAGACGTCAAGTCTGCGGAAAAGGGAATGTGCCCGCATTCCCACATCACAAGATAGGAGGTTTGACATGTCAATCAGCAAAGAACAGATGAGAGACATCTACACCCGCATGTGCCGCATCCGTGCCTTTGAGACGGCGGCCAAGGATCTGTTCGCCGAAGGCAAGATCTACGGCTTTGCCCACCTCTATTTGGGTGAAGAGGCGATCGCTCCGGCCGTGTGCGAGTGCCTGCGGGACGATGACTTCATCACGAGTACCCACCGTGGCCACGGCCACATCATTGCCAAGGACGGAGACCTCAACCTGATGATGGCGGAGCTCTTCGGCCGGTACACCGGTTACTGCAAAGGCAAAGGCGGCTCCATGCACATTGCTGACAGAAACAAGGGCATCCTGGGCGCCAACGGCATCGTGGGCGCCGGTCACTGCATCTCCTGCGGCGCCGGTCTGTCCATCAAGATCCGCGGGACCGATCAGGTCTGCGTCTGCTTCTTCGGCGACGGTTCCACCAACCAGGGCACCTTCCATGAATCCCTGAACTTGGCTTCCATCTGGAAGCTCCCGATCATCTTCGTGTGCGAGAACAACCACTACGGCATCTCCATGAGCCAGGATCGCCACCAGGCCATCAAGGACATCGCCGACCGCGGCGCGGCCTACAACGTGCCCGGCGTGGCGGTGGACGGCAACGACCCCGTCGCCGTGTTCGAGGCTGCCGAGGAGGCCGTCGCCCGCGCCCGCGCCGGCAAGGGCCCGACCCTGATCGAGTGCAAGACCTACCGTCAGCGCGGCCACTTCGAAGGCGACCCCGCGACCTACAAGCCCAAAGAGGAGCAGGCCGCGTGGATGGCCAAGGACCCCATGCCCCGCTTCGAGAAGTACCTGGAAGAGAACGGCGTCATGACCGCGGAAGAGATCAAGGGCGTGAAGGATGCCGTCGCAAAGCAGATCGAGGATGCCATCGCGTTTGCCGATGCTCAGCCCTATGCACCTGAGGAGAGTGCTGTCGTGGATGTCTATTCCGATATTGATGCGGAGGTGCGTGAGAGATGAGTATGATGACTTACGGTGAAGCGATCCGCGAGGCCATGTCCATCCGGATGCGCGAAGACCCCACTGTGGTTCTGTTCGGTGAAGACGTCGGTGCGTTCGGCGGCTGCTTTGGCGTCAGCGCCGGCATGTTCGACGAGTTCGGACCCGAGCGTGTACGCGATACCCCCATTTCCGAGGGCGCCATCATCGGCTGCGCCGTCGGCAGCGCCGCCACCGGCCTGCGCCCCATCGCGGAGCTGATGTTCAACGACTTCCTGACCGTCGGTATGGACCAGCTGGTCAACCAGGCCGCGAAGATGCGCTATATGTTCGGCGGCAAGATCTCCATGCCCATGGTCGTCCGTCTGCCGGCCGGCGCCGGCACCGGCGGTGCCGCCCAGCACTGCCAGAGCCTGGAGGCCTGGCTGACCCACGTTCCCGGCCTGAAGGTCGTGTATCCCAGCAACGCGCAGGATGCGCTGGGCCTGCTGCTCAGCTCCATCGACGACGACAACCCGGTCATGTTCTTTGAGAACAAGTGCCTGTACGCTACCAAGGGCGAAGTCACCAGCAAGGAGCCCATCCCCCTGGGCAAGGGCCGCATCGCTCTGGAGGGCGAGGACCTGACCATCATCACCTACGGCCGCCAGGTGTACACCGCCCTGAACGCCGCGAAGGAGCTGGCCGCCGAGGGCATCAAGGCCGAGGTCATCGATATCCGCACCCTGTTCCCGCTGGACAAGGATATCATCCGCGAGAGCCTGGAGAAGACCCACAAGGCCATCGTCATCACCGAGGAGACCAAGCGCGGCGGCTACGGCGGCGAGATCTCCGCCACCATCGGCGAGGAGATGTTCGACCTGCTGGACGCTCCGGTCGCCCGCATCGGCTCCCTGGATACCCCGGTTCCCTTTGCTCCCAATCTGGAGGCCTATTACATGCCCAACGAGAGGGACATCGTGGTTGCCGCAAAGAAGATGTTCTAAAACCCCGACCCGCACCCTTCCCGCTTCTGCGGGAAGGGTCGGAAAAAACTGTGCTGCGGCGTTCTCGCCGCAGCACAGAATTTTAAGAGGAGGATCCCCGTATGGCGTCCATCGGCATTATCGCAAACCCCCAGTCCGGCAAGGACATCCGCAGGCTGGTCTCCTATGCCACCACCATTGACAACAACGAGAAGGTCAACATCTGCAAGCGCATCGTCCTGGCGGCCTACGGCATCGGCGTCGAGAAGGCCGTCTTCATGCCGGACACCTTCACCATGGGCTACAGCGTGCAGTACCAGCTGGAGGACGACAAGATGCCCTGCTGCAGGATCGAGGTCCTGGACTTCAATTTCGAGGCGACCATGGCGGACACGGTCCAGGCCGCCGCCATGATGGAAGAGATGGGGCTGGGCTGCGTCGTTGTCCTGGGCGGAGACGGTACCTCCCGCGCGGCGGCGAAGAGCCTGAAAAAGACCCCCATGCTGTCCATCTCCACCGGCACCAACAACGTCTATCCCGCCATGATGGAGGGGACGGTGGCCGGTATGGCCGCCGCTGCCGCCGCCATGATGGACGACCCCTACAGCGTCTGCATCCACGACAAGCGCATCCAGGTCTTTGTCAACGGGAAATACCGGGACATGGCCCTGATCGACGCCGTGATCTCGGACGACGAGTTTGCCGGCGCCAAAGCGATCTGGGACCCGGTGAAGATGAAGCACATCATCGTCTCCCGCTGCCACCCGGCCTCCATCGGCTTTTCCGCCGTACCCGGTGCCTACCGCATCGTGGAGGACTCGGACCCCTTCGGCTTTGCCGTGGCCCTGGGCGAGGGAGGCATCCCCGTCCGCGCGCCCATCGCGGCCGGCATCCTCACGCCCATGAGCATCCGCGAATCCAGGGAGCTGCCCCTGGGCGAGGCCTATACCGTGGTGGCGGAGCGGCCCTGCATGATCGCGCTGGACGGCGAGCGGGAGGTCAAGCTCTTCCCCGGCGACCGGGCGGACTTCGTCATCAGCGGCGACGGCCCCTGGCGCGTCCTGCCCCGCAAGGCCCTGTCCAAAGCGCAACAACTGGGAATGTTCAGGGACTGATCCCTTCAACATACACAGCGACGATACACAAAATATCGGGTCTCAGGACCCGAACACAAGAGGAGGAATACGATGGCTAAAGTAGTTGTAATGCCCAAGCTGGGTCTGACCATGACGGAAGGCACCGTCAGCAAATGGCTCAAGAAGATCGGCGATCCCATCAAGGAGGGCGAGCCCTTCTTTGAAGTGGAGACCGACAAGCTGACCAACACCATCGAGGCAAATACCGCCGGCGTGGTGCGTCACTTCTTCGTGGAGGAAGGGACCACCGTCCCCGTGCTGGACAAGGTCGCCATCATCGCCGACGCGGGCGAGGACATCTCCGCCCTGCTGGGCGGCGCCCCGGCCCCCGCCGCCGCTGCCGCTCCGGCCGAAGCCGCTGCCGCTCCCGCCGCCGCCCCGGCGGAGAAGAAGCCCGCCGGCCGGGTGATCGCCTCTCCCGCGGCGAAGAAGCTGGCCAAGGAGAAGGGCATCGACCTGGCGCTGGTCACCGGCACTGGCCCCAACGGCCGCATCACCGAGGACGACGTGAAGAACTGGAAGCCCGCCCCGGCTCCGGCTCCGGCCCCCGCGCCGGAGGAGCCGCCCAAGGTCAAGGCCTCTCCCCTGGCCGCCGCCGTGGCCAAGGACCTGGGCCTGGATCTGGAGAAGATCGGCGCCAAGGACCGGGTCCTGGCGGAGGACATCCTCCGTTACCTGGAGAGCACCCGGGAGAAGAAGGAAGAGGAGGCGCCCAAGGAAGAGCTGGTGCCCATGAACGGCATGCGCAAGGCCATCGCCAAGAACATGCTGAACTCCCACATGACCAGCCCCACCGTCACCGCCAACCTCTCCGTGGACATGAGCGCCATGAAGAACTACCGCGAGCAGCTGAAGGCCAAGGAGATCAAGGTCAGCTACACGGACCTGCTGGTGAAGTTCATCGCCAAGGCCCTGACCGAGTTCCCGCTGCTCAACTGCTCCGTGGAGGACAACAAGATCCGCTATAAGCACTATGTGAACATGGGCGTGGCCGTGGCGCTGGACAACGGCCTGGTGGTCCCCAACGTCACCGACGCGGACAAGAAGAGCCTGACCCAGATCTCCGCGGAGATCAAGGAGCTGGCCAAGCTGGCCCGGGAGGGCGGCCTGCCCATGGAGAAGCTCCGGGGCGGCACCTTCACCATCACCAACCTGGGCATGTACGGGGTGGAGAGCTTCACGCCCATCATCAACCAGCCGGAGGTCGCCATCCTGGGCGTCACCACCATGGAGGACCGGGCCGTGGTCCGCAACGGGGAGATCGTGATCCGTCCGATGATGACCCTGAGCCTGACCTTCGACCACCGGGTGGTGGACGGCTCCGTGGCCGCGCAGTTCCTGCAGCGGGTGAAGGCCCTGCTGGAGAATCCTGCGCTGATGCTTGCATAAGGGAGGAGAAACACCATGGCGAAAGTAGTCGTAATGCCCAAGCTGGGCCTGACCATGACCGAGGGCACCGTCAGCAAATGGCTCAAGAAGGTCGGCGACCCGGTGAAGCCCGGCGAACCCCTCTTCGACGTGGAGACCGATAAGCTCACCAACACCATCGAGGCCAACGCCGAGGGCGTTCTGCGCCACCTCTTCGTGGAGGAGGGCACCACCGTTCCCGTGCTGGACAAGGTGGCCATCATCGCCCCGGCGGACGAGGACATCAGCGCCCTCATCGGCCCGGCTCCCGCCGCCGCGGCCCCCGCGGCCGCGCCCGCTGCGGCCGCGCCCGCCGGCGACGCCAACAGCGTTCTGGTAGTGGGCGGCGGCCCCGGCGGCTATGTGGCCGCCATCCGCGCCGCGCAGCTGGGCGGCAAGGTCACCATCATCGAGAAGGACGCTCTGGGCGGCACCTGCCTGAACCGGGGCTGCATGCCCACCAAGGCCATGCTCCACACCTCGGAGATCTACGAGGCAGCCACCAAGAGCGCCGCCATCGGCATCATCGGCAAGGACGTGCAGGTGGACTGGGAGAAGGTCCAGGGCTTCCGCGCCTCCGTGGTGGAGAAGCTGACCTCCGGCGTCAAGGCCCTGCTGCGGCTCAACAAGGTCACCTCCGTCTCCGGCGAGGCCGTCTTCACCGGCCCCAAGACCGTGAAGGTGGGCGATAAGGAGTACACCGCCGAGAAGGTCATCATCTGCTCCGGCTCCTATCCCATCATCCCCGGCATCCCCGGCCTGCGGGGAAGCAAGGCTGTCATCGACTCCACCGAGTGCCTGGCCCTGGACCACATCCCCGAGAGCATGCTGGTCATCGGCGGCGGCGTCATCGGCCTGGAGCTGGGCAGCGTCTATCGCCGCTACGGCGCCAAGGTCACCGTGGTCGAGATGCAGCCCCGGCTCCTGCCCCTGATGGACGGGGAGCTGACCATGCTGGCCGAGGCCAAGCTCAAGGGCGAGGGCCTGGACATCCTGACCTCCACCACCGTCACCGCGGTGGAGGACTGCGCGAAGGGCGCCCGGGTCAAGGTCAAGGGCCCCGCGGGCGAGAAGACCATCGAGGCCGAGAAGGTGCTGGTCTGCGTGGGCCGCGGTCCCAACACCAAGAACCTGGGCCTGGAGAAGGCCGGCATCGAGGTCAAGGACGGCTTCATCCAGACCAACGAGAAGCAGGAGACCAACGTGCCCGGCGTCTACGCCGTGGGCGACTGCACCGGCAAGCTGATGCTGGCCCACGCGGCCATGGCCATGGGCGAGGTGGCCGCGGAGAACGCCATGGGCGGCGACCGGGTCTTCAAGCCCGAGATGAGCCCCTCCTGCGCCTATGTGGGACCGGAGTTTGCCGGCGTGGGCTACACCGAGGAGCGGGCCAAGGAGCTGGGCATCAAGTACAAGGTCGGCAAGTTCCCCACCAGCGGCAGCGGCCGCAGCCTGGTGGCCGGCCATACCGACGGCATGATCAAGATCCTGGCCGGCGAGAAGTACGGCGAGATCCTGGGCGTGCACATCCTGGCCCCCAGCGCCACCGAGCTCATTGAAGAGGCCGCCCTGGCCATCAAGCTGGAGTGCACCGTGAAGGAGTTCACCGAGACCATCCACTGCCATCCCACCGTGGCCGAGTCCGTGCGGGAGGCCGCGCTGAACATCGACAAGAAAGCCATTCATATTCCCAACAAATAAAAGGAGGATTGTACCATGCTGAACGCTGCGTTCATTTTCATCGCTCCCGGCGCGGATCCCGCCGTGAACCGCGGGGTCGTGGAGACCCCCAGTGTGCGCCTGACTTCCATCGGCGTTGAGACCTACGAGCAGGGCGTGGAGGTTGCCAAGGAGATGGCGGACGCCGGCTGTGGCGCCATCGAGCTCTGCGGCGGCTTCGGCATCCGCGGCACCTATCTGGTGGAGCAGGCCGTTTGGGGCAAAGCCCGGGTCGGCGCCGTGCGCTTCGACCTGCATCCGGGCCTGGACAACAAGAGCGGCGACGATCTGTTCTGATCGGGACCCAAATCCGCGGGAGGAGTTTCCGGTCTTTCGGAAGCTCCTCCCCTTCACAGAGGGTGGCATACGATATGGAAATCTTGGATATTTACAATCCGCAGCATGAGCGCACCGGCCGCAGCATCCGCCGGGGCGAGCCCCTGGAGGGAGACGAGCGGCTGCTGGTGGCCCATGTGTGCGTGATGAACGGCAAGAATCAGCTGCTGGCTCAGAAGCGGCAGCTCACCAAGCCCCACTACTCCGGCTGCTGGGATCTGTCCGCCGGGGGCTTCGCGCTCAGCGGGGAGGAGCCGCGGGAGGCCGCGGCCCGGGAGCTGAAGGAGGAGCTGGGCCTGGACCTGCCGCCGGAGAGCCTGCGCTTCCTGTTCACCGAGCCCTTCTCCTACGTGCTGGACGATTATTATCTCGCTTTTGCCGAGGTGGACCCCGCCACGCTGACCCTGGAGACGGAGGAGGTAGCCGAGGCCCGCTGGTTCAGCCTGGACGAGGTCAAAGAGAGCATGGCGGAGGGCCGCTTTGTGGACTATCCCCTGCCCGGGATCGAGCGGGTCTTCCGCATCGCCGCCGAGGGCTGACGAGCTCCGAACACAGAAAAAACCGCAGATTCTGTGGATCTGCGGTTTTTTATGAAAAGAAAGGGAGGACGGTATGCTGATCTTGGTATGCAACGTGGGCAGCACCTCGCTGAAATACAAGCTCTTCGACATGCCCGCCGCGGAAGTGCTGGCGGAGGGGAAGACCGAGCGGGTGGGCCGCAGCGACGCGATCTTTTCCTATCGGAACCGCAGAAACGGCTTTGCGGAGAAGCTGGAGGGCATCTCGGTGCCGGGCTATGCCGAGGGCGTCCGCCTCTTCCTGCGCTATCTGCTGGGCGAAGAGTCCGGCGCGCTCAAGAGCATGGACGAGCTGGAGGCCGTGGGCTTCAAGACCGTGCTGGCCAAGGGCTATTACGGCGTCCACGAGCTGACGGAGGAGGTCCTGGCGGCCATGGAGGCCTATGTGCCCGTGGCTCCGGCCCACAACCCGCCCTACATCGAGGCGATCCGGGTGTTCCGCTCCCTGCTGCCGGACAAGCGGATGGTGGGCTGCTTTGAGACGGCCTTTCACACGAGCATCCCCCTGGCCCGCCGGCTCTACGCCCTGCCCTACGAGTGGTACGAGCGATACGGCATCTGCCGCCTGGGCTACCACGGCGCCTCCCACGGCTACATCGCCCGGCAGATCCGGGCCCGGGCGGGGGAGCGCTTCAAGCTGATCTCCTGCCACATGGGCGGCAGCGGCTCCATCTGCGCCATCGAGGACGGGAAGAGCGTGGACACTTCCTTCGGCTTCTCCCTGCAGACCGGCATCCCCCACGCCAACCGCGCCGGGGACCTGGACGCCTATGTGATCCCCTTCCTGCTGTCCCAGGGGCTGAGCATGCCGGAGATCCTGGAGGGCATCGGCAAAAAGGGCGGCCTGCTGGGCATCTCCGGCCTCAGCAACGACCTGCGGGACATTGAGGCGGCGGCCCGGGAGGGAAACGCCCGGGCGGCTCTGGCCATCGACGCCTTCTGCGAGGCCGTGATCCGCTACATCGGCGCCTTCACCGCGGAGCTGGGGGGCATGGACTATCTGGTCTTTACCGGCGGCATCGGGGAAAACTCCGTCCTCGTCCGGGAGAAGGTCTGCTCCCGCCTGGCCTGCCTGGGCGTGCAGTTCGACGCCGCCGCCAACCGGGACCTTCAGGGCGAGGGGACCATCTCTGCGCCGGGTTCGCCGGTGACGGTGCTGGTGCTGCCCACCAACGAGGATCTGGGCATCGCGCAGACCATTTGGGAAAAGTTTCCGGCGGAACCGCGGAAGTGACGGGAAAACAAGGCGAGAAGAGGAGGATTTGACATGTGGAAACGATATCTGGTTGAGATCGGCACCGGAGCCGATCTGCACGGGATGGACGTGATGGAGGCGGCCACGCGCGCCGTCCGGGACGCCGTGTCCCACTGCTGCATGTGCGGACTGGTGGAGACCCTGGGGGTCCGGGACCTGCGGAGCGAGATCAAGGTCAGCATGAAGATCGGGGCGCCGGACCCGGCGGGGGTGGACCCGGAGCCGCTGAAAAAGCTGCTGATCACGGACAATGTGGACGTGGAGGTGGTCCAGGGCGGCATGCTGCTCAACGGCATCCACCGGGACGAGTTCGGAGAAGGCGACCAGATCATGATCGTCATCGCGGGCCTCACCGTGTATGTGAAGGTGTAAGAGCAGATGGACGCACCGATCCGGGTCACCCTGGTGGCCAATACGGGACTGCTGCTGCGCTGCGGGAACACGGGCATCCTGGCGGACGCGCTGTTCTCCCCGGGGGAGCACGGCTTCTCTGCGCCCTCTCCGGAGACCTGGGAGAAGCTGCTTTGCGGCGAGCCCCCCTTTGAGACGGTGGACACCCTGCTGTTCACCCATCTGCACAGCGACCACTTTTCTACGGAGCGGACGCTGGAGTTCCTGCGCCGGCGCAGGGTGAAGGGCCTGCTGCTCCCCTACGCGGAGGAGCTGGAGCGGCAGGGCTTCTACGACGCGGTCAGAGAAAGCGGCACGGCCTGCCAGCTGCTGACGGAGCGCACCGCCAAAACGGCCTTTTCGCTGGCGCCTCAGGTCCGGGTGGAGGCCTTCCGGACCCTGCATCTGGACCCGAAGTACCATGAGGTGCCGCATTTCTGCTATCGGATCACTTTCGGGGAAAAGCGGCTGCTGCTCACCGCGGACGTGGACTATACGGCGGAGACCCTGGACTTTCTCGGGGAGGACCGGCTGCGGGCCGCCTTTGTGAACCCGCTGTTTTTCAGCGCTCTGCGCCACAAACGCCTATTTCACGGCAGGCTGCCGACGGAGGCGGTGGCGGTCTATCACCTGCCCTTCCCCGAGCAGGACGGGCGGCAGTTTCACCGGAGGCTGGCGCGGGACCTGCAGGCCTGGCCGGAGGACGGCCCGCGCCCCATCGTCCTGGACCGGGAGCTGCAGACCCTCGAGCTGTAGAGCGTCGGGAGAAAAGGAGCAAATCGAGCAGGAGAGGCTGAAAAAGTCCCTCCTGCTCGATTTTTGGTCTGTCATCTGACAGCTTACGTATTATAAAGGTTTACGGCTTCCGATCATACAGCTTCCCGTCCGAGCAAAGCGCCTGGGGACGGTATGTCACCGACGAGATCCTGGGCCCGGAAACCCCATATTTGGGATGATAGCCAAAAAGATTGACGTACCGGTCCAGATCGTCGGCTTCCGCCTGCATGGCGCAGAGCAGCTCCCAGGTCGCCTTAGCGTCGTCAAGGGCCCGGTGGCTGTTCTGCCCTTCGATCCGATAGCTCTCTATGGCGTCGCAGAGCTTGTGGGGATAGGGGCGCCGGTCCTTGTAGACGGTCATGACGTCCAGCAGCTTCGCGCCTCGCAGGCAGTCCTCCAGCTGATGCTGCCGCAGGAAATAATACAGGAAGCAGAGATCAAACTGCGCGTTGTACGCTGCCAGCAGAGTGTCCGGCCCCGAGAGCAGGCCGGAGACGGTTTCCGCCGCCAGACGCGGATCCGTCCCGCTCTCGCGGAGCATGGCGGGCGTGATCCCGGTGAGCCGGATGATCGGATCGCTGAGACTTTTCCCTTTCGGAAGCGAGATCAGGAGCTCGACTTCTTCAGCCGTCCGGGCGCTACCGCCCTGCTCCGTGACCTTGATCCCCCCAAATTCGATGATCGTATCGGAGCGGCTGTCAAGCCCGGTGGTCTCCAGGTCAAAGACGACGACGGAGGAAAAGGCCCCGAAGGGAACGCGCTCCGTCCCGCCGCTTCTGTCTGTCTCTTCCATGTGCCCTCCTCATGGGGATCGAGCGATCCTGCTCAGGAACGCTTTCCCATATTTGCGCAGCTTGTACGCGCCGACGCCGGAAACGGCCAGGAATTCCCGCTGGCTGCGCGGCCTTTGCTCTCTTATTCCGTCTCGCCGAACAGGCTCGGCTGCTCGGCGCTCGCCGCGAGGACGCGGCATTTCATTCGTCCCCTCTTCCTCCATAGTACCCTAAAAGCCGGCGCTTCGCAAGCATTATCGACGCGGTACCGGTTGCCTGTTCGTACGCAGCGGCAGCGGACCAGAGCTTTTCCCTGCTGGACGGATACGGATCGGTCCGCCGTCGGCAAGCCTTTTTCAGAAGGCTTTCCCGGATGCGCCGCATGTACGTTCGCGCATATACAAAACCCTCCTGCAAATACTATCCGTGACAACAGATAGAAACGCAGGAGGATTTTGCACAGGAAGGCAACCGGAATCGTGCGCAGGATCGACGACCTGGGCCGGGTGGGCTTCCCCAAGGAGATCCGCCGCACCCTGCGCATCCGCGAGGGCGACCCGAGCCAGACGACATTGGAGGATTGGCAAAAGTTTACGTTTGCTATTTTGGAGTTGGCCAAAAGGACAGGGATAGAGTAGTACATATTGACGGGTATCGAATGCGCAGTTATCCGTGTCCATAAGGGGTGGTCAATACCGATTATATCTCGAGACCAAGGAAAGCGGAAATGTCGAGACAAGTTTTGATGAGGGATGAACCGAATGGCAGGATTTCGCCGACATGGTCTTGAAATTCAGCCCTGATACTGGTACCTGATAGAAAGGTCGATCAAGATTTCCGAGCAGAATTTGCGCCAAACGAGGCGAAGGCCGCAGAGCATAATGGAGATATATGGTCAAGGACTTCAACGAAGCTTGGCACGAATTCTGCCGGAAAGATACCGAGATTTCTATCAGATATCAGTATAAATCACTTGATGCAAAAAGCAGCATAGAGAGGAAGAGAGAGGATCCCGTTCTCAAAGCCGAAGTTTCGCTGGGAGATTCGGATCGAATAGGCCGGCTTGAATTCCTTAACATAGTCGTTGAGACTGACAGAGGTCACGCGATCGCCGCTTTTTGCCTCGATCGGGATGAGCTTGCCGTCAAGCGATACGACAAAGTCAACTTCCTTCGTCCCTTTTTCGTTTCGCCAAAAATAGGTTCGCAGGCCATTCATGGCGAGTTGGCTGTCCACATAGTTTTCGATCATGCCGCCCTTGAATTCTGCCAATTCCTCCTCCATAAAGAACACGTCATCCGGACGAATGTCCTTTTGTGCGCAGAGGAGCCCCATGTCTGAGAGGAAGATTTTGAAATCGTCGATGTCCTTATAGTTGTCCAGAGGCTTCATGATTTGTTCCGCGCGATAGACCTGATGCACCAGATTGGCGGTCACCAGCCATTGGATCGCGTTCTCGTATTCTGCCGCCCTTGCGCCTTTTTTGATCAGCTTATACTGAAAGCGGGTGTTCTTTTTGGAAAGCTGTACTGCGATCGTCCCATAGGTCAGCCTTGTTTTTTTGATCTCGTTGGCGTTGTCCTGGTACTTGGACATATCGTCCAGATAATCCATCTGGATCGTCTCCTGGACATGCCGCACCTGGATATAGTCCCCGGTCTCAACGAAACGCGCTACCGCCTCCGGCATGCCGCCGACCACAAGATACTGCCGGTAAAGCCTGAGCCCCGCTTCATGCAGCGCCGCAGGCATCGGCTTGTGATCGGTGAAGCACGTCTTGATCCGTGCGACAAGCTCCCGCTCGCCCAGCGCAATCAGAAACTCTTCCAGATTCATGGGATACATGGTATAGCGATCCACTTTCCCGACAGGGAAGGCGTACCGCTCCCGATTGACCGCAACGCCGAGCAGGCTGCCCGCAGCAACAAAGTGGTATTCCGGCGCCTCTTCGCAGAAGTATTTCAAGGAAGTCAGCGCTCGCTCACAAAGCTGAATCTCATCGAACACGATCAGCGTCCGGCCTTTTGTGATCGTCTGCCCGCTGATATGGCTCAAAATGGGGAGAAGGTACGCCGGGCGCAAGTCTTCCTCAAATGTTTTTTCAAGGCTTGGGCTGGTCTGAAAATTGAAATAGGCCACATTGTCGTAGTGCTTCCTGCCGAACTCCAGCACGGCATAGGTCTTTCCGACCTGCCTTGCCCCTTGGATCACCAAGGGCTTGCGGTGTTTATCCTCTCTCCATTGAGAAAGATAGTCGTCGATCAGCCGGTACATTTTCCTGTCTCCTTGCTCTTTTGGATGGCTGTAGTATAACACGCAAAGAAAAATAATGCAATAGAGAAATAAAAACAGCACCATTTTCCGACGTGTTTTTTCGAATATCCGCACCTATTTCCGCTCAAATACCTAAGAGTACTCACAGGAGCTCAATTGCAAAGTGTGGTTTCGATTTGCAAGAGTAAGTTCCGGTGGGTCAGAACATGAAAAGAACGTGCCGAAAAGAGTGTGTTGAGCGGATTATAAAGAGGGATGTCGAGAGCGATCTTTCCTCAAAAAGAAAAATATCAAACGACGTGGTACTTTTGCTGACATTCGGATTGACTGCCCAAAAGGATCAATGTCATATATGGCTTTCCCGGATGCGCCGCATGCACGTTCGCGCATAAGGAAAATCCTCCTGCAAATACTATCCGTGACAACAGATAGAAACGCAGGAGGATTTTGCATATGAAGGCAACCGGAATCGTGCGGCGGATCGACGACCTGGGCCGGGTGGTGATCCCCAAGGAGATCCGCCGCACCCTACGCATCCGCGAGGGTGACCCGTCACAGACGACATTGGAAAAATGGCAAAAATTCGCCTTTTCTATGTTGGATTTAGCCAATCGGATGGGTCTGGAGTAGTACATATTGACGAAAAATGACCGTTCTACCATGCGCATCCGAGAGGGGTCAAATGGCGAAAAATGGGAAAATATAGAAGGAGGCACACCATGAGGCAACTGATCTGCTGCGAGTATCACGAGGATTCGGAGACCGTGGAGTTGCGCTACACCGACGGAACGCGGATCGGCATCGACTGTCTTGCGGTTGAGGACGAGGTCGCCCGGAACATGTACGAGCGCTCGGAATTGACCCGGCTTCTCTACCACGACCCGGTGGGCTATGCCGATCTGATCCTCAACGGCGACGTGGCAGCGTATCTACGGAACGTGACCGACTACCGGCCGCTGGATGAGCGGGAATAGTTTGATATTTCGTTGAGAAACTCGGAAAACGTGATAAAGGACCCGAAAACTCGCTAAGATTTCGTGATTTTAGCTTGTCCTGGGACTAATACTGATCCGGGATTGCCTGTACCACCGTACCGCGATCCCGGATCGTTTTTTGTTGGGTTTTTACAGATCCGTCAGAAAAAGTGTATCGTTTTTCTGACGAGTAATTGCTTGACGCAAGATCAATAAGTCCTTCGTTGTAAATATAATTGACTATTTAAAACGAACCGAAAAGAACAGCTTACTTGTTCTCTTGCCTTGTTTGTGTTTTGCCCATAGACTTCGTGTTTCCCGCTTAAAGGATCTTTTTTATATCGCTATTCAAATCGTTAAGACTTCTCATTCACATCATATAAAATTGATACTTCAAATTCTACATTCGCTGTATTTAGCATTGCTTCAGGCTGTTTTACCAAATGCTTATGAATCACGATGTTTTCAATAAACGTTTTTCCCTGCATGGTATCCATTTCCACCACAATCTGCATCATAGGTGCGCAGATGTACTTATAAGATTCATTGGTCTCTGTGGTAAAGCTTTCATTTCCTATCAGCACAAGGAAAAACGGGTATTCATCGCCGTCATTTAGAGATAAATCCGGACTCGTCTCAATACTAAACGTTTTTTCATAGTCAATTCCCAAGAATGAGACTGAGCAAATGCGAATCTTCTTTATTATAGGCTTCCCTTTATACTTGAGATGTAGTTCATATAACCGTTGAAATACTTCTGCATCTAAAGTTGTATTAGGCTCAATCAGTGCGGTTGATAGGCCCACAATTGCTTCATTTTTTATTGTGCGCATTTCATAGACAATAAGATCGGAATGAGGTTTTGACAAGAATTCTTTAACATATACGGAACCTTTATTAGCATTTGACAAACCAACAAACCTGGAAATGGTTATTATAGGTGTGTATTCGGCTTCTTGCAGGTCCATTAACCGCGAACTAGTCTGATTCGCTTGTTCTGCAATTTGATTTGCCTTTTCTGTCATGTCATTTGCTCGCTTTGTTTGATAAACCGCAATATATCCCAATACAACTGTCCCGACAAACGTGAGCAAGTCTCCTGGAGTCCAGACAGCCTCAAGCCACTTTGTTTTTGGATGGGCATTGAATAGCAGTTGAACAATAAGTAAAAATGATATTACTGAGATAGCCCAGACCCACCATTTTTGCCACCACTTTTCTTCCATATTACGCCTCCTTCTCATCGAATTGCACGATAGTTTTTTGTTTTTTATCACTCCGAGGACTGTGTAGCCAAGGCTTCACTTGAAGCTTCCCCGCTTTCTTGTCGTATATCGTTTCCGCTAGAACCTTGCGACAAAAATATCTCTCTTCGTGAGGAATTTGATCTACGTGCCATGCGTGCGCCTAATAGATGGTGCAGGCATACGAACCTCTCTTTGCTTCGTGGATGAATCCTGTGGTTCAGTTCCCAATCATCGTCCCCATGGACCCGATCAAATACAGCGGGATCATGCGCACCTCGTTTCCGCTGACCTCGTCCAGCATGGAGGTTTTGACCGAAACGGGCGGCGAGTACTTCTTACGATACTCGGCCAGAGAGCGCGCCTTCACGTTGCTCTCCGCCTTCACCTCGATGGGGACGATGTGGGCGCCGCACTGAACGATGAAATCGACCTCAGCGCTGTTGCCAGAAACCCAATAATACGGCGTGGCGTCCACATGCTTGACCAGCTCGCCGAGCACATAGTTTTCAGTCATGACGCCTTTGAACTCCGTATAGATCCCGGAGGAATCCAGCACGACCTGTGCGGGCAGGCGAGCCAGACGGCGCAGCAGACCGACATCGCAGAGATAGAGCTTGAAGCTGGTGGCGTCCGCATAGGAGGACAGCGGCATGAACGGTTTCTCCACCTTGCAGACCTGGTACACCAATCCTGCCCGGATCAGCCACTGCAGCGCGTCCTCCAGATCCTTGGAGCGCCAGCCCTTTTTCACGTGACTGAAAATGAATTTGCTGTTGGGCTTGGCCAGCTGCTGCGGCACAGACGCCCAGATCGCGGAGAGCTTGGGGAACTCACTGGGCGGGGCATGCTTGGCAAAGTCCAGCTCGTAGCTTGCGAGGATATCCTGTTGGACGGCCTCGACCTTTTCCAGATCCCCCGTCTCGCACCAGACGGAGACCGCTTCCGGCATTCCGCCGACCACGTAGTACTGCTTCAGCGCCGTGCGGAGCTTTCCCCCGATCAGTTCCGAAACAGACGAACCCGGCTGAAAGCGGGTTAGATAGTCCGCCAGGGCCTCATTCCCCGTTGCCGAAAGGAACTCATAGAAGGACATGGGGTACAGCGTGCGGATATCCACCTTGCCCACCGGGAAGGAC
>CACYLY010000026.1 GCA_902775355.1 Oscillospiraceae bacterium
ACGTTGAAGACCTTGCCCTTGTAGGAGTAGATGGTGCACTCCATGTTCTCCTTGACGAACTTGAAGTTGTCGCCCAGGACGCTGCCGTCCACCGGCTCCTGCTCATAGGTCTCGGGGTTCATGAAGTAGTAGAGATTGTCGTCCGCGTAGAGATACTCCATGGTCTGGCGATCCACGGTGGCGTTCTCAAACTTGGCGGTGGGGTTGAAGGAAGTTTCGGTGACGGCGCCGGTGATGACGTTCTTCATCTTGGTGCGCACGAAGGCCGCGCCCTTGCCGGGCTTGACGTGCTGGAACTCGACGACCTGCATCACGTTGCCGTCCATCTCAAAGGTCACGCCGTTTCTGAATTCACCTGCAGTAATCATATATGGGTCCTCCCGTAATTAGTTTCTGTCTGCGTACACAGTATTAGCTGTATTATTTTACAGTATCTCATGCGGTTTTGCAAGCATTTTCTTTGCGGCAGGCGGAATACGCCTCTCCGCGTGTCGCGGCTTCGCGCGGCGAAGGCGCTCGCCCGTTGGAACGGCTGTATCATGTTTTTCGGTCAAGTCTCCACAGGAAGAGCATCGGGACCGTCAGAAGCAGCGCAAAGGCAAGCAAGACGATCCTGAGCATAGTCACATTTTTCCTGTATGCATCGGACGATATGCTCTGATTCCCGTAGGAAAGCGAAATCGCATGGCCTCGTCCCATGGAGAGCGGCCAGTCTCGATAGTCCTTTTCCGATGTTACCTCAATCGTGATCGGGACTTGATCCGCTTCACATGCCTGCAAGGCAGAAACCAGAGGGTCCATGTCTTCCCACCTGATAACATCGTTAAGCGTGAAATAATATGCGGAATCGTCCAGCCGGAAGGAAAGAAAGCCCCTGCGAGCATTCAGAACAGAGCCTTCTTCAACGGATATATTGCTTATAAATCCCGATATGGCTGTTATTCTGTCCGGGAAAAACCAGGGAAGCCTGAACACAGCCAGATAGACGATCAGCAGGAGCATCAGAGAATACAGGATCGTTGTACTGCTCAGTTTCCTGCGCGTTTTTCTTTTCTGTCGTAGCCTCTTCTTTTCCGTTCCCATCACATCTGTCCCCTTCGTCCGGATTCTCTGCGCACCCCGAGGGTTGGGCGGAGAGACGGCTTTCCCGTTCCTGTCTGCATAACGTCCGGAGGGCTGAAAAGGTTTCATCCCATTTCAAAATATTACCGGGAATCCGCGGGCGGCAGATTGCCGCCCCTGCGGCGGGGACGGAGCTTTCCGCGAGCCCGCGGGCGATTCGTGAATCGCCCCTACGGTGGGACGGAGGTTTCGCGCATGTCCGCGGGAGGGGCAAGCCCCTCCCCTACGGCGCGCCTCGTTCTTTCGTCTCCTAAAACCTAAAACCTCAGTTGTTCAGCACGAGCAGCTCCATCTTGGGGGCCTTGGTGATGACCTCGGCGCCGTCCTTGCGCAGGATCATCACGTCCTCGATGCGCACGCCGAACTTGCCGGGGATGTAGATGCCGGGCTCGGCGGAGCATAGGTCGTTCTCGACCATGAGCGCCTCGCCTCTCGGGCCGGCCATGGGCGGCTCGTGGATGTCCAGACCCAGGCTGTGGCCGAAGCCGTGGCCGAAGTAGGGCCCGTAGCCCGCCTTCTCGATCACGTCCCGGGCGGCCTGGTCGATGAGCTTGCCGGGGATGCCGGAGCGGGCGGCGGCAATACCGGCCAGCTGGGCCTCCAGCACGATGCCATAGATCTTGCGCATCTCCTCGGTGGCGTGACCCACGGCCACGGTGCGGGTCATATCGGAGCAATAGCCGTTTTTCAGGCTGCCGAAGTCCATGGTGACGAAATCGCCCTCCCGGATGACCTCGTCCCCGGGCACGCCGTGGGGCATGGAGGTCTTGGCGCCGGTGACCACGATGGGGTCGAAGGAATTGCCCTCGCTGCCGTTGCGCAGCATGTGGTAGACCAGCTCCGCCATGACCTGCTTCTCGGTCATGCCGGGCTTGATGATGTGCAGCACCTCCTCCAGGGCCTTCTCGCTGATGCGCTGGGCCTGGATCATGCTCTCGATCTCCTCCTGGTTCTTGCTGGCGCGCAGCTCCATCATCAGGTTCCCGGCAGGCAGCAGCGGCCGCTCCGCGGTCTTCTCCAGCGAAGCCCAGCGGGCGTGGCTGAGCTTTTCGTCCTCGGCGGCCAGCTTCTGCGCGCCGGCTTCGCTGAGGGCGGCACGGATCAGATCGGTCATGCTGTGCTGCCGGTCGAACATCTGCACGCTGCAGCAGCCGCCGGCGATGTTCTCCGCCGCCTCGATGTAGCGGGAGTCGGTGAGCAGCCAGGCTTTCTCCCGGGCCACCACCACGATGCCGTCTGTAAAGGCAAAGCCGGTGGCGTAGCGCTGGTTCTTCTCGTCGGTGATGAGAATGGCGTCCAGGTCCCGCCGGACAAGAGCTTCCTGGATTCGGGCGATGTTGTTCATGTTTCCTCCTCTAAAGTTGGCCGCGGGAAGGTCACGGTGAAGACCGATCCCTGCGGCGTATTTTGACCGACCGCGATGCTGCCCCCGTGGGCGCACACCGCGTCGTGTACAATACTGAGTCCCAGGCCGCTGCCCCCGGCCTCCCGGGAGCGGGCCTTGTCCACCCGATAGAAGCGGCTGAAGATGTTCTCCCGATCCGCCTCAGGGATGCCGATGCCCGTGTCGGACACCGTCAGGGTCACCTGCCTGTCGTCCCCGTCCAGGGCGATGCGCACGCTGCCGCCGGGCACATTGTATTTGACGGCGTTTTCCACCAGGTTGAAGACGATGTGGAACAGATCGTCCTCCGTGGCCAGGACCACGCAGCCCTCCTTGAGCTCGGTCTCCAGCGTCACCTGTTTCTCCCGAGCCAGGGGGCGCAGGGGCGTCAGGGTCCCCTCCACCACCTGCTTCAGGTCCACCCGCTCCGTGGGGCCCAGGCTCCCGTCGTCCAGCCGGGACAGGGTCAGCAGCTTGTCGGTGGTGCGCTGCAGGCGCTTGGCCTCGTTGCCGATGTCGGTGACGAATTCCCGCATGGTGGCCGCGTCCACATTCTCGTTCTCCACGATGCTGTCCGCCAGCAGGCGGATGGAGGCCAGGGGGGTCTTCAGCTCGTGGGACGCGTCGGACACGAAGCGGCGGCGCTGCTCCTCGGTGGTCTGCAGCCGCTCGGTGAGCTGGTTGAACTCCTCCCCCAGCTCAGTGATCTCGTCCTGCCCCCGGTTCACATGGCGATAGCTGTAATCCCCCTCGGCCACCACGCGCATGGAGCGCACCAGCGCCCGGATCCGCTGCAGCAGCAGGAAGGCGAAGAGCAGGGCCAGCAGCAGGGCCAGGATCCCGATGGCCAGCGAGGCCATGCGGATGCGATTTTGAAAGCTCAGGATGATCTCTCCCCGCTCCTCATCGTGCTCAGTGAGGTACAGCGCGCCGTTCAGCTCTCCCTGGGTGCTCAGGGGAATGGCGATGCTGCTGACAAAAGCCCCGTTGGAGAAGGCGGAGCGGAACACGGTCTTTCCCGTGAGGCAGGTCTCCAGATCCTCCTGAGCCTTGCTCTCCTCCGCGCCGGCGGCGGAGTCGTAGAGCCGCTCCCCGGCCCGGTCGGTCACCAGCACCCGGGAGTAGCCCCCCAGGTCCAGATAGCGCAGGGCCTCGGCGATGCTGTCCCCATCCAGGGGCTCCAGGCCCGAGAGGGAGGAGGCCAGGGTGGAGGCCGAGGCGGTCATGGAGCTGCGCTTCTCCTCAAAAATGGCGTCCCGGGAGGAGATCAGGGGGTAGGTGTTCAGCAGCAGCAGCAGAACCAGCAGCAGCGCCGTGATGAAGGCGATAAATTGAAACCGGATACTGTGCATAGGCAAAAACTCCGTTTTTGAAATGAACAGTGAACGGTGAACGGTGAACAGTTATGAGATCACACCTGCGGCGCAAGGGATCACAAGGCTTACTGCTTCGCGGCACATCGCAAGTCTTCACATTTTGCCATGATTTGCTCTCTGTCTATCGTTTTCTCTTCTCTGTTTACCGTTTTCTCTTCTCTGTTCACTGTTCACTGTTCATTTTTCACTGAAGTAGTATCCCACGCCCCATTTGGTGGCGATGTACTCGGGATGGGCGGGGTCCAGCTCCAGCTTCTCCCGAAGCCGGCGGATGTGCACGTCCACGGTGCGGGTGTCCCCCTGGTACTCGTAGCCCCAGACCAGGTCCAGCAGGGCCTCCCGGCTGTAGACCCGGCCGGGGTTCTTCATGAGAAACAGCACCAGGTCGAACTCCTTCAGGGTCAGCTCCACGGGCACCCCGTCCTTCCAGGCGGTGCGCCGCTCCTCGTCCACGGCGATGTGGCCCCGCTGCAGGGTCCTGGACGCGCTCTGCCCCGGCAGGGAGGAAATGCCCGCCCGGCGCAGCAGGGCCCGGACCCGGGCCTTCAGCACCATGATGTCGAAGGGCTTGGTCACATAGTCGTCCGCCCCGGACTCGAAGCCCATGAGCATGTCCGCCTTCTCGCTGCGGGCGGTGAGCATGATGATGGGCACGGTGGAAAACTGCCGGATCTCCTGGCAGGCCTCCAGCCCGTCCTTCAGGGGCATCATCAGATCCAGGATGATCAGATCGTAATTCCCCGTCCGGGCCATGGAGACGGCCATCTCCCCGTCATAGCCCACGTCCACGGTGTAGCCCTCGTTTTCCAGATTGAATTTGATGCCCTTGACCAGGAGCTTTTCGTCGTCAACTACCAGAATTTTCATAATACGCTGCCCTCAATATTTAAGTTGCAATTCCTCGGTTCAATCCGTATAATACTACTGTTGGATTATCATATCACATTCCGTGGAAAACGGGAGAATAAAATGAAAATTTTTAAAATTTTTCCCGCTTTTCTCGCGCTGCTTCTGCTTTTTTCCCTGGCCGCCCCCGCCGCTCTGGCCCAGGAGGCGCCCCGGCTCACCGCCCAGGCGGTGCTCCTGGCGGATCTGGACAGCGGCGTGATCCTCTATGAGTTCAACGGCGACGTCCAGCGCTCCCCCGCCAGCCTCACCAAGATCATGACCATCCTGCTGACCCTGGAGGCTGTGGAGCGGGGCGAGGTGAGTCTGGACGATCCGGTCACCGCCGGAGCCGACTGCCGCAGCGGCATGCGGGACGACAGCAGCAGCGTGGGCATCGTCCCCGGGGAGACCATGAGTCTGCGGGATCTGGTCTACTGCGCGGCGGTGGCCTCCGGCAACGACGCCTGCAACGTCATCGCCGTCCACGTGGCGGGCAGCATCCCCGCCTTTGTGGAGCGGATGAACGCCCGGGCGGCGGAGCTGGGCTGCGGGCAGACCCGCTTCGTGGACCCCCACGGCCTCAGCTACGACGATCTGACTTCCGCCCGGGACCTGTACCGGATCTGTCTGGAGGCCCTGAAGCACCCGGCCTTTTTAGAGATCTGCGACAGCAGCAGCTACATCGTGCCCGCCACCGACAAGCGGGATTCCCGGCAGCTGAAGAGCTCCAACGCCCTCATCTCCGGCGAGGGGATCTACGGCGCCGGCTACCTCTATGAGGGGGCCCACGGCATCAAGACCGGCTACACCCGGGCCGCGGGCTACTGTCTCATTTCCACCGCCCAGCGGGGCGGCATGCGGCTGCTGGCCATCGTGCTGGGCTGCGACGGGCCCTACCTGTCCAACACCGAGACCCGCTACAGCTTTGTGGACACGGCCAGGCTCTATGACTGGGCCTTTGCCAGCTTTTCTCCCCGCTGCGTCCTGCCGGAGGGCCGGGTGCTGGAGATGGCGCCGGTGCTCCTGGCCGGCGAGGAGGCCCGGGTGGGGCTCATCCCCCGGCAGGGGCTGACGCTTCCCCTGCCCGCAGAGGCGGACGACAGCCGATTGGAGCTGCGTGTTTCTCTGCGGAGCCCGGTGCTCTGCGCCCCGCTGGAGGCGGGGGAGACGCTGGGCGAGGTCCGCGTTTATCTGGACGGGCGGGAGCTGACCCGGGCGGAGCTGACCGCCGCTGCGGGCGTGCCCTCCGTCTGCGCTGTTATTCTTCGCTATTTCATACTATTCTCCAATAGAACCGCTTGAAATCTTCCGGCCAGATTTGTGTCATGCTTCGTTGCAGAGCTTGAAAATACGGAAGTATTCCCTGCGCTCTGCGCCTTGCCTGCCGCAAATCTTGCTCGAAATCTTTCTAAGCCGTCTTATTGGATAATAGCATCACTGGATTTGGGAGTTCGACATGAAAAAGAAAAGACTGTTATCCTTTTTCCTTCTGCTGTGCCTGACGGCGGCCCTCTTCGTTCCCCTGGCCCTGGCCGAAGCCCCGGAGGAGGGGCAGGAGCCGGAGCCCCTTGAGGAGGTCCAGCCCTCCGCCACCCCCGCCCCGCCGGATCAGAAGCTGGAGGGGCCGACGCTCAGCGCCCAGGCGGTGTATCTGGTGGATCTGGACAGCGGCTATCCCCTGTACTCTCTGGACAGCGGCTATCCCCGCTCTCCGGCCAGTCTCACCAAGGTGATGACCGTCCTCCTGGCGCTGGAGGCGGTGGACCGGGGCGAGGCCAGTCTGGACGACGTGGTCACCGCCGGGCTGGACTGTCAGAACGGCATGAGCGACGACAGCAGCAGCGTGTACATCGTGGCCGGGGAGCAGATGACCCTGCGGGACCTGCTCTACTGCGCGGCGGTGTCCTCCGGCAACGACGCCTGCAATGTCATCGCCTCCTATCTGGGCAACGGCATCCCCAATTTTGTGGAGCGCATGAACGCCCGGGCGGCGGAGCTGGGCTGCCGTTCCACCCGCTTTGTGGACCCCAACGGCCTCAGCAACGACAATCTGACCTGCGCCTACGACCTGTACCTGATCACCCGGGCCGCCATGGGCTACCCGGATTTCATGGAGATCTGCGACACCACGGCCTATACCGTGGCGGCCACCAATCTCAACCCCGCCCGGGAGCTGAAAAACTCCAACGCCCTCATTTCCGCCGAGGGCATCTACGGCCCCGGCTATCTCTATGAGGGCGCCCACGGCATCAAGACCGGCTACACCCGGGCCGCGGGCTACTGCCTCATCTCCACCGCCGAGCGCAACGGCATGCGGCTGCTGGCCATCGTCATGGGCTGCGACGGCCCCTACCTGTCCGACACCACCGAGCGCAAGAACTTCTCGGACACGGCCCTGCTCTACGACTGGGCCTTCGCCAACTTCACCCCCCGCACCATCCTCTCCGAGGACACGGTGCTGGACTATGTGGACGTGAGCCTGGCCGAGGGCGACGCCCGGGTGGGCCTCAAGCCCCAGCGCAGCGTCAGCTTCCCCCTGCCCAACAACGTGGAGCCGGGGAAGGAGGACGTGCGCATCACCCTCTACGATCAGGAGCTCTCCGCCCCCATCGAGGCGGGCACCGTGCTGGGCGAGGCCCACGTGTTCTACGACGGGCGGGAATTCGCCTCCGTGCGGGTGGTGGCCTCCGGCAGCGTGGACCTGAACCGCTGGGAGTACTTCAAGCAGCGGATCCGGGCCTTCCTGTCCCAGACCGAGGTGCTGATCGTCATCGGCGCCGTCGTGCTGCTGCTGGCGGCTTACCTGGCCCTGGTGATCCGCTACCGCAGCCTGCGCCGCAAGCACCTGAAGCAGCGGAAGCTGGCCGAGCAGCGGCGCAGGGAGCTGGCCCGGCAGCGGGAGGCCGAGGCCGCCCGGGCCGAGCAGAACGGCACCCCCTTTGAACAAGACCTATTCTGATAAAGGACGGCAGATGGAAGAACAGATCAGAAAGAAAGAACGGGCCGTGCTGGCAGGCCTGGCCGCCGCCAGCATGGACGAGCATGAACGCTCCACGGACGTGAGCATGGAGGAGCTGGCCGCCCTGGTGGAGACCGCCGGCGGCGAGGCCGTGGCCATGCTGATCCAGAGCCGGCCCACGCCGGAGCCCCGCAGCTTCATCGGAGACGGCAAGGTGCAGGAGATGAAGGCCCTCATCGAGGCCAACGACTGCGACCTGGCCGTGTTCGACAACGAGCTCTCCCCTTCCCAGATGCGGGTCCTCTCCGAAGATCTGGGGGTGAAGGTGCTGGACCGCTCGGGCCTGATCCTGGACATTTTTGCCCAGCGGGCCCAGACAAAGGAGGGTCAGCTCCAGGTGGAGCTGGCCCAGTACAAGTATCTGCTCCCCCGGCTCACCGGCATGTGGAGCCACCTGGTGCGGCAGACCGCCTCCGGCGGCTCCAGCCCCATCGGCACCCGCGGCCCCGGCGAGACCCAGCTGGAGACGGACCGCCGCCACATCCGGCGGAAGATCCAGAAGCTGGAGGAGGAGCTGGCCGCGGTGCGGAAGGTCCGCTCCACCCAGCGCCGCCGGCGGGAGAAGAACGCCATGCCCGTGGTGGCCCTGGTGGGCTACACCAACGCGGGCAAGTCCACGCTTTTAAACTGCCTCACCGGCTCGGATATCCCAGCCAACGACCGGCTTTTCGACACGCTGGACACCACCACCCGCCGCCTGCGCGTCGACGAGAGCACCGAGGTGCTGCTGTCCGACACGGTGGGCTTCATCCGCAAGCTCCCCACCCATCTGGTGGAGGCCTTCAAGGCCACGCTGGAGGAGCTGAGCTACGCCGACGTGCTGCTGCACGTTATCGACATCTCCAACCCCGAGTGGCAGGAGCAGGCCCGGGTGGTGGAGGAGCTGATCCGCCAGCTGGGGGCCGAGAGCACCCCCTGCCTGCGGGTTTTCAACAAGTGCGACCGCTATATCGGCATCCTGCCCCACGGGGAGGACGTGATCTGCATCTCCGCCAAGAGCGGCGAGGGGGCGGCGGATCTGGTGAAAAAGCTCTCGGAAATGCTGGACCGGGGCAAGCGCCAGGTGAGCCTGCTGCTGCCTTACAGCGCCGCCGGACTGCTGGACAGTCTGAACCGGGAGGCCAAGGTGCTGCGCACGGACTACACCGAGGCCGGCATCGAGGTGGAGGCCGTGGTCCAGCCCGAGCTCTACGGCCGGGTGAAGCGGTATATCCCCGGCTTCGCGGAGACGAAGGAAGACTGGGAGTAAAGGCTGCTGGCTTCCCCGCGCACGGGGAAGCTGTCAGCGAAGCTGACTGATGAGGTCCCCGAGCGCAGCGAGGATTCATCCTTGTCTCTGTGCCGCGCAGGCTTTGAAGACCTCATCCGTCATTTGCCTTCCGTGAGACGGCGAATGACACCTTCCCCTTGCGAGGGGAAGGCAAGACGCGCCGTAGGGGCGATTCACGAATCGCCCGCAGTTTTCAGATTATTTCGTATTAGGACGAGGAATTTCGCTATGACGACGCCCATTATCGAGACCCAGCGGTTGGTGCTGCGGCCCTGGCGGGAGGAAGACGCCCCCGGGCTGTACCGCTGCGCCTCGGACCCCCAGGTGGGGCCGGCGGCGGGCTGGGCCGTTCACACCAGCGTGGAGGACAGCCTGCAGGTGCTGCGCAGCATCCTCATGAAGCCGGACACCTGGGCCCTCACCCTGAAGGGCAGCGACGAGCCCATCGGCAGCGCGGGGGTCTTCCCCACCGACTGGCCCGACGGGAAGGGGCAGCCGGAGATCGGCTACTGGGTGGCCCGGCCCTTCTGGGGACGGGGCATCGCGCCGGAGGCGGTGCGGGCCCTGATCGCCCTGTGCTTTGACCGGGGCGATCAGGAGGTCTTCTGCGCCCACGCGGATTTCAACCTCAAGTCCCGCCGGGTCATCGAAAAGTGCGGCTTCCGCTATCTGGGGGACGCGCCCTGGACAAGCAGTCTGGGCGACATCCGCAACTGCCGCTATTATTCCATCCGCCGGGAGGACTGGCAGCCATGAGCGGCTTTGTTTTCAGCGAACGCTTTGATTCCCTCCCCGGCGAGAGCGGGATGCACCTGGAGATCTGCGAAAAGCACCCCGGCGACGGGGCGCTGCTTCCCTTTTACTATTACGACATCTTCGTGGACCGGCAGGCGGCGGGAAAGATCAGCATCCGCATCGGCGACAATTTCCACTCCTACTACAACGGCCACGTGGGCTACGAGATCGACGAGCCCTTCCGCGGCCGCCGCCTGTCCCTGGCCGCGCTGCGCCTGGTACTGCCGGTGGCGCGCTGGCACGGGATGCGGCGCATCTATATCACCTGCGCCGCCTCCAACGAGGCCTCCCGCCGGATCATCGAGGCCGCCGGGGGCAGGCTTCTGGAGATCTGCCCTGTGCCGCGGACGTATTTCGCCTGGTATGAGGGCATCGAAGACCACAGGATATATCTGCTGGATCTGGAGAAGGACTGAACCATGACAGAATACAAGATCCCCACCGGCGCCGGGGAGAGCGAGTATGTGGAAAAACGCAGCCGCTTTCTGGGCCACATCCGCCCCGTGGAGACGGAGGACGAGGCCCGGGCCTTCGTGGCCGAGATGAAAAAGAAATACTACGACGCCCGGCACAACTGCTGGTGCTACCTGCTGAAGGACGGGCCGGAGCGCTACTCCGACGACGGGGAGCCCCAGGGCACCGCCGGCATCCCCATGCTGGAGGTCTTTCGGCGGGAGGGCGTGACTAACCTGGTCTGCGTGGTGACCCGCTACTTCGGCGGGGTGCTGCTGGGCACCGGCGGCCTCTTCCGGGCCTACACCAAGAGCGCCAGGGACGCCCTGGAGGCCGCGGGCCGCTCGGCGGTGCGCCGCTGGATCTGCATGGAGCTGCCCTGCTCCTACGCCGCCCTGGAGCGCTGCAAGCAGGAGATCGCCGCCTTTGACGGGGCGGTGGAGGATCTGGACTACGGCGCAGGCGTCACCATCCGCGCCCTGCTGCCGGAGGAAAAGAGCGAGACCTTCCGGGAGCGGATCTTCGACGTCAGCGGCGGGACCATCCGGGCCCGCGTCACCGGCGAGAGCCACCGGGCCGTGCCGCTGTGAGGTTTTAGGTTTTAGAATACTAGAATATGGGAGCCGCCGGCGTGGCCGGCGGCTTCCTTTTGCTCGTTTCGGTCTTGGGCGGCGGGGGCAAAGATCCTCGAAAAAAAATATGGGAAATAAAAAAGGGAAATAAAAAAACGCGTCGTATAGGATAAGTAGACGAATCTTTGAACGGGAGGCGGAGCCTATGAGCATCCCGCGCATCGAACGCGAACAGTTGGAGCATGTATTGATCGGGCCCTACGGCGTGCTCTCCGAGAACAGCCGGGGCCGCCTGCAGCCGGAGCCGGAGTGCGACATCCGTCCCTGCTTCCAGCGGGACATTGACCGGATCACCCACTCCAAGGCCTTTCGCCGCCTGAAGCACAAGACCCAGGTTTTCCTCCAGCCGGAGGGGGATCACTACCGCACCCGCCTGACCCACACCCTGGAGGTCACCCGCCTGGCCCGCACCGTAGCCCGGGCCCTTCGCTTCAACGAGGATCTGGCCGAGGCCATCGCCCTGGGCCACGACCTGGGCCACACCCCCTTCGGCCACGCCGGGGAGCGGGCCCTGAACAAGATCTACGAGGGCGGCTTCAAGCACTATGAGCAGAGCCTGCGGGTGGTGGACCTGCTGGAGCGGGACGGGCAAGGCCTGAACCTGTGCTATGAGACCCGCATGGGCATCCTGAACCACACCCACGGCGCGCCGGACGACACCCGGGAGGCCACCACGGTCCGTCTCTGCGACCGGATCGCCTACATCAACCACGACCTGGACGACTCCATCCGCGCCGGCATCCTCACCGCCGAGGACGTGCCCCAAAGGATCCGGGAGGCCTGCGGGGAGAGGAACAGCGAGCGCATCAACGCCTTTCTGACGGATCTGATCCAAAACAGCGGCGAGGGCGAGCTGAAAATGTCCCCCGCCATGCAGGAGACTTTCCAGTTCTTCCACAGCTTCATGTACTCCGACATCTACACCAATCCCGTTGCCAAGAGCGAGGAGAGCAAGGTGGAGGGCATCCTCGGCCGCCTCTTCGACTACTATACCGCCCGCCCCGAGGCCCTGCCCGAGGACTTCCAGCCCATCGTGGAGCGGGAAGGTCGGGGCCGCGCCGCCTGTGACTACATCTCCGGCATGACCGACGGCTATGCCATGGAGAAATACGGCGAGCTGTTCATCCCCTTTGCGTGGTCGGTGAAATAAAACTCTGTGTATAGTTCGTAGTGTTTAGTTCGTAGTTCGTAGTAGATCGCTGACCGGAGGATCGTTATGGCGTTTTGCAGTTACCGGGAATTGATTGTCTGGCAAAAAGCGATGGATCTTGTCGATGAAGTCTATCTCCTTGTGAAAGAACTTCCCAAAGAAGAACAGTTTGCTTTATCAAATCAGTTGCGCAGGGCCGTTGTTTCCATTCCCTCAAATATTGCCGAAGGGCAAGGACGAAACACAAGAAAAGACTTTATACAGTTTCTTTCCATTGCACGCGGGTCTGTATTTGAAGTAGAAACGCAACTTCTGATATGTGTTCGTCAGAATTATATTTCAGAGGCACAGGCACACAAGAGTCTTCATCTTTGTGCAGAAGTTGGACGGATTCTGACAAAAATGACGGCAAATCCGAAATAGAATCTACGAACTACGATCTACGAACTTCGAACTACGATCTACGAACTACGAACTACGAACTAGAATCACCGGAGGTGATTCCCTATGCCCTTTCCTGAAAAGTTCATAGACGAGCTGGTGGAGCGCAACGACATCGTGGACGTGGTTTCCGGCTATGTGCGGCTCTCCAAGCGCAGCGGGGCCAATCAGTTCGGGCTCTGCCCCTTCCACAGCGAGAAGACCCCCTCCTTCGCCGTGAATCCGGAAAAGCAGATCTACCACTGCTTCGGCTGCGGCAAGGGCGGCAGCGTCATCAACTTCATCATGGAGATCGAGAACCTGGGCTATCGGGACGCGGTGGCCTTTCTGGCCCGCCGGGCGGGGATGACCATGCCCCAGGAGCAGGACGATGCCGAGAGCCGCAAGCGCGCCCGGATGCTGGCTCTGAACAAGGACGCCGCCCGGTTCTTCTACGAGCAACTGTCCAGCCCCGGAGGGAAGCGGGCCGCGGAATACATGGCCCGGCGCCGCATCTCCCCCGCCACCGCCAAAAACTTCGGCCTGGGCTTCGCGCCGGACACTTGGGACAGTCTGGAGAAGGCCATGCGCCTTAAGGGCTACTCCGACTTTGAGCTGGCGGACGCGGGCCTGGTGCGCCGGGGCAAGAGCGGCGGCTTTTACGACACCTTCCGGGACCGGCTCATGTTCCCGGTGATCGACGTGCGGGGCAACGTCATCGGCTTCTCCGGCCGCATCCTGGGGGACGGGGAGCCCAAGTACATGAACAGCCCCGAGACCCTGGTTTTCAACAAGAGCCGCAACCTTTTCGCCCTGAATCTGGCGAAAAAATCCAAAAGCGGATATATCATCCTCTCCGAGGGCAATATAGACGTGGTATCCCTCCATCAGGCTGGTTTCGACTCGGCGGTGGCCTCCCTGGGCACCTCGCTGACGCCGGAGCAGGCCCGGCTCCTCTCCCGCTACACCAGCCAGGTCATCATCGCCTACGACAACGACGGGGCGGGGATGAAGGCCTCCCAGCGGGCCATCACGATCCTGGAAAAGCTGGACGTGAAGGTCAAGGTCCTGCAGCTCAGCGGCGCCAAGGACCCGGACGAGTTCATCAAGGCCAAGGGGCCCGAGGCCTTCCGCAAGCTGCTGGAGGGCTCGGAGGCCCAGGTGGACTACCGGCTTCGGGGCGTGACGGAGAAATACGACCTGAGCCAGGACGAGCAGAAGGTGGAATTCCTCAAGGAGGCCTCGGACCTGGTGGCCCGGCTCCCCGGCCCGGTGGAGCGGCAGGTCTACGCCATGCGGGTGGCAAATCTCGCCGGCGTGCCCAACGACGTGGTCAGCGCCGAGGTGGAGCGCCGCCGCAAGCGCCTGGTGACCAAGGCCGCCCGGGAGGAGGAGCGGCAGCAGGAGCGGCCCGAGCGGCAGGCCCAGCCCAGCGAAAAGGAGCTGCGCTACGAGGACCCGGTGTCCGCCCGGGCGGAGGAGGGTCTGATCCGGCTGCTCAGCCTGGACCCGGCCCTGGGCGCCCGGGAGAAGCTGCCGGAGGCCGAGGCCTTCTCCTCCCCGGCCCTGGGCCATATCTACAGCGTGCTGCTGGAGCGGATCCGGCAGCACGAGAGCGTGAGCAGCGCCAACCTGGGCGAGGCGCTGACCGGGCCGGAGATGAGCCTGCTGGTGCGCATCCAGCAGGCCCCGGTGAATCTGCAGCAGGGCGAAAAAGCCCTGGAGGACTACATAAAGTGCATCCAAGAGCACCGAGAACAGCGCGAACAGAAAAACAAACCCACAGATCTGCGGGCCCTTGCCCGGCAGCAAAGAGAAAAAGGAAAGAGGTATGAGGGAAATGGCTGACGAAATCAAACTGAGCGAAGAAGAACTGGAGAGCATGGCCGACCGCTTCCTGGAGGAGGCCAACGCCAGCGACATCGCCGACCAGAAGGAGACGGAGCTGCCCAAGCCCAAAAAGCGCCCCGCCAAGAAAAAGGACAACGAGCCCCAGAAGTCCCCGGAGGAGAAGCTCAACGAGCTGCTGGAGAAGGGCAAGAAGACCGGCCGTCTGGCTGCCAAGGAGCTGGAGATCTTAGAGGATCTGAACCTGGACAGCGAGGCCATCAACAAGTTCTACGAGACCCTGGAGCAGAACGGCATCGACATCGACGTGGGCGGGGACGACTCCCTGCCCCCCATGGACGACCTCCTGCCCGAGGTGGAGGACCTGGCCGATATCGAGGAGGTCCCCGAGGAGGAGATCGCCGACACCGACGCCATGATGGACTCCTTCTCCACCGACGACCCGGTGCGCATGTACCTGAAGGAGATCGGCAAGGTGCCCCTGCTGACGCCGGAGGAAGAGGTGGCCCTGGCCATTAAGATGTCCGAGGGGGACGAGGAGGCCAAGCACCGCATGACCGAGGCCAACCTCCGCCTGGTGGTGTCCATCGCCAAGCGCTATGTGGGCCGGGGCATGCTGTTCCTGGACCTGATCCAGGAGGGCAACCTGGGCCTCATCAAGGCCGTGGAGAAGTTTGACTACACCAAGGGCTACAAGTTCTCCACCTACGCCACCTGGTGGATCCGCCAGGCCATCACCCGCGCCATTGCCGACCAGGCCCGCACCATCCGCATCCCCGTTCACATGGTGGAGACCATCAACAAGACCATCCGGGTCTCCCGTCAGCTCCTGCAGGAGCTGGGCCACGACCCCAGCGCCGAGGAGATCGCCGAGGAGATGGACATGCCCGTGGAGAAGGTCCGGGATATCCTGAAGATCGCCCAGGAACCAGTGAGCCTGGAGACCCCTATCGGTGAGGAGGAGGACTCCCATCTGGGCGACTTCATCCCCGACGAGGACGCCTCCGAGCCCTCCGAGGCCGCCAGCTTTTCCCTGCTGCGGGAGCAGCTGGAGGAAGTGCTGGACACCCTGGCTCCCCGGGAGAAGAAGGTGCTGGAGCTGCGCTTCGGCATCGCCGACGGGCGCACCCGCACCCTGGAGGAGGTAGGCAAGGAGTTCAACGTCACCCGCGAGCGCATCCGCCAGATCGAGGCCAAGGCCCTGCGCAAGCTCCGCCACCCCAGCCGCTCCAAAAAGCTGCGGGACTTTTTGAACTGAGAAGGCCGCGTCCTTAACCCAAAGTTTGTCATCCCGGGTCTTCTCCCGCTTGTCATCCTGCGCGCCTCTCCCACTTGTCATCCTGAGCGAGCGAAGCGAGTCGAAGGATCTTCCCGCGCTTCGCCGCCCGCAAGGGGAAGCCCGCCTTTTGTCGCAAAACCGCCGCAGCAGCGGCGGTTTTGCGCGTTTCGGGACGCTTTGCGGTCTTCTATTGAGAACTTGGATGCTATTCATGCCAGGTTCTCAACGGCGCACCGGCATTTCCACCGCCCCTTCCGCGCGTTTTCAAGGCAAAGGCCCGGGTAGGGCGGAGGGGAACGCGTAGGGCGGGGCGCCCTCGCCCCGCCGCAGAAGGCGCACGCGGCAGGTACAACCGCGTAGGACGCGATGCCTTCCTCGCGCCGCAGAACGGAGACGACGGAGCGATCAAGGGATCGCTCCCTACGCGGCAGACGGAGACGCGCCCGTAGGGAGGCATCCCCTGATGCCTCCGCGGATTATGCGGTCACATTACGACGGAGCGACGAGGGCGTCGCTCCCTACGCGCAAGGCGGAGACGCGCCCGTAGGGAGGCATCCCCTGACGCCTCCGCGGATTATGCGGTCACATTACGACGGAGCGATCAAGGGATCGCTCCCTACGCGCAAGACGGAGACGCGCCCGTAGGGAGGCATCCCCTGATGCCTCCGCGGATTATGCGGTCTCATTACGACGGAGCGACGAGGGATCGCTCCCTACGCGCAAGACGGAGACGCGCAGGACGCTGCGCTCGCGAGCTCCCGCCGCTGCAGACAGCACTGCCGATCCAGACGACAGTGCTGTTTTCTTTCCCCGCGCCCCGCCGGGAGTGAACTTTCTCTTTATCTGGAGACGGAACTGTGCTATACTATTTTTATAATGGTGAAATATCCTGACTTTCCGGGATGAAAGGAAGTGTTCTCCATGGCAAGCTACGGCACCTGCCCCTACTGTGGGGCCCTGGTCCGCTCGGACCAGCAGAAATGCCCCGGTTGCGGCGCCCCCAACGACAAGTACGTGGCCGAGCGCGTATCCCCGGACCTGATGCCCGGGACCATCCAGGAGCTGAAGGATTACTGCAGCGCCCACAAGGTCCCCCTGCGCCAGCTGCGCTTTTTCATCGGGGAGGATTACCGGGAGCCCCGGGCCTTCGGCGTCTATCGGGACAAGGAAAACTATGTGGTCTACCGAAACAAGGCCGACGGCAGCCGTTCCCTCGGCTATCAGGGGCCGGATGAGGCGCACGCCGTCTCCATGATCTTCCGGAAGCTCCAGGAAGCCGGGAGCAGCCAGGGGCTGATCTCCCCCGAGACCGGGGACTGGTCGGCGCCGGTCCCGGCGGGGCCGCCCAAGACCATTGAGGAGCTGCAGGCCTTCTGCCGCGCCCAGCACATGCCCCTGCGGAAAATGCGCTTCTTCATCGGCGAGGATACCCGGGAGGCCATGGCCTTCGGCATCTATCGGGACGGGGACGAGGTCGTGGTCTACAAGAACAAGGCCAACGGCGAACGGGCCGTCCGCTACCGGGGCAGATTCGAGGAGCGGGGCGTCAAGGAGCTGTACGACAAGCTGCTGGAGGAGTGCCATAAGCGGGGCATCTATCCCGAGGGCAAGCCCGTGACCCACGCCGGCAGCCGCAGCCGCAGCAGCAGCGGCACCCGCAGCGGCGGCTCTTCTACCCCTGCGAAGCGGACGCGGAGCGGCTGCCTCTTCTTTGCGCTGGAGCACCCCTTCCGCCTTTTTCTGATCCTCATCCTTCTGGGGGTGATCGTCACCGCCTGCTCGGGCAGCATCGGCCACAGCAAAGACGGCTATTATCAGATCCCCGGAGACGATCTGGTCTATTACCACTACGGCGACGACTGGTATTACACCCTCAACGAGAACGACGCGGGCTACTGGTACGAGGCCGACTCCTTCCCCGAAGAGGACTTTGAGACCTACAGTCTGGGGGACGACTGGGACATGAGCTGGGGCGTCAGCGATTTCCAGGAGTCCAGCACCTGGGACGATCTGCACAGCAGCTCTTATGACTCCTCTTCCGACTCGGACTATGACTCCTGGGACAGCGGCGACACCGATTGGGGCGGCTCCGACTACGATTCCTGGGACAGCGGCGACACCGACTGGGACAGCGACTGGTGATCCCCCCGGGACAGAACAAAAGAAAAGGACAGGTTTGATATGGCTTCCACAAGCAAATGCCCCTACTGCGGCAGCACCGTCCGCTCGGACGAACGCAGCTGCCCCAACTGCGGCGCGGAAAACAGCCGGTTCGTGGTGGACGAGCCCGGCACCGTCTTCCGGCCCAAAACCATCGGAGAACTGCAGGAATACTGCGCCGAGCGGGGCATGCCCCTGCTGCGCATGCGCTTTTTCATCGGCGAGGATTATCCGGAGCCCAAGGCCTTCGGTATCTATCAGGACGGGGCGGATTTCATCGTCTACAAGAACAAGGCCGACGGCAGCCGGGCGGTTCGCTACCGGGGCCCTGATCAGGCTTACGCCGTGGGCGAGCTGTACGACAAGCTTCTGGAGGAGTGCCACAATCGGGGCATCTACCCCGACGGGCACCGGCCTGTCAGGCGCACGTCCTACACGCCGCCGTCCCGCAGCGCCGGCTCCTACCCCACAGGCGGAGCAAGCGAATACCGAGGGCGGCAAAAGTCCTCCTCCGGAAACGGAAACTGGCTGAAGATCCTTTTGTTCATTCTGGCCTTTCTCGTCGTCTCCGGCCTGTTTCGCAGCTGTACCGGCGGCCGCTCCACCATCCGTTTCTCCAGCGGCGACACCTCCGGCTACTACTCCGACAGCTCCTGGGACGATGACGACGACTGGGACGACTGGGACGACGACGATACCGACTGGGATTCCGACTGGTAAAAAACATAAGGAACGAGGCTGAGACGATGACTTACGACTTCACCACGATCCTGGACCGGCAGGGTCACGATATTATTGCCGCCGACATCATCCCCCTGAAGGACGGGAAGGTGGACGAGGGCTTCTCCTCCATCCCCATGTGGGTGGCGGACATGAGCTTTCCCACCGCCCCCTGCATTCTGGAGGCCCTGGCCCAGCGCCAGCAGTTTCCCAACTTCGGCTATTTCCGGGAGCCGGAGCGCTATTACCGGGCCATCATCGACTGGCACCGGCAGCGCAAGGGCGTCACGGACCTGGAGCAGGAGCACATCGGCTATGAAAACGGCGTCCTGGGCGGAGTCAGCAGCGCCATCCGCATGCTCAGCGCCCCGGGGGACAAGATCCTGCTCCACGCCCCGGTCTACGTGGGCTTCACCCACGTGCTGAACAGCCTGGGGCGCACGGCGGTCCACACGGATCTGGTCCGGGACGAGGCCGGGATCTGGCGCATGGATTACGCGGACATGGACCGGAAGCTCAAGGAAAACAAGATCCATCTGGCCATCTTCTGCTCCCCCCACAACCCCACGGGCCGGGTCTGGGAGCGCCGGGAGATCGAGAAGGCCATGGAGATCTACGCCGCCAACAACTGCATCGTGATCTCCGACGAGATCTGGTCGGACATCATCATGCCGGGCTATCGGCACATCCCCACCCAGAGCGTGTCCGAGGACGCGAAAAAGCGGACCATCGCCTTCTACGCCCCCAGCAAAACCTTCTCCCTGGCGGGGCTCATCGGCTCCTACCACGTGGTTTACGATCCCCTGCTCCGGGACCGGCTGCGGAAGGAGAGCGAGCTGACCCACTACAACAACCAGAACGTGCTTTCCATGGAGGCCCTGATCGGGGCCTACACCGGGGGCGGGCCCTGGGTGGACCAGATGTGCGCCGTCGTCGACAAGAACCTCCGCTATGCCTGCGATTTCATCGCCGCGCACTTCCCCGGGGTGTCTGTCATGCGTCCCCAGGGGACCTATATGCTGTTTCTGGACTGCGGGGACTGGTGCCGGGAGCACGGCGTGTCCATTCAGGCGCTGCTGGAGCGGGGCATCCGGGCCGGCGTCATCTGGCAGAACGGGGAGAGCTTTTTCTGGCCGGACTCCATCCGCCTGAACCTGGCCCTGCCCTTCTCCCTGCTGCAGGAGGCCATGGAGCGGCTGCGGAAATATGCTTTTATCTGATCATGCAGAGACACCGAAGGGCGGGAGTTTTCTCCCGCCCTTCGGTGTTTTATCGTTTTTATTCTGGATCATCGCGGAACGTGAAGGAGCTAAAGCAAAGGAAAGAGCCCGGCCGCTCTAAGCCTTCCCCTGGAGGGGAAGGTGTCGCGGCGCGTCCCCCGCAAGCGCCGTGACGGATGAGGTGGGAACCTTGCCTGTAATATGTGGCCGGACGGATATGTCGGCGCAGACACCTCATCCGTCTTGCCCCTCGCGTGAGATCGGGGCAAGCCACCTTCCCCTCAAGGGGAAGGCAAAAAGCTCCCGCGCTTTATCGCCATAAAGTTCCGTGAAATCCTTTATTTTGCGATCTCGATCTCCGCGTCCTGGGTGTAGAACATGTCCATGTATTCCTCCAGGGTGATGCCCAGGCCGGTGATCTGCTCGGCGGCAGTCAGGCCCACATAGCGGTAATGGCCGCTGTCGGCGCTGCGGCCGGTGATAGACTCGCTGCCCTCGGGATAGCGGAGGATGAAGCCGTAGCGCCAGGCGTTCTCCCGCATCCAGGCCTGGGCGGCGGCGCCCTGCACGTCCACGGCCAGGCCCAGCTCATGCTCGCTGGTGCCGGGGACGCCTACTCGCTGCTCCGCCACGGCATAGGCCCGGTCGGCGTCGTAGCCGGCCAGCATCTGCCGGTTCTGCTCGTCCGAGAACACCTTCAGCTGCTCGTCCTGGGTCCGGTATCCCGCCGTCAAGGTGATGGGGGTGCCGGAGGCCCGGCAGTCCGCCAGGAGCTTCTCCAGATCCCCGGCGCAGCTTTTATCCACCTGGATGCCCTCCACGGTTTTCAGCCGGGGCCGAAAGCCGCTCTTGTCGACGCCGTTCCACGGGTTCACCAGCACGATCACCCGGGTGTCTCCCCGCTGGGCGATCCAGTGATAGACCCGGATCCCCGTCAGGATCAGCACCAGCAGGGCCAGGACCGCGATGACGATCTTCACCGTGGGCCGCAGCGCTCTTTTCTGCTGCAGGTGCTTTCCCGTCTTTGATTTTTCAGGCATTCTCTCGCCTCTTTTCCAATCCTCTTCGATGCGCACACGAAAATGGTCATCGCATTACGGCTCGGCGGAACGATTTCCATCGTTTCGCCATCGGGTTGTCATTGTACCACAAGTTGCCGGCAAAAAACAGTCGCACCGGCGCGATTTCAGAATTATTAAGATTTCTCCGGTTCTCCGGACTTTTCCGCCGGAGGGCGCAAAAAGATCCGCCTCATAGTTGAGACGGATCTTTTTGCGTTTTGTTCCGCGGGGTTCAGAAGTTGATGATCCCCAGGTGCTCCAGCAGGATCTTCAGGCCGATCAGGATCAGGATGACGCCGCCGACCCGCTCCGCCCGGGACTTCCACCGGGCGCCGAAGACATGGCCGATGTAGATGCCCAGGATGGACAGCAGGAAGGTGGTGAGGCCGATGGTCCCCGCCGCCGGCAGGATCTTCACCGACAAAAAGGCGAAGGTGATGCCCACGGCCAGGGCGTCGATGCTGGTGGCCACGGCCAGCAGCAGCATGGTCTTGACGCCGAAGTCGTCGTTCAGTTCCTCCTCCCTGGAGAAGGACTCCCGGATCATGTTGCCGCCGATCAGGGCCAGCAGCACAAAGGCGACCCAGTGATCATAGCGGGTGATCAGGGTTTCGAAGCGGTAGCCCAGCAGCCAGCCCAGCACGGGCATCAGCGCCTGGAAGCCGCCGAAATACAGGCCCACCAGCAGCGCGTGCCGGGGCTTCAGCTTCTGCACGCTCAGGCCCTTGCACACGGACACCGCGAAGGCGTCCATGCTCAGGCCCACGGCGATGAGCAGCAATTCCGAGAAACTCATGCTTCTCTCTCCTCAAGTGTTTTCTCTTGTCCGGCGGGACCGAAAACGCCGTCCCCGCCCGCCCGAAGGCCCGGCATCAGAAATCTTCGTCGAACTTGTAGCTGATGTCCTGCACCCGGCTCAGCTTTTCCTCTTCGCCGCGGAACACCCGGCGCAGGCCGGGGATGTGGTGCAGCAGCACCAGCAGGCAGATCAGCGCCGTCAGGATCAGGACCAGGCGGCTCTCCACCACCATTACGGCCACCGCGGCCATGGCCAGGGCGCCCAGCACGGCGCCGACGGTGAGGCTCTTGAAGATCCAGATGCCGATGATGATGCCCAGGGCCGCCAGAACACCCACGGAGGGCTCCAGCAGCAGTCCCGTGAGGATCAGGGCAAAGCAGCCGTGACCTCCCCGGTAGCGGTTGAACACGGGCCAGAGCCGACCCATCATCAGGCAGAAGCCTGCGAAGGCCACGCCCAGGTCGGAGCGGCCCCGGATGGCGATCAGCAGCGCGCCGACGCCCAGGGGCAGCAGGTCCTTCAGGATCTCCACCAGCGCCAGCTTCACAAAGCCCAGGGGGCCGAAGAGGCGGCGGAAGTTGGACAGCCACACGTTCCCCCGGCCCAGCTTGGTCAGATCCCTGTGAAACACATAGCGGGAAGCCACCCGGCGGGTGCTGACGCTGCCGAAGAAATAGGCCAGGGCGGCAGTCAGCAGAAGCAGTATCCAGTTGAGGATCATTCCTTGTCTCCCTTCTGGCGGATCACGATACGCACGGGCGTACCCTCCAGGCCGAACACGGAGCGGATCTGGTTTTCCAGATAGCGCTGATATGAGAAGTGGAACAGCTCCCGGCTGTTGCAGAAGATGACGAAGTTGGGGGGCTTGATCCCCGTCTGGGTCATGTAGTAGATCTTCAGGCGCTTGCCCTTGTCCGTGGGGGGCTGGACCCGCGCCTGGGCGTCGGCCAGGACATTATTCAGCATGCCGGTGGTGATGCGCATGTTGCTCTGGTCGTTGACGTAGTTGATGAGCTCGAAAATGCGGTTGGTGCGCTGGCCGGTGAGGGCAGAGATGAAGAGCACCGGGGCGTAGCTCATGAAGCTCAGGTCCCGCAGGATGTCCTTGCGCATCTTCTCCATGGTGCCGGTCTCTTTTTCCACCAGGTCCCACTTGTTCACCACGATGATGCTGGCCTTGCCGGCCTCGTGGGCCAGGCCCGCGATCTTGGTGTCCTGATCGGTGACGCCGTCCCGGGCGTCGATCATGATGAGGCACACGTCCGCCCGCTCGATGGCCAGCTGGGCCCGCATGACGGAGAACTTTTCCACCCGCTCGTCCACCTTGGACTTGCGGCGGATGCCGGCGGTGTCGATGAACATGTAGCGCCCCAGCTCGTTTTCGTAGACGGTGTCCACCGCGTCCCGGGTGGTGCCGGCCTCGTCGCTGACGATGACCCGCTTCTCCCCCAGAATGTGGTTCACCAGGGAGCTCTTACCCACGTTGGGCTTGCCGATGATGGCGACCTTGATGAGGTCCTCTTCCTCCTCTTCCTCCTCGGCGGGGGGGAAGTACTTCAGGCACTCGTCCAGCAGATCGCCGGTGCCGTGGCCGTGGACAGCGGAGGTGGGGATGGGATCTCCCAGGCCCAGGGAATAGAACTCGTAGACGCCCAGGTCCGTGTCGCCGGTGGAGTCGGCCTTGTTCACGGCCAGCACCACGGGCTTGCGGGAGCGCAGGAGCATGTTGGCCACCTCCTGGTCCGCGGCGGTGACGCCGGTGCGCAGGTCGGTGACAAAGATGATGACGGTGGCGGCGTCGATGGCGATCTGGGCCTGCTCCCGCATGAACAGCAGGATCTCGCTGTCGGTGCTGGGCTCGATGCCGCCGGTGTCTACCATATCGAATTTCCGCCCGCACCACTCGCACTCGGCGTAGAGCCGGTCCCGGGTGACGCCGGGGGTGTCCTCCACAATGGAGAGGCGCTGCCCCACCAGGCGGTTGAAGAGCATGGATTTGCCCACGTTGGGTCTCCCCACGATGGCAACCAAAGGTCTGGACATATAATCACCTTCCTTATAGCTTCCCCCTTTGGGGGAAGTGGCGCGAAGCGCCGATAGGGGTCGTTCGTTTGCGTTCACTCCCGTTCGTCCGTCACGAAGTGGCGGACACCGGAACAGGGCTTGTCCAGCTCCGTCCGGAAAAAGGTGGGATAAAGGGTCGTATCCCCGTGGGGATCGATCCAGGTCAGATGCTCGTCGGAGCCCTCCTCCACGCTGACATCGCAGCGGGGAGCAAAGTCCTCCGGCGTTTTCACGTAGTAGTAGAAGCCGATCTCGTAAATCAGCTTGTCCTTCATTTTGCCCAGGTCGCCCCGGAAGAAATCCTCATGGATGAAGCCCAGACGATCGATCTCCAGATCATAGCCGGTCTCCTCCCGCAGCTCCCGGCGCAGGGCTTCCTCGGCGCTCTCGCCGAACTGGATCCGGCCGCCCACGCTGTAGCAGTAGCGCAGCTCGTCGTTGGCCACCATGAGGAGCTTGCCGTCCTTCTGGATGATGGCGCCCACGCGGACGTTCACATAGCCCCCGTCCAGGGGGAAACAGATGTCCTGTGTCATTGCAGCCGCCTCAATTCTGGTTATACCGATAGTACTCCGTCTCCTCCCGGGCGGGCCGGGGGATATGCACCTCCGGCAGCGCGTCCCCGGAGATGGCGTCCCAGAGGGCAAAGCCGTCTGACTCGGTGGGATAGATGGGCAGGCCCAGCGCCGCCGCGGCCTCCTCCAGCTTCACGTCGTCCAGGAAATCCAGCTCCTCCCGGCGCAGCATGTTCTGGGAGATGAAGAGCCGCTTGCCCAGATCTTTGCCCTTCAGCTGGCGGATCAGATCCCCGCCGGTGACCAGCCCGGCCACGGTGATGCTGTGGCCGAAGAAGTCGTTCTCGATGGCGTAGACCCGGCCGTCCAGCTCCGGCCAGCGCTGTTTGGCCTCCGCCAGCAGGCCCTCGAAGAAGGGCGCCGCGGCGGTGCCGGTGGCAATGGAGAAGGGCACGGCGTCCGGCGCGTCGGAGAGCCGCAGGGCGGAGCGGAACTCCGTCTCCAGCAGGCGGAGCATGCCCACGCCGTTTTCCAGCTGGGTGTGCTCCTCATAAAACTCATCCGGCGGCAGCTCCCGCCCGGCCTCCAGGTACAGCTCGTCCCCGCACCAGAAGATCCGGGTGCCGTATTTTTCCACGCAGCGATCCCCGAAGGCGGTAACCTGGTCGATGGTCTCGGCGGCGTGCTCCGGCGTGAAGGGCGTAAGCTCGGCCAGGCCTTCCCGGTACTTCGTGAGCCCCACCGGGACGATGGACACGCTGTGCACCGCCGGGTACAAGGCCGCCAGGTCCTCCATGCTCTGCTGCAGGGCCGCCCCGTCGTTCCAGCCGGGGCAGCAGACGATCTGGCAGTTCATGACGATGCCGGCCTCCGCGAAGCGGCGCATCACCTCGATGCTCTCCCCCGCCCGGGGGTTGCGCAGCATCCGGCAGCGGAGCGCCGGGTCCGTGGTGTGCACCGAAATGTTCACCGGGCTCACGTGCAGGTCGATGATCCGCTGGATCTCCCGCCTGGAGAGATTGGTGAGGGTGATGTAGTTGCCCAGCAGGAAGCTGAGCCGGGCGTCGTCGTCCTTGAAATACATGGTCTTCCGCATGCCCGGGGGCAGCTGGTCGATGAAGCAGAAGACGCAGGCGTTGGCGCAGGAGCGGGGCCGGTCCATGAGATAGCTCTCGAAATCCAGGCCCAGATCGCCGCCCTCCCGCTTGTGGACGGGGATGTGGTATTCCGTCCCGTCCGGCCGGCGCAGCAGCACGTCCAGCCGGGTGTCGTAGGCGTAGAACTTATAGTCCAGCACGTCCAGCACCCGCTTGCCGTTGATGGATATCAGATTGTCTCCGACCTGCACGTGGTGCCGCAGGGGGCTCGTGGGGTCGATGGCTTTGATGATATGATCCATAAGACGCTCCGTAGGGGCAACCCAACATTATTTTTCCATCGTTTTTGCCGTAGCTTTGCCACGGCAAAAACACCCTGAGGCGAGCTTCGCGAGCCCTCGCGCCGACCAAACGAGGCGTCCCCCGCAAGCCGAGTGCGATAAGCGCGAGTTTTCCGATTGCAAACGCAGTTTGCAATCGCCAGGGATAGCAAAAGGAGGAAAGGACCGACCCTCTCCTCCTAGAGCTTTTTACTTCTCCTCTTCAACGTTCAAGACCACGCGGCCCTTGTACTGTCCGCAGTGGCGGCAAGCATGATGGGGCAAGCAGAACTCGCCGCAGTTGGGGCACTTGACGGTCTGGAGACTTTTCCTTTCGGGACTGCCATGTTGACACCTCCTGATCGTAAGCTGTTCTGAGCAGCTCAATAATGATGATTATTTATCCAAAAGCTGCTCAAGCACAGCAAATCTTGGATCCGTTTGTTTCCTGCATCTGCAGGGGCCCAGGTTCAGGTTCTTGCCGCAGCTGGGGCAGAGACCTTTGCAGTCCTCCCGGCAGAGGAACTTGGTCTCCATATCCAGAATGAAGCAGGTGGAGAGGACCTCGTCCAGGTCCAGGTCGTTCCCGTCCAGGACGAAAAGCTCGGGATGCTCCTCGCTCTCCTCTTCCACGATCACGCAGTCCAACTGCGTCTCCTTCACGCTGTCAAAGGGCTCGCCGCAGCGGTCACAGACACAGGTCATCTCCGCCGTCAGCGTTCCCTCCAGATGCAGCACGCCGGCCTCGTTGTACACGCGGCCCTCTGCGTGGGGCTTGCCATGATAGCACAGAACGGCGGGAAAGTCCAGACCTTCCGTTTCCAGCTCCGCCTCAAAGGGGACCGAGCCGCCGGGAACCTCTATAATTTCGCGCAAATCCAGCTTCATACAGCATACCTCGCTACAGTCGCCTAAGTATTATAGTTGAAGCGATTCTACTTGTCAAGGCTTATTTTATGTTGTATACTACAAAAAAATGGGAGTTCCGAGGTTCATTTTTATGAAAGAATTGCGGGTAAACGCCAACGACGCCGGCCAGCGGCTGGACCGCTTCGTGGGAAAAGCGGTGCCCCTGCTGCCGGAGAGCCTGCTGCAGAAGTACATCCGTCTCAAGCGCATCAAGGTGAACGGCAAGGGCGCCAAGCGGGATACCCGCCTGGAGCTGGGGGACCTGCTGCAGCTCTATATCAACGACGAGTTTTTTGAAAAGCCCCGGGAGGAGAATTCGTACCTCAAGGTGGGCACGCCCCGGCTCAGCATCGTCTACGAGGACGAGAACATCCTCCTGGCGGACAAGAAGCCCGGCGTCCTCTGCCACAGCGCCGGGGTCTGGGACTACAACACCCTCATCGCCCACATCCAGGCCTACCTGGCCCAAAAGGGCGAGTGGCGGCCGAAGGAGGAAAACGCCTTCGCCCCCGCCCTCTGCAACCGGATCGACCGCAACACCGGCGGCATCGTCATCGCCGCCAAGAACGCCGAGGCCCTGCGGATCCTCAACGACAAGATCCGGGACCGGGAGATCGAAAAGTATTATCTCTGCGCCGTCCAGGGCCGCCCCAAGCCCCCGGAGGGGCGGCTGGAGAACTACCTTTTCAAAGACGCCCAGAAAAATCAGGTCTTCGTGAAGGCCAGGCCCGAGCCCGGGACCCGCAGCGCCGTGACGGAATACAGGGTCCTGCGCAGCAAGGGGGCCCTGAGCCTGGTGGAATGCCGGCTCCTCACCGGGCGCACCCACCAGATCCGGGTGCAGATGGCCCACGCGGGCTGGCCCCTGCTGGGGGACGGCAAGTACGGCCGGGAGCGCTTCAACAAGAACTTCGACGAGAAGGGCCAGGCCCTGTATTCCTACAAGCTGCGCTTCGAGTTTCCCACCGACGCGGGGATCCTGAACTACCTGCGCGGCCGGGAGTTCACCGTGGACAAGGTGGACTTCGTGGAGAAATACTTCGGAGGGGCGGAAACATGAGGATCATCCCCTATGAAGAGCAATACCGGGACGATATGATCTTCATGGTGCTCTCCGCCAAGGACGCCCTGGGCCGGATCCCGCGTCTGAACGAGGACCTGCTGGACGTGAAGAAGCATTATTTGCAGGCCGGAACCGGGTTCTGGCTGGCGCTGGATGAGGACGGCCGGGTCGTGGGCTGCGTGGGCTATTCTCTCGAAGCGGAGCCCGGCGTCGCCCGGCTGCATCGGCTCTACGTCAAGCCCGCGCTGAAACGGCGGGGCGTCGGCTCGGCCCTGCTGGAGACGGCGGAGGCGGCCATGAAGGCCCGAGGCATCCGGGAGGCCCGGGTGCATCTGGGCGAGCCGCGGGAGCAATGGTTCGAGTCCTATGCGTTTTACCCCAAACACGGCTATCGGGAATTTGCCCCGCGCTGGATGCGGAAAGAATTGTAGCGCCGAGCATCGCTCGGCGAAACCCCCGCGCTCCCCGTAGCGCCGAGCATCGCTCGGCGAACCATTTCAAACCGACACCGGGAGGCTGTCATGAACCGATCAAACCGCATCGGGAAACACCTGAGACTCGCAAATTACGATTACAGTCAAGCAGGTGCTTACTTTGTAACCTTTTGCGTGAAAGACCGCCTTCCCCTCCTCTCGCAGGTTTGCCCCAGCGACAATGCTATTGACCCTCCCGTAGTTCGACTGTCATCGTTTGGCTCTCTTACCGAAGAGGCTATTCTGCAGATTCCCGAGCGATACAGCGGCACACAGGTAGATGCTTATGTGATCATGCCAAACCATGTGCATCTTCTTGTTTGCCTTCCGTCAGAGAGCGGGCCAAAGCTTGGCAGGATCATCCAGCATTTGAAGGGATTCGTTACGAAGCAATGCGGGCAAGCCATCTGGCAGGACAAATACTACGATCACGCGGTACGGAACGAAGCGGACTATCGGACCAAATATCAATACATTCTTGACAATCCCGCAAAATGGGCAGAAGATGAGTATTATTCTTCGCTGAAATAATTTTTCGCCGAGCAATGCTCGGCGCTACGGGTTCGCTGACCTGTGATACACGTCGCCGAGCGATGCTCGGCGCTACGGGTACGCTGGCCTGTGATACACGTCGCCGAGCGATGCTCGGCGCTACGGAAGGCCGGGGCGAAATAGAAAGGAGCACCTTATGCTGTTGAATGAATTTGAGACCCGGGACCTGGAGGAGCGGGTCCGGACCGAGCTGCGCTTCCGGCCGGACAGCCGGGAGCGGGAGCACTCCCTGCTGTGGTGGAAGCGGCCCTTCCGGCTGCCGAAGCCCTGGGCGGTCTACGCCCTGGACACGGTGAATCAGGAGCAGATCGAGCGGACCAAGGAGGCCGTCAAGGGCGGCCTGCTGGCGGTCACCCGGCCCGGGGAAAAGCTCTATGCCCTGGACTGGAATCACTGCGCCTTTCTCTTTGACCCCCGGAAGGACGAGGAACAGCGATCCGAAGAGCAGATCGACCAGAACGGCGAAAAATGGATCGCCGCCTTCCCCTTCTATTTTCCCGACGGGGACTACTATTTCTTCCTGGACGAGGACTTCCGCTTCGGCTATCTGGGCCACCCCTGGCGAAAGGAGATCTGGGTCTTCGGCGCGGAGCTGCTGCCGGAGATCGAGAAGATCGCCCCAAGCCTCGGCTGGCAGAAGCTGCGGTAAACGCGGGGAATGGGCTGATCGGCTTGCTGTCGATCCGAATGCGGACGGGTAATGCGTGGGCCCCTACGGCCCTGTGCGGCGCCGCTGCCCCGCAGGGGCCCACCCATCGGTCGTGCGCGGCACCCGATGCAGAACAGGAGTATTTGGCTATGCGTTTCTCCCCTTTTCCAACGAGAAAACCACATCGACTGGATGACTATGATTATAGCACGCCTGGTGCTTATTTTGTCACGATTTGTACGAAAGAGCGTCGGCCTGTTCTCTCGCACATCGCCGTAGGGACGACCATTGGTCGTCCGCCGGAAGTTCAGCTCTCCCCGCTGGGTCATGTCGTGGAAGACGCTATTCTTCAGATCCCTGTGAGATATGAAGGAACCGTGCTCGATCAATATGTTGTTATGCCCAACCATGTGCACCTTCTGCTGCAAATTACCTCTCCCGGCGGGCCGAAGCTGGGTCAAATTATCCAGCAGCTGAAGGGGCATGTCACAAAGCAATGGGGCAAACCGGTTTGGCAAGAAAAATTTTACGATCACGTAATCCGTGACGAGAGTGACTTCCTCATCAAATATCAGTATATTTCCAACAACCCAGCAAAATGGGCCGAGGACGAATACTTTTCGGAATCTTAGCCTTCTGCGAGGAAGCGGACGGGCAATGCCCGTCCCTACGGCTACACTTTATATCAGGAGGAACCCTCTATGTTAACCGTCAACGACCTTTCCATGCAGTTCGGACCCTCCGTGCTGTTTTCCAAGGTGGACCTGCAGTTCACCGCCGGCAACTGCTACGGCATCATCGGCGCCAACGGCGCGGGCAAATCCACCTTTATCAAGATCCTCTCCGGGGAGCTGGAGCCCACCTCCGGCGCCGTGGTGCTGGAGCCCAAGCGCCGCATGTCGGTGCTCAAGCAGAACCAGAGCCTCTATGACGACTGCCGGGTGCTGGACACTGTCATCATGGGCCACCAGCGGCTTTTCGACTGCGGCCGGGAGAAGGACGCCATCTATGAGAAGGAGGACTTTAGCGACGAGGACGGCCTGCGTGCCGCGGAGCTGGAGGAGGAATTCTCCGAGCTGGGCGGCTACGAGGCCGAGAGCGACGCGGGCCGGATCCTCCAGGGCCTGGGCGTCCCGGTGGAGCTCCACGAGAGCCTGATGCGGGACATCGACCCCCGCCTGAAGGTGAAGGTGCTGCTGGCCCAGGCCCTCTTCGGCAAGCCGGACGTGCTGCTGCTGGACGAGCCCACCAACAACCTGGACCTGGCCAGCGTGGTCTGGCTGGAGGACTTCCTCATGGATTACGCCGGCACGGTGCTGGTGGTGAGCCATGACCGCTACTTCCTCAACAACGTCTGCACCCACATCGTGGACATCGACTACGGCAAAATCAAGATGTACGTGGGCAACTACGACTTCTGGTACGAGTCCAGCCAGCTGATCCAGAAGCTGATCCGGGACCAGAACAAGAAGGCCGAGCAGAAGATCCAGGAGCTGCAGACCTTCATCGCCCGCTTCTCCGCCAACAAGTCCAAGTCCCGGCAGGCCACCAGCCGCCGGAAGCTGCTGGACAAGATCACCGTGGAGGAGCTGCCCGCCTCCGGGCGGCGCTACCCCTGGGTGGGCTTCAAGGCCGAGCGGGAGCCCGGCAAGGACCGGCTCTTCGTCACGGACGTCTCCAAGACCGTGGACGGGGTGAAGCTGCTCAACAAGGTCAGCTTCATCGTGGGCAGGGACGACAAGATCTCCGTGGTGGGCAAAAACGAGCTGGCTGTCACCATGCTCTACAAGATCCTCATGGGCGAGGAGGAGCCGGACGAGGGCACGGTGAAGTGGGGCGCCTCCATCCAGCCCAGCTACTTCCCCAAGGACCACAACAGCTTTTTCGACGGCTTCGACGCGGATCTCATCGAGTGGATGCGCCAGTTCTCCGCCGACAAGCGAGAGAGCTACCTGCGCACCTTCCTGGGCCGGATGCTCTTCAGCGGCGACGACGTGTACAAGCCCGCCAAGGTCCTCTCCGGCGGGGAAAAGGTCCGCTGCATGCTGTCCCGGATGATGCTCTCCGGCGCCAACTTCCTGGTGCTGGACCAGCCCACCAACCACCTGGACCTGGAATCCATCGCCGCGCTCAATAACGGCCTGGAGGCTTTCAAGTACAACGTGATCTTCTCCTGCCACGACCACCAGCTGACCCAGACCGTGGCCAACCGCATCATCGAGATCACCGAGGACGGCATCATCGACCGCCGCTGCAGCTACGACGAGTACATGCACATCAGCGACCTGGAGCAGGCGCGGTAAGAAAGGAGTATGCCATGAATGGGAAAGAACGGCGTGCCGCCATCCAAGCGAGAGCGGAGGAAGGCTTTCTTCAGGATCCCTCTCTTCGAAACGGGAAAAAATGGACGGAGCTGCTGGTTCTGTTATGGGTTATGAGCCGCCTGTTTTTCTTCGTTATGGATCTGATTTGCGTCCACATCGGCTTCATAGACTTCAATCCGGTAAATATCTGGGCGTTTCTTCTCTCCCTGTTTCTTGCCCTGCTTCTATACAAAGGAGCGGGAATGCTTGCTGTATTTCCACTGCTTGGCGGGATCCTGATGGCGTCGACCGTGTTCCGGGAGAGGATGCTTTCTCTTCTCTCTTTGGATCTGGACGGGGTGCTGCGCCTGCATATCCTCTCGTATATCATCGCTACCGCCGTGCAGATCCTTACCATGTCGCTGCTCCTGCTCCTCCCCGCCTGCAAGTCCTATTCGGAGCTGCTCAAAAGGGTCGTACAGGAGGTGAACGGCTCCCAGGAGCATCGGCTGTAATCTTCAAGATTTTGAAGATTTTCCTTGCCTCTCGCCCTTCTCTGCGCTATAATTATCCCCGTCAGGAGGGAACGCCCATGGAAAACAACAAGAAAAAAGAGGCCCTGCGGGCCCTGAAATTCACCCTCTTCTCCATCAGCGCCGGGCTCATCGAGGTCCTGTCCTTCACGGTCCTCAACCTGTTCATCCACTGGCCGGAGGACGCCTTTCCCCTGATGAACCGGCTGCTGACGCACATCGGCGTCACCGATCTGAAGGACTACGGACCGAATTATTTCATCGCCCTGGCGCTGAGCGTGGTGTGGAACTTCACCTTCAACCGGAAGTTCACCTTTAAGAGCGCGGCCAACGTCCCCATCGCCATGCTGAAGGTGCTGCTCTTCTATGTGGTGTTCACGCCGCTTTCGATCTGGTGGGGCGTGGTGCTGACCAACCGCTGGGGCTGGAACGAATACCTGGTGCTGGGCCTGACCATGGTGGTCAACTTCGTCACGGAGTTCCTGTATCAGCGCTTTTTCGTCTTCGGCAAGAGCATCGACACCGCGGAAAAGCGGGAAAAAGGCGAAACCTGAACCGGGGCGGGAGAAAAAGGTCGTGTGCACACACGATCTCGCGATGACACGAAACAAGCTTTGTCGACAGCCTGAAACGGACGCCCTCGCGGCGTCCGTTTTGCTTTACATCGGGAGCGGAGCTTGGTATAATGGACCCATCCGAATATCATAAGGAGGAAACTGCGCCTATGAAAGCACCCTTTTCCGCTTACCTGAGCGGAATCAAGCCCGGTCTGCAGCAGCTGATCCGGCTCCTGCGGCCCGACTACGACTATGTCAGCGTCCTGGCCACGGACTCCAAGGGACTGACGGTCCGCATCTCCCGGCACGCCCGCTCCGTGGGCAGCGAGACCATGACCACCGAGCGCGGCGTGGTCGTGCGCGTCTACCGGGACGGGCAGTACAGCGAGTACGCCCTGAGCTGCTTCGACCCGGCCCGGCCCGAGGCCGCCGCCGCGGAGATCCGCCAGGCCCTGGACGCCCAGCTGGCGCTCCTGGCCAAAACCGGGGTCAAGCCCTATCCCACCCCCCTGCTGCCGGACGAGCCCGTCACCCTCTTCGTGGAGAAGGAGACGGAGCTGCTGCCCGAGGAGACCGACGCCAAGCCCCTGGTGGACAAGCTCTCCGCCCTCATCGACAAGATGGGCGAGCAGTCCGAGGAGCTCATCGAGTGCATGGCCTCCGCCCAGTCCACCCACGTCTGCAAGCTCTTCCTCACCGAGAACCGGGACATGAGCCAGAGCTATGTCTACAGCGAGGGCAGCGCCGCCGCCGTGGCCATGCGGGAGGGCCGCAACCAGATCGGCTATCAGAGCGTGTCCGGCCTCTGCGGGCCGGAGCTCTTCGACCAGCTCCCCGCCGCCGGGGACAAGGCCGTGAAGACCGCCCTGGAGCTGCTGGACGCCGGCCGCATCGAGCCGGGCGAGTATGAGATTATCGCCAGCCCCGAGGTCACCGGCCTCATCGCCCACGAGGCCTTCGGCCACGGCGTGGAGATGGACATGTTCGTGAAGAACCGGGCCCTGGGCAAGGAATACATCGGCAAGCGGGTGGGCAGCAACCGGGTGACCATGCACGAGGGTGCCCTCTGCGCCGAGAACGTGACCAGCTACGCCTTTGACGACGAGGGCACCCTGGCCGGAGACGTCACCGAGATCGAAAACGGCATCCTGAAGACCGGCATCTGCGACGCCCTCAGCGCCCTGCGCCTGGGGATCCAGCCCACGGGCAACGGCAAGCGGCAGAACTTCGCCCACAAGGTCTACACCCGCATGACCAACACCGTCTTCGACTCCGGCACGGACAGCCTGGAGGACATGATCGCCTCCATCGAGGACGGCTACCTGCTGGAGGGCATGGAGAGCGGCATGGAGGACCCCAAGCACTGGGGCATCCAGTGCATCATCAAGATGGGCCGGGAGATCAAGCACGGCAAGCTCACCGGAAAGATCGTGGCCCCCATCATCATGACCGGCTATGTGCCCGACCTGCTGGGGAACATCTCCATGCTCTCCCCCCACCGGGAGATCTTCGGCGCCGGCGGCTGCGGCAAGGGCTATAAGGAGTGGGTCAAGGTCTCCGACGGCGGCCCCTATCTGAAAACGAAAGCGAGGCTGGGATAATGCTGGATAAAATCGTTGCACTGTTGAAGGAGTCCGGGGTCCACGCCTGGGAGCTCAGCGCCGTCAAGGAGCGGGGCTGGGAGTTCTATTTCATCCGCCACGAGCTGGATCAGCACCGGGCCAAGGACCTGGAGTACATCCAGATCCGGGTCTACCAGCTCATCGAGGATGGCAAGTTCATGGGCAGCGCCTCCGCGGATCTGTCTCCCACCGCCACCGAGGCGGAGGCGAAGAAGCTGATCCAGGACCTGGCCTATCGGGCCACCCTGGTGAAAAACAAGCCCTACACTCTGAATCCGCCCCGGCCCGGCCAGCCCATGGAGGCGCCGGTGGACGTGGCCGCCATCGCGGAGGACTTCATCCGGACCATGGACGCCCTGCCCGAGACGGACACGGAGGACGTGAACAGCTATGAGATCTTTGTCAGCGACAAGGTCCGCCGCTTCCTGAACTCCGAAGGCGTGGATGTGACCGAGCGCTACCCCGACAGCATGATCGAGGTGGTGGTGAACGCCCGGAAGGACGGCCACGAGATCGAGCTGTACCGCAATTTCACCAGCGGCAGCTGTGACAGTGAGGCCCTGAAGCGGGACCTGAGCAAGGCCATGGCCTACGGGCGGGACCGGCTGCGCACGCGCCCCACGCCCAACCTGGAGAAGGCGGACGTGCTCTTCTCCGGCAGCGACGCCTGCAGCATTTACGAGTATTTCGTCGATCGCTGCGACCCGGCCATGATCTTCCGCCGCATGAGCGACTGGACTGTCGGCAAGCCCGTGGCCGAGGAGCTGCTGGGGGACAAGGTCAATGTCTTCGCCCGGCGGGAGCTGCCCAATTCCTCCCGGAACCAGGGCTTCGACAGCGAAGGCGCCCCCATCCGGGACTGCTGCATCATTCAGGACGGCGTAGTCAGGGAGATCCTGGGCCGCCGCATGTTCTCCTGCTACATGGGTCTGGAAAACAGCTTTCACCCCGAGAACATCGAGGTCACCGGCGGCACCGCCAGCGAGGAAGAGCTGCGGAATGGCCCCTATCTGGAGGCGGTGGAGTTCTCCGACTTCCAGGTGGACGAGATGACCGGGGACATCTTCGGCGAGATCCGCCTGGGCTACTGGCACGACGGCGAGACCGTCACCCCCGTGTCCGGCGGCTCCGTGTCCGGCTCCATGTTCGACTTCGTGAAGGACATGCGCATGAGCCGGGAGCAGGCCCAGTACGATACCATGCGCATCCCCGCCCTGACCCTGCTGAAAAACGTCACCGTCACCGGCGCGGAAGGCTGAGGCCCCGACCGGATCTAAGAAAGAAAACAAAATCGCCCCTGCTTTTCCCATGGAGAAGCAGGGGCGATCCCATGTGCAGAAGTCTCCACGCCTTGTCATGTCTTCCCGGAACGCAGCGGTGTCGACGGTGCCTCGTAGCGCCGAGCATCGCTCGGCGTTTTCTATCATGAAGCAACGTGCCCGCAGCGCCGAGCATCGCTGGGCGACCCTGCGCGGATTTCGCCGAGCAATGCTCGGCGCTACGGGAAGCGGTTTCCGCGGGCGTGTATTCGGCGGGCGACCGAAGGTCGCCCCTACGAATACGAGGCGCGTCCCGGGTGGGACGCGCCTCAAGCTGCCGACAAAGTGTCGACAGCTTGAAAACGAAAATGGAAACTTCCGAAAAAGTTTCCATTTTCGATAGATTGAACGTGAAGAGGGGCATACCCTCCCCTCTTCACAATCTCCCCATGCATATCCAGCCTTGTCGCATGAGTCCGTTTACAGTCTGAGGCGCGTCCCGGGTGGGACGCGCCTCGTTTATTCGTGGGTTTTATTTCGTTCCTGCCTTACTTGCGCTCTTCGGTAAAGGTCTTCTTGGCCTCTTCCCAGCCGGCCAGCAGGGACTTGAAGCCGGCCTGGGCGAAGTCCTTCAGCTCGGCACCGGCGCTCTGGGCGGCGGCGGTGAGCTTATCGGTAGCTTCCTTCAGCGCGGTGCGGGCGGCCTCGACCTTGGCCTTGACCTCGTCCTCGGCGTTCTTGGTCTCGGCGGCCTTGGCCATGTCCTCCTTGATGGCGGCCTGCGCGGCAGCCAGGCGGGCGATGGGAACGCGGAAGGGGCTGCAGGACACGTAGTCCAGACCCACCTTGTGGAAGAACTCCACGGAGCTGGGATCGCCGCCGTGCTCGCCGCAGACGCCCAGGTGCAGGTCGGGACGGGTCTTGCGGCCCAGGGTAGCGGCCATCTTCACCAGCTTGCCGACGCCGATCTGGTCCACGCGGGCGAAGGGATCGTTCTCGTAGATCTTCCGCTCGTAGTAGGCGCCCAGGAACTTGCCGGCGTCGTCACGGCTGAAGCCGAAGGTCATCTGGGTCAGGTCGTTGGTGCCGAAGGAGAAGAACTCGGCCTCCGCGGGATCTCGATCATGGTGCCGACGAGGTACTTCATGTCGGAACCGGCCTCCGCCAGGACCGCGTCGGCGGTCTTGACGACAACGTCCTTGACGTACTTGAGCTCCTTGACCTCGCCCACCAGCGGGATCATGATCTCGGGGACCATGGTCCACTCGGGATGACGGGCCTGGACAGCCAGCGCGGCCTTGATGACGGCGCGGGTCTGCATCTCGGCGATCTCGGGGTAGGTGACGGCCAGACGGCAGCCGCGGTGACCCATCATGGGGTTGAACTCATGCAGGCCGGCGATGATGTTCTTGATGGCCTCGACGCTCTTGCCCTGATCCTTGGCCAGCTGCTCGATGTCGGCCTCCTCGGTGGGAACGAACTCGTGGAGAGGCGGGTCGAGGTAGCGGATGGTGACGGGGCAGCCCTCCATGGCCTCGTAGATGCCCTCGAAGTCGGCCTGCTGCATCGGCTCGAGCTTGGCCAGTGCGGCAACGCGCTCCTCCAGCGTGTCGGAGCAGATCATCTCGCGGAAAGCGGCGATACGGTCGCTGTTGAAGAACATGTGCTCGGTGCGGGTCAGGCCGATGCCCTGAGCGCCCAGCTCACGGGCCTTGGCGGCGTCCTGCGGGGTGTCGGCATTGGTGCGCACGCCGAGACGGCGGTACTTGTCGGCCCAGCCCATGATGCGGCCGAACTCGCCGGCGATGGTGGCGTCGACCGTGGGGATGATGCCGTCGTAGATCTTGCCGGTGGAGCCGTCGATGGAGATGTAGTCGCCCTCGTGGAAGGTCTTGCCCGCCAGCTCGAACTTCTTGTTC
>CACYLY010000027.1 GCA_902775355.1 Oscillospiraceae bacterium
AAAGTGAGATTTTTGTGTCGGACGAGGCGAAAAGCGCAGGAATACTGGCTATGTATTCCGAGCATTTTCAACGAAGTTCGGCGCGAAAAGATCCTTTTTACGGCTATCGCATCCCTTAGCTACACGCCCTTTCGTCGGGGCGTTTCCATGTTTGCTTATCCTGCATAGCTTTGGGTCAGCTCGTAATTGTCCGTATAGGGCTCCAGCATATACCGGAACACCTCGTCCGTCGTCTGATAGCCCATGTAATAGAAGTAGTGCCCGGGGATGTTGGCCTCCACCCTCCGCTCGGGCTTCTGGGGGGCAGGCAGGTTCAGGCTGCCGTCCTCGTTGCACCAGACGTTGTCAAAGCGCAGGGTATAGTAATAGCTCAGGCTCTTGTTCACTTTTTCCGCGGGGATGCTGATGGTCACCTCGTTGCGGTAGACCAGCACCAGGATGTTTCTGGGCCAGGTACTGTCCGTCTTCGCCGACAGCAGATAGAAGCCCACATAATACGAGCGGTCCAGGTGCTCCGGTGCGCCCCAGCTGGTGCGCACGTTGTAGGCGATGGTGTCCTCCATCACCCGGCAGAGCTGGCCCAGTCCCTTGCTCTCCAGGCGGGAGGCGTCGTCCAGATAGCCGACGAAGGCCGCGGGAGGACTCGTAATGGGGACCTGGACCGGGGCGGTAGTGGGCACCGCCGTCGGGGCGGCGGTGGGCACCGTCGTCGGGGCGGTAGTGGGCGCCGTCGTCGGAGCGGCAGTGGGCGCCGTCGTCGGAGCGGCAGTGGGCGCCGTCGTCGGAGCGGCAGTGGGCGCCGCCGTCGGAGCGGCAGTGGGCGCCGTCGTCGGGGTATTTCCCTGCTCGGAAACGGGAGTCGGGACCGTCGGCTGTTCTCCGGCGGGCGCGGCCGTGTGGACCGGATCTGAGGACTTGTCGGGCGTCTTGTCCCGGTTCAGCACCAGGATCAGCACCAGGGCGGCACTGGCCAGCACCAGCAGCGCCAGCACCAGCCACAGCCAGAGATTGCTTCCGCCGCTGGTCTTCCCACCGGTCCCCCCGCTGGTCTTCCCACCGGTCCCCCCGCTTTGTTCGCCCCCGCCCTCCGACCGGAGCCGGCCGCAGTTGGTGCAGAAGCGGGCGTAATCCGGGTTGGCGGTCTGGCATTCCGGGCATTTCCACATAGGCTTTCCCTCACTTTATCACAACATTTTCTTTCCCCAGCATCTCCTGCAGCTCCAGGATCAGGCCCTCGTGGATCAGGCAGCGGGCACCGATGCGCTTTTTCTCCTTCTCGCACCAGAGGATCAGCTGCTGCTGGCCGGGGAACATCTTCAAAATCAGCTCGATGCGGTGAAGCCGGGGGTCCTCCCGGCTGGGGAGCTTGACCCAGAGCTTCTGCTCCGCCGGAGGCGGGGCGTTCCGGGGCGCTTCCCGGGGCGGCGGGGCGCTGCGTCCCGGCTCCCGGGCCGGCAGGACCGCGTCCGCGTCGGACAGGGGGCGGATGCTGTCCAGCATCAGCTGGGGCTCCTTCTCGTCCCGCACGGAGATGCGGCCCCGGACCCAGAGCGCGGCGTTTTCCTTGAGATAGCCGCCGCCCTCGTCCAGCACCCGCTGGAAGGCGATGAGCTCCATGCTGCCGCTGTTGTCCTCCAGCTGGACGTAGCTCATCAGGGCCCCGTTTTTGGTGGGCCGGGTGCGGACGCTCTGGACCACCCCCGCCACGGTGACGCTCTGCCCGTCGGCATAGTCCCGGGGGCCGTCCTCGCCGGAAAAGTCCGCCAGGATCGCCCCGATGGAGGCCACGCCCAGGCGCTGCAGCTTCTCCCGGTACTCGTCCATGGGGTGGCCGCTGAGATAGAGACCGGTGACCTCCTTCTCCATGGCCATGAGCTCCCGCTTGGGGAACTCGTCCAGCTCCGGCACCAGGAAGGAGGAGGGGCTGTCCTCTTCCTCGCCGAAGCCGCCGAAGAGGTCCATCTGGCCGGAGATATTGTCCCGCTGGGCCCGGAGGATCCCGTCCAACACGGACTCATAGACCGTCAGCAGGGCCCGGCGCTTGTAGCCCATGCTGTCGAAGGCGCCGGAGCGGATCAGGTTTTCCACAGCCCGCTTGTTCAGCTCGCCCCCGGCCATGCGGCGGCAGAAGTCCTCAAAGTCCCGGAAGGGGCCGTTCCGCTCCCGCTCGGCCACCAGACTCTGGATAGCGCCCCAGCCGATGCCCTTGATGGCCACCAGGCCAAAGCGGATGTGCTCCCCGGCCACGGTGAAGTTGGCGTCGGACTCGTTCACGTCCGGGGGCAGGGTGTCCACCCCCAGCTCCTTGGCGGCGGCGATGTACTCGGCTACCTTGGCGCTGCTGTCCAGCACGGAGGTCAGCAGGGCCGCCATATACTCCCGGGGATAGTGGCGCTTCATATAGGCCGTCCAGTTGGCCACGAAGGCGTAGCAGACGGCGTGGGCCTTGTTGAAGGCGTAGCTGGCGAAGTCCAGGATCTCGTCGTAGATGCTGTTGGCCACGTCCTCCGGCACGCCCCGGGCCACGGCCCCGTCGATGTGCCGGGCGGGGTCGCCGTGGACGAAGGCCTTGCGCTCGGCGTCGATGACGGCGTGCTTTTTCTTGGACATGGCCCGGCGGATCATGTCCGCCTGGCCCAGGGAGAAGCCCGCCAGGCGCTGGAAGATCTGGATGACCTGCTCCTGGTAGACGATGCAGCCGTAGGTGACCTCCAGGATAGGCCGCAGCAGCTCGTGCTTGTAGCGCACCTTCTCCGGGTGCTGGGACCACTCGATGAAGCGGGGGATGGAGTCCATGGGCCCGGGCCGGTAGAGGGCGATGACGGCGGTGATGTCTTCGATGCTCTTGGGGCGCAGCTGCATGCAGACCCCGGTCATGCCGGTGCTCTCCAGCTGGAATACACCGGTGGTGTGCCCGTCGGCCAGCATCTTAAAGGTCTCCGCGTCGTCCTCGGGGATCTTGTTCACCCGGAAGTCCGGCTCCCGGCGGCGGACCATCCGGGCCGCGTCCTCCAGCACCGTCAGGTTCCGCAGGCCCAGGAAGTCCATCTTGAGAAGGCCCAGCTCCTCCAGGGTGGTCATGGGGTACTGGCAGACCACGCTCTCGTCGTTTTTCGCCAGGGGCACGTAGGTATACACCGGGTTTTCGGTGATGACCACGCCGGCGGCGTGGGTGGAGGCGTGGCGGGGCATGCCCTCCAGGGCCCTGGCCACGTCGATGAGGCGCTTCAGGTTCTCGTCGCTCTCGTACATCTCCTTCAGGGGCTTGGAGAGCTTCAAGGCCTCGTCCAGGGTGATGTTCAGGGCTCCCGGGCCGGAGGGCACCTGCTTGGCCACCGCGTCCGTCTCCCCGTAGCTGACGCCCAGGGCCCGGCCCACGTCCCGGACGGCGGCCCGGGCGGCCATGGTGCCGAAGGTGACGATCTGGGCCACGTGGTCCTGGCCGTAGAGCCGGTTCACGTAGTCGATGACCTCGCCCCGGCGGTTGACGCAGAAATCCACGTCGATATCCGGCATGCTCACCCGCTCCGGGTTCAGAAATCGCTCGAAGAAGAGCGAGTACTTGATGGGGTCCACGTCGGTGATGTGCAGGCAGTAGCTCACCACGCTGCCCGCGGCGCTGCCCCGGCCGGGACCCACGGGGATGCCGTTTCTTTTGGCGTAGCCGATGAAGTCCGAGACGATGAGGAAGTAGTCCACAAAGCCCATCTTCTCGATCATGCTCAGCTCATAGTCCAGCTGTTTGTGCACTTCGGGCCTGCCCGCAAAGCGCTCGGCAAAGCCCTGCTCGCAGAGCCTGCGCAGATAGGCGGCGCTGTCCCTCTCCCCCTCCGGCAGCTTGAAGCGGGGCAGGTAGTAGTGCCCGAAGGTGAAATCAAAATGACAGCGCTCGGCGATCTTCACGGTGTTGTCCGCCGCCTCGGGGTGCTCCGGGAAGAGGGCGCGCATCTCCTCCTCGCTCTTCAGGTAGAGCTCCCGGCTCTCAAAGCGCATCCTGTTTTGCTCGTCCACGGTCTTGCCGGTCTGGATGCACATGAGAACGTCCTGGTAATAGGCGTCCTCCTTCTCGATATAGTGGGCGTCGTTGGTGACCACCAGGGGGACCCGGGTTTCCTCGGAGAGGCGGATCAGCTCCTTGGCGGCCTGCTTTTCCTCCGGGATGCCGTGGTCCTGGATCTCCAGATAGAAATTCTCCGGTCCGAAGAGCGCCCGCAGCTCCAGGGCCTTTTTCTTCGCCCGCTCGTAGTCCCCGTGAAGCAGGGCCTGGGGGATCTCCCCGGCCAGGCAGCCGGACAGGCAAATGAGCCCCTCGGCGTGCTCGTGCAGCAGCTCCCAGTCGATGCGGGGCTTCACATAGTAGCCCTCGGTGAAGCCGCAGGACACCAGGTAGCACAGGTTCCGGTAGCCCCGCTCGTTCTGACACAGCAGGATCAGGTGGGAGTAGCCGGAGTCGGTGCCGTGGTCCTTCTGGAAGCGGCTCCGGGGGGCCACATAGACCTCGCAGCCGATGATGGGCCGGATCCCCTCGGCCAGGCAGGCCTTGTAGAAGGCCACCGCGCCGTACATGACCCCGTGGTCCGTGACGGCCAGGGCGGTCTGTCCCATAGCCTTGGCCTTTTTCGCGATCCTGTCGATCCGGCAGGCCCCGTCCAGCAGGGAGAATTCGGTATGCACATGGAGATGGACAAAGGACATTTCAATCAACCTTCCTTATAGGCTCCCCCGGGGGGGAGCTGTCAGACGCCGTCTCACGCAAGGCGGCTGACTGAAGGGGTTCCTCCCTTCGGTCGGAAATGAACAGATAACAGTGAAAAGTGAACAGTTGCGCTTTCACGCCTGCGGCGTGAGGTTTTGAAATCCGTCACGCTTCGCGCGACGCCATCATTGTATGCTGTTCTCCGTTCACTGTTCGCTGTTCACTGTTCACTCTGTTCTGCTTGCTCCGCCATGCTCAGCAGCTTCTTCAGCCTGTGGTTCAGGCAGCTCTTGGTCACCGGCGGGTCGGAGAGCTTCGCCAGGTCCGCCAGGCTCGCCTCGGGATTGGCGATGCGCAGCATGGCCGCCTGCTGCAGGGGCTCCGGCAGCTCGAAGATCCCGCCCCAGGCCTTGGCCACGGCGCGGATGGCGTCGATCTGCTCCTGGGCGGCCAGGACGGTCTTGTCGGCGTTGGCGGTGTCGCAGTTGATGCGCCGGGTGACCAGGTTGCGCATCTCCTTGTCCACCTTGGCGGTCATCACGTTCATGGCGGAGACCGGCGCGCCAATCTGGGTGAGAAAGTCCGCGATGGCGTCGGCCTTCTTGAAATACAGCAGGCTGTCCCCCCGGCGCTGGGTCTCCCTGGGCTCAAAGCCCAGGTCCAGCAGGATGGAGGTCATCTCCCCGCTCACGTTCCGGTGGGGCGTGGCCAGCTCCAGATGGCTGCGCTTCTCCGGATCGGTGACGCTGCCGCCGGCCAGGAAGGCGCCGCGGACGAAGGCCTCCATGCTCCCCGGCTCCTCCAGCACGCCAAAGTTGATGTGGTGGCTGAGGGCGGCGTCGATCTCCCCGCCGAAGGCGTCGAAGATCCTTCTGAGCTTTTCCCGCTCGGTAACGGTAAAGCTCCGCTTGCCCCCCTCCTTCTCCGGGGAGACCCGGTCGAAGCTCGATCCGAAGGCCCGCCGCCACAGTCGGGGCAGCCGCTCGGCAAAGGCGGCGCTGGCGGTGATGATCCGCAGCTCCCGGGGGGAAAAGCTGTTGCAGTACATCAGCACCCCGTAGCATTCCGCCAGAGCGATATTCTTTTTTTCCAGCGGCAGCCTGCACAGCTCCGCTTTTACCTCGGCGGAAAAAGACATTTCAATCACACTTTCTTATAGGCTCCCTCTCTGCGGGAGCCGGCACGGCGCCTCTCACGCAAGCGCCGTGACTGAGGGAGTTCGCTTTCCTTATGCGCTCTTCTGTCCAAAGTGGGCTCCCGCGTAGCGGGGCGCCTCTGTCATCTCGACCGAGCGTAACAAGCACTGTCATCTCGACCGAGCGAAGCGAGCGGAGAGATCTTTTCTCAAGACTTTTCATTCAGATCCCTCGACTCGCCCTGCGGGCTCGCTCGGGATGACAGGAACGGGCGTAGCCTGTACCCGCACTCCGCTCGGGATGACGGGGTACCGGGAGTTTTTTATTCCCAATCCTCGCTCAAGTCTCTCCAGGTGGGATTCATCGTCTCTACGAGGGCGTTCTTTTTCTCCCGCCGCCAGCGTTTCATCTGTTTTTCGCGCTCAAGAGCCGCATTTACGTCGCTTGTTTCTTCAAAGTATACCAGTTTGTGGACGTGATATGTCTTTGTGAATCCGTCAATGAGTTCGTTCTTGTGCTCATAGAGGCGGCGCTCAAGATTGTTCGTGACGCCGATATACATCACTTTGTCGTTCAAGTTTGTCAGCATGTAGACAAAATACTGGTTCATTCTCTTCACCCATTTCAGTTGCGCGAGGGGAAAGATCCCTCGGCTTCGCTGCGCTCCGCTCGGGATGACAGGAACGGACGTGGTCTGTACCTGCGCTCCGCTCGGGATGACGGGAGGGACGGCGCGCAGTCCGGCGTTTTCCGCGCCGCCCCGATTCGCCGCTCGCGCTCCCCCGTTCACTTTTCAATATCCCGGTGTACGTTGACGCAGTTGACGCCCTTTGCCTCCAGGGCCTCCCGCAGGGCGGCGGCGATGGCAACGCTGCGGTGACGTCCGCCGGTACAGCCCACGGCCACCACCAGATTCACCTTGCCCTCCTCCACATAGTGGGGGATCAAGAACTCCAGCAGCCCCGTGAGCATGTCCATGAACTGGCCGGTCTGGGGGAAGCTGAATACATAGTCCGACACCGGCTTGTCCAGCCCGCAGAGGGGGCGCAGGGCCTCCACATAGAAGGGGTTGGGCAGAAAGCGCACGTCAAAGACCAGGTCCGCGTCGATGGGGATGCCGTGCTTGTAGCCGAAGGACATGGCCGTGACCTGCAGCTCCCGCTTCTGTCCGGCCCCGGCGAAGAGGCCGAACATCCGGCTCTGGAGCTGACCCAGGGTCAGCTGGGAGCTGTTGAGGATGAAGTCCGCCCGGGCCTTGATGGGGGCCAGCAGCTCCTCCTCCCGGGCCACCGCCTGCTCCAGGGTCACGCCCTTCCCCGCCAGGGGGTGGGGCCGGCGGGACTCCTTGTAGCGCCGCACCAGGGTGCGCAGGTCCGCGTCCATGTACAGGATGCGCACCGTGCAGTCCATGGCCTTCAGCTCCTCCAGGGTGTTCAGCAGCTCCCCGAAACCGTCCCGCTCTCGCACGTCGGTGACCAGGGCCACCTTGTCATAGCGGCCGTGGGCGTCCAGGCACAGCTCGGCGAAGCGGGGGATCAGCGCCACGGGCATATTGTCCACGCAGTAGTAGTCCAGATCCTCCAGCACGTCCGCCGCGCGGCTCTTTCCCGCCCCGGAGAGGCCGGTGATGATAAGAAATTCCATAAAAGCACCCCTCTTTGGTAGCGTGAGAAGTGAAGAGTTTTGGGATTGCCTTCGGCGATGATTTCAATCCGTCCGCCCGGCGGACACCATAACGATTCACTTTTCACGATTCGTTATTCACTCTTCTGCTGGTCCGTTCACCGTGACGATATTGCCGTGCACCCTGGGGCCCTTGTCCTCCAGCTTGTAGTCCGGGGCCAGGATGATGACCTCCGGCTCCAGGACCACGCCGCTGTTTTCGTACACGGTCTTGCGCACGTGCAGCATCAGATCGTACACGTCGTGGGAGGTGGCGCCGCCCACGTTCACCACGAAGCCGGCGTGCTTCTCGCTCACCTGGGCGCCGCCCACGGTAAAGCCCTTCAGGCCCGCCTGCTCGATGAGGGCCCCGGCGAAGTGCCCCTCCGGCCGCTTGAAGGTGCTGCCGGCGCTGGGCAGCTCCAGGGGCTGCTTTGCCCGGCGCTTCTCGTTCAGCTCCCGCATTTTGGCGGCGATCTCCTCCCTGTCCCCCGGCTGGAGCCGGAACACGGCGCTGAGGATCATGCAGCCCCCGTGGGTGCTGAAATAACTCTTGCGGTAGGAAAAGGCGCACTGCTCCTTCGACAGCTCGTAGAGCCCCTGGTCCGGCGCGTAGAGACAGACCACGCTCTCGATCACGTCCTTCAGCTCCCCGCCGTAGGCCCCGGCGTTGATGAACACGCCGCCGCCCACGCTGCCGGGGATGCCGCTGGCGAACTCCAGGCCCTGCAGGCCGTTCTGCTGGGCGAAGGAGGCCAGCCGGGACAGGGAGACCCCCGCCTCGGCGTAGATGGCCCCGTCGGGCAGGAGGAAGAGCTTCTGCAGCTTTTCGGTGCTGATGAGGAAGAGCTCCTGCAGTCCCTCGTCCGGGAACAGGATGTTGGTGCCGTTGCCCAGCAGGAAGGGGGCCAGCTGGTGCTCCTTCAGGATGCTGCAGATCCTGGCCAGGGAGCTCACGTCCTGGGGCACGGCCAGGGCCCGGGCGGGGCCGCCGATGCGGAAGGAACAGTGGGCGGCCAGGGGCTCCTGCTCCAGCAGGGTCAGCCCGGGCAGGGCCTGCTTGATTTCGGCAATGGCTTTTTCCAGATTTTCCATAGCTTGCTCCTTATACATTCCCCTTGTCGATGGCCATGTCGTGCTCGGCGGCCAGGGTCTCCGCCGCGTTGTAGCCCATCTTCTTCTGGCGGTTGTTCATGGCCGCCAGCTCCAGGATCACGGCCAGGTTCCGGCCCGGCGTCACCGGGATGGTCACGCAGGGCAGGTCCACGCCCAGGATGTTCTCGCTCTCGCTGGACAGACCCAGCCGGTCGTAGGCCTTGCCGGGGACCCAGTTTTCCATCTTCACCACCAGGTCGATGCCGGTGCTGGGCTTCACGGCGCCCACGCCGTAGATGTGGCGCACGTTGATGACGCCGATGCCCCGCAGCTCCATGTAATAGCGGATGAGCTCCGGCGCGGTGCCCACCAGGTGGTCCCGGTTGATCTTCTTGATCTCCACGGCGTCGTCCGCCACCAGGCGGTGGCCCCGCTTGATGAGCTCCAGGGCGGTCTCGCTCTTGCCGATGCCGCTGTCTCCCATGAGCAGCACGCCCTCGCCGTAGATCTCCACCAGGACCCCGTGGGTGGTGAGCCGGGGGGCCAGGTAGTTGTGCAGGGCGGCGATGACGTTGGCCTGGAAGTCCGAGGTGTCCTCGTCGGTGACGAAGAGGTTCCGGTCGAAGCGCTCGGCCATCTCCACGCACTCCGGCGAGGGGGTGACCCCGTGGCAGACCACCAGGGCCGCGATGTCGTAGCCCATGAAGCGCTCGAAAGCCAGGCGCCGCTCCTCCCGGCTCAGGGTGCTGAGATAGGTGGATTCCACCCGGCCGATGATCTGCAGGCGCCGGGGGTCGAAGTAGTTGTAAAAGCCGGTGAGCTGCATGGCGGGGCGGTTCACGTCCGCCGTGGTCAGCACGGCCTGTTCATAGTCCTTGGCCAGGTGGATGGGGCGCAGATTGTGGTCGGCCACGATGGTCTTGAGCTTGACGGAATACTTGCTTCTCATGGGCACAGACCTCCGATGATAATATATGATTTATTGTACTCACTTTTCCGGCTTTTGGCAAGCACTTTCCACGCACCCGGGCGTTTTCTCTGCCTCCAAAGGCTTCGCCTTCGGAGGCAAGGGGTTTGCAGCCCGCTGCATGCGCAGCTTGGCCGCGGGAGAGGCCAAGCTGCACACTGGCGGTCTGAGCGGTGTTTTTTCCGAGGCGCATGTCCTCGGAAAAAACGATCGAACTTTTTTCGCGCCTGCGGGCGCGAACTCTGTGAGACGGTTTGCCCCGCAGATACCCGGAAAAACGATCCTGCTTTTTTCGCGCCTGCGGGCGCGAACTCTGTGAGACAGATCCCCCCGTGCGGAGCTTTTTCTGCGCCGGGAAGAAAAAATGCAAAAAAAGAAAAAATTCTTCTTGCATTTGCAAGGTTCCTCTGCTATTATGTATGAGCTGTCTTTCCGGCGGAAAGCAGTAAACACAAGCAAGGAGGTGCTTCAACTTATGGCAAAGTGCCAGTTCTGCGACAAAGACGTGGCCTTCGGCATCAAGGTCAGCCATTCTCACAGACGCTCTAACCGTACTTGGAAGCCGAACGTGAAGCGCGTCAAGGCCATCGTGAACGGCTCTCCCGAACATGTTTACGTCTGCACTCGCTGCCTGCGCAGCGGCAAGGTCACCCGCGCTGTGTAATCTCAACATTACCCGAAATCAAGCCTGTCGTGTGCTGCGACGGGCTTTTTCGGTCTTTTGCCCCCTTTTTCCCCGGCAACCCCGTGTTAAACAAATCTTAATCCCGCTCCCTCTTGTTTCTTAAACGCCGGGAGCGTATCCTGCACTTGAAGCGGAAAGTCCCCTGCCCGCCGAAAGGAGTACTTCATGTGTGAAGAGATCAGCTGGAAGGAATACCGTTCCCTCCGGCTTTCCGACTGGAAGAAAAAAGAATACCGCCATCTCTGGCTGCTGCTCTATTGGCCTGTGGAGCTGGCCTTTTTCACCGCCTGCGGCCGCCTCCCCTGGACCTACCACCCCATCTCCTGTGCTCTGGATTGGCAGATCCCCTTTCTGGAGGTCTTTATCGTCCCCTATGTGCTGTGGTTTGTCTGCGGCGCGTTTATTTCCCTCTATACCCTGCGCTGGAGCATCTCCCTCTTCCGCCGTTTCATGGACTACATGATCCTGACGATTCTGATCGCGGGACTGGTGTTTCTGGTCTATCCCAACTACTACCCCGGCCGACCGGTGACGGACTGGCCCGTCTCCCAGGCGGAGGCCTTCCGGGCCATGCCCCGGCAGAACGTCTTTTCCTGGATCGTCAGCATCACCTACGCCACCGATCCGCCCCGCAACGCCCTGCCCTCGGAACACGTGGTGGTGGCCTTCGGCATGGCCTGCGTGGTCCTGCAGGACAAACGCCTGGGCCGTCCGGCCTTCGCCGTCCCCTTTGTGGTGCTGCAGCTGCTCGTCTGTGTCAGCGTGCTGTTCGTCAAGCAGCACTCGGCGCTGGACGTTCTCGCCGCTCTGCCTCTGTGCCTGCTGGGCTATTTCTGCTGCTTCTGCCCCCGGACCCGCTTCCGCCGCCGGGAAAAGAGCACCGAGGGCTGAGCCGTTTTCGTACAATCTGAACAGTTCCCGGCGGAGAGGCCCTTCTTCGCCGGGTCTTCTTTTGTGAGCTTTTCCCCGATTGACAATTTTACAGCTGACCTGTATAATTACTTTTAGTTTTTGAATTATTTTCGGCAGGAGCCGGTCCCGTCTCCCCCATACAGACAAAGGAGAAGCGCTTATGGATATCTTTGAGAAATGCCGCCGCTATACCACGGCCCGGGACATTCGGGCGCAGGGGATCTATCCCTATTTTCACGCCCTGGAATCCCGGCAGGACGTGGAGGTCATCATGGAGGGCAAGCGGCGCATCATGCTGGGCTCCAACAACTATCTGGGCCTGACCACCGAGCCCAGCGTGGTAGAGGCCGGCCTCCGCGCCCTGGAGAAGCTGGGCACCGGCTGCTCCGGCTCCCGCTTCCTCAACGGCACCCTGCAGCTGCACCTGGAGCTGGAAAAGGAGCTGGCCGTCTTCCTGCACAAGGAGGGCGCGGTGACCTTCTCCACCGGCTTCCAGTCCAACCTGGGCATCCTCAGCGCCCTGGTTGGCCGGGGGGACTATGTGATCTGCGACCGGGAAAACCACGCCAGCATCTACGACGGCTGCAAGCTCTCCTACGGCAAGATGCTCCGCTACAAGCACAGCGACATGGCGGAGCTGGAAAAGCTTCTGGCGGGCATCCCCGACGAGGCGGGCCGCCTCATCGTCACCGACGGCGTGTTCTCCATGGGCGGCGACATCGCCAGGCTCCCGGAGATCTGCGCTCTGGCCGAGAAGTACGGCGCCCGGGTCATGGTGGACGACGCCCACGGTCTGGGCGTGCTCGGCGAGGGCGGTCGGGGCACCGCCAGCTACTTCGGCCTGGAGGACAGGGTGGACGTGATCATGGGCACCTTCTCCAAGTCCCTGGCCAGCCTGGGCGGCTACATGGCGGCCTCCGAGGAGGTCTGCGACTATGTGCGCCACAACTCCCGGCCCTTCATCTTCTCCGCCTCCATCCCGCCCGCCGCCTGCGCCTCGGCTCTGGCGGCCCTGCGCTTCCTGGAGGCCCACCCGGAGCGGCCCGCCCGGCTGCTGGAGCTGGCCCGCTACGCCCGCCGGGGCTTCAAGGCCGCGGGCGTGCCCATCCGGGAGTCGGACGACACGCCCATCGTGCCGCTCTATACCTACGATCCGATCCGCACCCTGACGAAGAACCGGCAGCTCTACGAGGCCGGACTCTACGTGAACCCGGTGCTGCCCCCGGCCTGCGCCCCCGGCGAGTGCCTGCTGCGCACCAGCTACATGGCTACCCACACCGAAGCCCTCATCGACGAGGCCGTGGCCATCGCCGCCCGGGTCCTGCTGAGCGACTGAGGTTTTAGGTTTTAGATTCTGGAAATACAGAGCCCCGGAAGCGTGAAGCCTCCGGGGCAATGTGTAGACAAACCGAAAAGATTGTCATCTTGAGCGGAGGCGAAGCCGGAGTCGAAAGATCTAAAGTCTTGAAAACACGGGTTTTTTAGATCCTTCGACTTCGCTGCGCTTCGCTCAGGATGACAGGTTCCCCACTTTGTCTACAGTCTGAGCGCCCCGGAAGCGTGAAGCTTCCGGGGCAATGTGATTTTTTATTCGGGATCAGAACTTGCCGAGGGAGCCGGAGTTCTTCTCGTTGGGCATGTACTCGTCCCGCTTGCCGGGGAGGATGGCGTTGAGCAGGATGCCCACGATGGAGGCGACGGCCAGGCCGGAGAGGGCGATCTTCATGTCGCCGATCATGAAGGAGATGGCGCCGGTGGCGTTGTTGCCGGCGGTGGTGATGTCCGCGCCCAGGCTGCCGGAGAAGTTGATGCCCAGGGCCAGGCCCAGGATGACCGCCGCGACGATGACGTTGCGGGACTTCTGGAAATCGGTGTGGTTTTCCACCATGTTGCGCACGCCCACGGCGGAGATCATGCCGTAGAGGACGATGGACACGCCGCCGATGGTGGCGACGGGCATGGCGTGGATCAGCTCGGCGAACTTGGGGCAGAAGGCCAGGACGATGGCGAAGTAGGCCGCGATCCGGACGACCTTCGGGTCGTAGACCTTGGTCAGCACCAGCACGCCGGTGTTCTCGCCGTAGGTGGTGTTGGCCGGGGCGCCGAAGAGGGCGGCGATGGTGGTGCCCACGCCGTCGCCGATCAGGGTGCGGTGCAGGCCCGGATCCTCGATCAGGTTCTTCCCGATGGTGCCGCCGATGGCGGAGATATCGCCCACGTGCTCCATCATCGTCGCAAAAGCGATGGGCACGATCATGATGATCGAGGAGATGAGGAAGCCGGCGTTAAAGTTCTCGGCGCCGAAGAGGCTGAAGACGGTCCTGTCGAGCTGAACGGGAAGGCCGATCCAGGCGGCTTCCTTCACACTGCTGAAGTCCACATTGCCGGTCACGGCCGCGAGCAGGTAGGAAACGAGGACGCCCATCAGGATGGGGACGATCTTGAGCATGCCCTTGCCCCAGATGTTGCAGGCGATGACCACGACGATGGCGGTCAGGGCGATCCACCAGTTGTCGGAGCAGTTGTTGATGGCGGAGGGGGCCAGGATCAGGCCGATGGCGATGATGATGGGGCCGGTGACCACGGGCGGGAAGAAGCGCATCACGTTCTTCGAGCCGCAGGCCTTGCAGATCAGCGAAAGGACCAGATAGAGCAGGCCGGCGCAGGCCACGCCCACGCAGGCGTAAACCAGCGACTCGGGCTCGCTGAAGCCGAGCTCGGCGCCGGCGGCCTTGACCGAAAAGTAACCGCCGAGGAAGGCGAAGGAGGAGCCGAGGAAGACGGGGACCTTGCGCTTGGTGACCAGGTGCATGAACAGTGTGGCCAGGCCCGCGAAGAGCAGGGTCGCCGTGACGCTCAGGCCGGTCAGGATGGGGACCAGCACCGTGGCGCCGAACATGGCGAACAGATGCTGCAGGCCCAGCACCAGCATTTTCGGCGTGCCGAGGGTCCTGGCGTCGTAGATCGCTCCCTCTGTGCCGAGATCTTCCAGGTTCTTGTTTTTCTTGTCCATTTTCTGTTCCTCTCTTTCTTTTGTTTGTCTCGCGCCGCGAGGGGCGCGCCTCTATATCAATCGTTTTTGCGCGTTTTCATTCGTTCATGTCCATCAGGAAAACGCCGGTCTCCCCGTCGAACTCGGGCAGGCGGACCTCCACCAGCTCCTGGCGGGAGGTGGGCAGGTTCTTGCCCACATAGTCCGGCCGGACAGGCAGCTCCCGGTGCCCCCGGTCCACCAGCACGGCCAGCTGGATGCTCCGGGGCCGGCCGCAGGAAAACACCGCCTCGATGGCGGCCCGGGCGGTGCGGCCGGTATAGATCACGTCGTCCACCAGCACCACGTCCCGGTCGTTCACGTCGAAGGGCAGCTCGGTCTTCCGCAGCTCCGGCGTCTCGGTCAGGCGGCTCAGATCGTCCCGGTAGAAGGCGATGTCGACGCTGCCTACCAGCACCTCCCGGCCCTCGATGCGCAGGAGGTTTTCCGCGATGCGCCGGGCGATGGGGCCGCCCCGGCGGCGCACCCCGATGAGCCGCAGATTCTCCGCGCCCTTGTTGCGCTCCAGGATCTCGTGGGAGATCCGGACAAGGGCCCGGTTCATGCCCGCCTCGTCCAGGATCTGCGCTTTCAGCTTCATGGCCCGTCTCTCCTTCGCATCAAGAAAAAATGCCCTGCCGTTTCCGGCAAGACACGCAAAGGCGCGGGCGCGCTCCCGCGCACCCCTCCGCTATGAGCGATTTTGCCGGTCTCTCTGTACCGATGCTTAAAAATCTCTTGTTCGCTTCGGATTATACGGCAGACGGCGCCGAAAAGCAAGAGGCAAGGCGAAGTTCGGCGTCTCGCCCCAAAATCTTGCCCCTCCCCCGCCGCTTTTCGGGAAAAAGGCACAAGGACGCGGGGCGCGGGGCGCAGTTCGCAGTTCGTAGTTCGCAGTTCGCAGTTCGTAAGGGCCCACGTCCGGCCCGTTAACCTCCCCTTGCACAGGGGAGGTTGGAACGCTCCGCCGTTTCGTCCCGCACCCGTAGGGGCGACCTTTGGTCGCCCGCCGATTCGCACCCGCAAAGCCTTCCCCGCGCACGGGGAAGGTGGCATCCGCCGATCCCCCGCGAGGCGGATGACGGATGAGGTCTCTTTGCGCCGCTTGAACGGGCAGACTGCGGGGGGAAGGCAAAACCCTGCCCGCCGAATACGCGCCCACGTCCGTCCCCGCGCCGGAGGGGTGCCCTCCGCTTCGCTCCGCCCTTGCGGTCGCCCGCCAATGGGGTCGCCTACGGAGGACGGTACAACCCCTCCGTCACCCGGCTTGCGTGAGACGCCGGGCGACACCTCCCCTTGCACAGGGGAGGTTGGAACGCTCCGCCGTTTCGTCCCGCACCCGTAGGGGCGACCTTTGGTCGCCCGCCGATTCGCGCCCGCAAAGCCTTCCCCGCGCACGGGGAAGGTGGCATCCGCCGATCCCCCGCGAGGCGGATGACGGATGAGGTCTCTTTGCGCCGCTTGAACGGGCAGACCCTGCCCGCCGAATACGCTCCGCCGTTTCGCCCCGCGCCGTAAGGGCGCATCACGATGCGCCCGCCGTTTCGCGCTTGCAGAGCCTCATAAATATCGTTTTTCGATGTTTTTGTATTGACAAACAATATTCTCCGTGCTATGCTCTGGGCAAGAGAGGCAAAGGGAGGGATATCCTATGCAGGATTGGCTGAAAAGCAAGAGCATTCTGTTCTCTCAGATCTGCGTGGTCCTGTTCGCACTGCTGCTGGCGGTACTGGATCTGGGCTGCTGGCGGATCGTGAACTGGTTCGTCGCCCTGCGGGGCATGGACGGGCAGGCCGTCTGGGGGATCCTGGCGGTGCTGCTGCTTTGCAGCGTCTTCGGCTGGGTGCTGCTCTGGGCCCTGTGGCGGCTGCTGGGCAATCTCCGGCAGGCCCGGGTCTTCACGGAGGAAAACATCGCCCTGCTGCAGCGGGTGAGCCTCTGCTGCGCCGCCGCGGCGCTCATCTGCGTCGGGGGCTGCTTCTTCTACCTGCCCTTCCTCATCGCCGTAGCCGCGGCCGGCTTCATGGCCCTGATCGTTCGCATCGTCCGCAACGTCTTCCAGAAAGCGCTGGACATGAAGAACGAGCTGGACCTGATGATCTGAGGGGGACCGGCGCATGGAGATCCGCATCAATCTGGACGTGATGATGGCGAAGCGGAAGATCGGCAGCGCGGAGCTGGCCGAGCGCATCGGCATCACCCCCGCAAACCTCTCGATCCTGAAAACCGGCAAGGCCAAGGCCGTGCGCTTCACCACCCTGATGGCCCTGTGCCATGAGCTGCGGTGCCAGCCGGGGGATCTGCTGGAATTCGTGGACGACGAAGAGAAATGAAGTAAACTTCATTTCTTCATTTTTGAAAGGAGAATCGCATATGACGGATCGCGAATTGCCGGCGGGCGAGACGCCGGTCGAGGGCGCCGGAGAAGCGCCCGTACGCAAGCCGGTCCTCCGCTGCCCTCGCTGCGGCGCGGGGCTGGTGGCCGGGGAGCGCTACTGCCCCGACTGCGGCCTGCGGACGGATCTGAACCCGCCCCTCTCCCCGCAGCCGGCCTCCAAGCCCTTTTCCGCCGGCTGGCAGGAGATCGTCGCCGCCTTCGCCGTGTATCTGCTGGCTTGGTGGTATCTGTGGGGCAGCATGCTGTTTTTCGGAGGTCTGGGAGAAAAGGGCTCTGCGTTCTGGACCCTGGTGTTCACGCTGGGCTTTGTAGCCCTGGCGGAGCTGCTCCATTGGAGGACGCCCCGGCCCCGGGAGAGCTGGATCTGGCTGGGCTGTCTGGGGGCGATCCTGCTCAGCCTGATGCTCTGGCCGGAGTTGGACAAGCTCGACAGTCACGTCTGGGACCCCTATCTGCGCAGCCTCTTCCTGCACCTGGCCGCGGTGTGGTGGCTGCTGAGCCGCAGCGGGCGACTCTGCGAGGGGAGAAGCGGCCATCTGCTGCCCCTGGACGGGATCCACGGCTTTCTGCTCTTCCCCTTCAAGCACTTCTATCTCCGCATCCGCACGGTCTTTTTCGCCCTCCGGCAGCCCTTCCGGAACCGGCGGCGCGTCAAGGGGGCGACCCTGCTCTGGTCGTGTCTGGCGCTGCTGGCGGCGGCGGCGCTGTTCGTGGTCGCGGCGGGGCTTCTCATGGACGCGGACAAGGGCTTTGACAGCCTGATGGGCCGGATCGGGGACTGGTTCCGCTTTGACTGGAACCGCGAATGGATCGGCAAGCTGCTCCTCTCTCTGCCGGTGGGCCAGTATCTCTTCGGCCTGCTGGCCGGGACCGGCCGGGAGGAGCCGGAAACGCTCCGGGAACGGGGCAAGGCGCTCTGCGGCTGGGTGGAGAGCCTGCGCAAGGTGCCGAACCTGGTGTGGACGCTGCTGACCGGGGCCTTCTGCCTGCTGTATCTGCTGTTTTTCGCGGTGCAGAGCCGCTATCTCTTCGGGGCCTTCACCCGGACCCTGCCGGAGGGCTTCATCGTGTCCCAGTACGCCAGGGAGGGCTTCTTTGAGCTGTGCAAGGTGATGGCGGTGAACTTCGCCCTGCTCTGGCTGGTGAGCCGCATGAGCCGGACCCCGGTCCGGGAGAACCGCCCGACCCTGATCCTCTGCCTGATCCTGCTGGCCGAGAGCCTGCTCTTCGCCGTCGTGGCCTTCTCGAAGATCGCCCTGTATATCGACTGCTTCGGCTTCACGCCCCTGCGGCTCCAGAGCAGCTGGCTGGTCTGCGTGCTTTTCGCGGGCTGCCTGGCCTTCGGCTGGAACCTGCTCACGGGCAAAAAGAGCATGCGGGCCTGGATGGTCTTCTCCGCCGTGACCCTGAGCGCCCTGTGCCTGGTGTAGCTTGCAGTTCGTAGTTCGTAGTTCGTAGTTCGTAGCAGCGCCGAGCAATGCTCGGCGCTGCGGCACGTCTTGCCTCCCCCTCCGGGGGAGGTGTCGTCCGCCGATCCCCCGCGAGGCGGATGACGGAAGGGGTTGCCTCCCTCTTTGAGGGTCTTGGGTGTGTCGCGGCGCGTCTCACGCAAGCGCCGTGACGGAGGGCGTCGGCGCGGGGCGGCGGGCGCGACCTGAAGCGCCCCTACGGCGGAGGACGGACGTCGGCGCGTAGGGAGCGATCCCTTGATCGCTCCGCAGACAGAGGCTCGGTGTGAAACGGCGGGCGACGGTCGGTCGCCCCTACGAGGGGCGGACGGCGGCGGTGCGGGATGACGTGGAATACGGATTGCCACATCAGTGACTCGGTCACTGGTTCGCAATGACGGTCGGCGGGAGATCGGCGGGCGACGGTCGGTCGCCCCTACGGCGTGGGGCGAGGGGCGAATCCGCACAGGGCAGGCCCCGCTCTCCCCCGCCGCGTTTTTGCGGCGGGGGAGCTTTTTCTTGACAAGTCCCGGCCCCGCGGGGTACAGTAGGTCCAGAAACAGAGAAAGGAGCACGCCCTATGCAGTGTCCGAATTGCGGCAATCTGCTGGCCGAAGGCAGCCGCTTCTGCCCCTACTGCGGCAGCGCCATTGAGGCCCCCGCTCCCCGTCCGGCCCCCGTCCTCACCGACGAGGGCGGCTTCTGGGGATCCGACGCCGATCAGCAGCCCAGCTACGGCCAGCAGCCCAGCTACGGCCAGCAGTCCAGCTACGGCCAGCAGCCCTATTACGGCCAGCAGCCCAGCTACGGCCAGCAGCCTTATCCGCCGAGGACCGCGCCCGCCGACCCCCGCAACGATCCCCGGGGCATGAATTGGTACAAGTTCATCATCTATTTTCAGCTCTTCGCCAACGCCGCGGTGAACGGCATCGCCGCACTGATGACCGCCACCGGCGCCCGGTATCAGGGCCAGGCCGACAAGGTGTATGCCGCCCTCCCGCAGCTGCGGACCCTGGATCTTGTCTACATCCTGCTGCTCCTGGGCCTGGTCGTCCTTGCCATTGTCGCCCGGATGCAGCTGGCTCGCTTCCGCCGCAGGGGACCCCTGCTCTACTACCTTCTCCAGATCGCCAACACCGCGGTGGCCGTGCTGTACCTGCTGGCGGCGAGCGCCGTTTCCGGCGTCCCCCTCTCCCAGCTGGACCTTTCGAACACCATCGTCAGCCTCGGGCTCAGTCTCGTGATGCTGATCATCAACATCATCTACTTCGGCAATCGCAAGGACCTGTTCGTGAACTGACGCGGCCAGACAATACCATCATAAGGAGAACGCAGCATGGCTGAAAATACCGATATCCGCCTGCAGACCCAGGTGATCTATTCCATCTACGTCCGCGCCCATACTCCCGAGGGGACCTTCCGGGCGGTGATCCCCGACCTGGACCGGATCCGGGCCCTGGGGACGGACATCGTCTGGTTCATGCCCATCCACCCCATCGGGGTGAAGGGCAAAAAGGGCAGCCTGGGCTGCCCCTACGCCAACCGGGACTACCGCAGCGTGAACCCCGCCTACGGGACCATGGAGGACTTCCGGGCCCTGGTGGACGAGATCCACAGGCGGGGCATGAAGGTGCTGATCGACGTGGTGTACAACCACACGTCCCCGGACGCGGTGCTTTTCGCGGAGCACCCGGAGTTCTACTATCGAAATGCGGAGGGGAAGCCCGGCAACAAGTTCGGCGACTGGGCGGACGTGATCGACCTGGACTACCGGGTGAAGGCTCTCTGGGACTATCAGATCGAGTCCCTGCGCTTCTGGGCCGGGATCGTGGACGGCTTCCGCTGCGACGTGGCCACCCTGGTGCCCCTGGCCTTCTGGAAGGCCGCCCGGAAGGCCGTGGCCGAGGTGAACCCGGACTGCATCTGGCTGGCGGAGACCGTGCACCGCAGCTTCGGCGCCCTGGCCCGCCGCCGGGGCCTGCCAGCCATGCGGGACACGGAGGCCTTTGAGGCCTTCGACATCGAATACGACTACGACGTGCGGGAGGCCTTCGACAAGGTCCTGCGCGGGACCGCGCCCCTCTCCCATTGGCTGGACCTGCTGGACTTCCAGGAATCCGCCTACCCCGCCAACTACAACAAGCTCCGCTGCCTGGAGAACCACGACCAGCCCCGCATCGCCTCGGTGATCCGGGACGAGGCGGCGCTCATCAACTACACCGCCATGCTGTACTTCCTCAAGGGCACGGTGCTGCTCTACGCCGGGCAGGAGTTTGCAGACGCCCACCTGCCCAGCCTCTTCGAGAAGGAGCCCATCGACCGGGACACCGGAAAGGACCTGAGCCCCCTGTTGCGCCGCCTGGGAGAGATCCGGAAGACATGCTTTTCCGGGGCGGACAGCTTCTGGGGCCAGGCGGAGGACGAGCAGCGCATCGCGGTGCTGCGGCGGGGCGGCTGCGCCGGGGTCTTCTCCCTGGACGGCAAACCCGGCCTCGTCAGCCTGGAGGAGCGGCTGGAAATCCCCGACGGGCGCTATGAAAACCTGCTGGGCGGCGAAGCGGTGACGGTGGAGGGCGGAAAGCTCTTCTGCAGCGGCAAGCCCGCCATCTTCCGGCTGACTTGATTTCCGGTCCTTTTTCCTGTATGATAGACGCAAGAATTCTCAACAGAAACGGAGACATTGCCATGGCGAAACTGCTTGTGCTCTCCGGCCCCTCCGGCGCGGGGCTGGGCGAGATCGTGAAGACCCTTTTTGCGCGGCGGCAGTCGCTGCGCCCCGTCACCCCCGTCACCGCCCGGAAGATGAAGGCGGGCGAAACCGACGGCGTGGGCTTTTATTTCTACGACCTGGAGGGCTGGAACGCCCTGAAGGAGAGCGGGGACCTGCTGGAGTGCGTGGAGTTCGCCGGCAACGACTACGGCACCTCCCGCCGCCTGGTACAGGCTGAGCTGAACGCCGGGCACGACGTGCTGCTGAACCTGCCGGTGGAGCGGGCCGCCCAGCTCAAAAAGAACATGCCGGAGGCGCTGTGCGTGTATGTGGAGCCCTCCGCGCCGGTGCTGGAGCAGCGCTGCCGGGCCGTCGCCCGCAGCGAATTCGAGCTGCGCGTGCGCCTGGAGCAGGCGGAGAAGGAGCGGGCGCTGTCGGCTTTCTGCGACGCCCGGGTCAACAGCGACGACCTTGACGCCGCCGCCGAAGAGCTGCTGCAGCGGCTCTGAACGAAAAACGAAAACGCAGGAAAGCGAGGCTGTGAATCCAAAAGGTTCACAGCCTCGCTTTCGTCTCTGCACAGGCTCCCCGTAGCGCCGAGCATCGCTCGGCGAAATCCACGTAGAACGACGCCGGGCAATGCCCGGCGCTACGGGCATTGGCGCGAAACGGCAGGAGGGGCAAGCCCCTCCCCTACGGGCACGGGACGGTCAAACCGCGTAGGGCGCGATGCCCACTTCGCGCCGCAGATCACGCACGCGGGGCGGGGCGGAACGGAGGGCGACCGAAGGTCGCCACTACGGCGAAGACGGAGCGTTCGGCAAAAAACTTGCCGAACGCTCCGTCTTCTTTTCAAAACTCAATTCTAAAATTCTGCTATCAAAATTCAAAACGCAACTCTCAGCGCTCAAAACTCAGCTCTTGACTCTCAAAACGCAACGCACAAAACTACTTCCGCTCTCCGATGTCGGTACGCTTGACCAGCAGGGCCGAGACCACGCCGATGACCACGCCGGCCACGGTGCCGCTGAGGATCAGCACCGGCAGATAGTAGACCACGTTTCGCCCCATCAGGACCCAGGCCATCAGGATCTGGCCCAGATTGTGCAGCACGCCGCCGGAGACGCTGACGAAGACGCAGCTGAGCTTGTCGATGCGCCGCAGCAGGATCATGCCCAGCAGACTCAGCACCGCGCCGGCGGCGCTGTACATGAGGCTGGCAACGTGGCCGAAAAGCAGGCTCACCAGCAGCACCCGCAGCAGGGAGACCCCCACAGCCTCCTTCCAGCCCAGCCGGTACAGGGCGAAGATCACCGCCAGGTTCGCCAGACCCAGCTTCACCCCCGGGATGCCCGGGGAGGGGACCAGGCTTTCCAGATAGGACAGGATCATGGCCAGCGCGATGCACATGGCCATGACCGTTACTTTTTTGGTTTTCATGCGATCACCTCAGCCGACCACCAGGTCCACTCCGTCGGACTCCCCGCCCTCCACCGTGACGGTGAGGCGGTTGGGCAGACAGGTGATGACCTGGCCGGTATAGTGGATCTTCCCCTGCTTGACGCAGATGTGGTCCGGGCAGTTGGCCTCGGAGAGCCAGGCCTGCCCGTCCCGAATGACCAGGATGTTGCTGCCGCCGTTCAGGGGGAAGGTGCCGTTCAGCGAGAGGGAGTGGCGCTCCACCTCCACGCCGTCCACCCGGACCACGGCCACGCCCCCCTCCTGACGCCCGTGGTTGAGCGCCAGGAAGAGGATGCCGGCCAGGGCCAGCAGGGCGGCGATCAGGATCAGATCGGCCCGCAGCTTTTTGTTTGCGAAAAGGGCTTTCACTTGAACTGGAAGGCGGTCAGCGCCAGGGCCGCGATGGCGGCGGCCAGGAGCTGGATGGGGAAGCCCCGGAAGGCCTTGGGCACCTGGTCCTCCTCGATCCTCTCCTGAATGCCGGAGAGCAGGAACATGCCGAGGAGGAAGCCCAGACCCGCGCCCAGTGCGCTGAGAAGCACCGTTCCCAGGCTCTCGGCCGAGAGCATGTTCAGGCCCAGGCCCAGCACCGCGCTGTTGAGGGCGATGATGGGGAAGAAGACGCCCAGCTTCTTGCCGCAGAGCAGCTGCAGCAGATACACCAGGATCAGGACCACCGCCAGAGCGGCCAGGATCTGCCAGTAGCCGGGGATGAGATCCCGCAGGAGCCAGAGGATCCCGGCGGAGAGCACCGTCACCGCGGTGACGGCCAGGCCCAGGACCAGGGTCTTCTCCCCCTTGCGGGCGAAGCCCAGCATGGGCGTCAGGCCCAGACCGGCGCTGAGGGCGTAGTTGTTCACCAGGACGAAGCCCAGAACGAGAAGAATCAGCTCTTTCATGCTTCAGCCTCCTTTTCCTCCACCGGGAAGTCCACGGCTGCGGCGGTGTTCCTGCCCGTCTCCTCCCGGGCGGGGAAGAGCCCGTTGTAGACCGCCAGCAGCAGGCTGAAAACGATCAGGCCGCCGGGGGTCTGGGTGAGCAGGGCGTTTTTATAGGGCTCCAGGAAGGCTACCGGCGCGCCGGCAAAGCTGGCGGAGCCGAAGAGCTCCCGGATGGCGGCCAGCACCAGGGTGAACACGGCAAAGGCGAAGCCGTTCTCCAGGGCGCTGAGCAGGCCCTTGCCCAGGCCGAAGTCCGCCGCGTCCTCGGCGGAGCCGAAGAGCATCAGGTCCACGGCCAGGACGGCCACGTAGAAGCCCAGCATGTTCAGCACATTGGGCAGGAAGGCCTGCATCAGCAGCTGGACCATGGAGGCGAAGCCCGCCACCACCAGCAGGGCGGCCGGGAGCAGGGCCTCCTTCGAGAGCAGCCTGCGCACAAGGCCCAGGACCAGGGCCGAGCACAGCAGCACGGCCATCACCGCCAGGCTCATGCCCAGGGCGGCGCGGACGTCGGTGCTGGCGGCCAGGGCCGGAGCAAGGCCCAGGAACATCAGAACCGTCGGGTTGCGAAACAGCAGTTTCCGTTCTTTCATGTGCTCACCTCCTGTTTCCCGTGAGAAGCGCGAAGGCTTCGAACACGTCGTGCGTGGCGGTCTTCATGGCGCCGGAGCTGATGGTAGCGCCGGCGATGAGGGTCGCATCGTCGTTGAAGGTCTCGGCGGTGCTGCCCAGGAAGCCCTCCCGGTAATCGGAGATCGAGAAGTCCGGGGCATCGTAGAAGTCGCCCAGGTAGATGGACTTGACCCGCAGGCCGCTGATGGCGCCCTGGGCGTCCAGTGCGAAGTAGACCTCCATCACGCCGCCGCTCTCCTCTTCATAGAAGCCGTAGGGCCGGGCGATAAAGGCGTAATAGCTGCCCTCCGCCGTCTCCGCCTTCCAGGCGGCGACCACGGTGTTGCTCAGGCCCGGGATCTCCACGGGCACAGGCTCCGCGTCGTCGGGCAGGACCTTCCGGATCCCCTTGGGCGGGGTGGGATCGATCTCCTCCAGGTTGGCGGCGCTCAGGCTCCGGAGCTCCTCGGCCAGCGCGGGATCGGCGGTCTCGGTCACGTCCTCGCCGGCGGGGCTCAGGATCTTCAGGCCGCCCACCAGGGTGTACACCGCCAGAAGCTGCTTCCCGTCCTGCTCGGCGAACCAGAGGCAGCCGCTGCCGTTTCCGGCCCGGTAGCCGCCGGTGACGCTGCCGCTGCCCGCAAGCTCCTCGCCCTGGATGGCCCCGGCGGCGTTGACGATGCCGGGATAGGCCACGGGGATCAGCTCCTGGATCAGCTGCTCGTCGCTCTTCTGCGCGGCGGCAAAGAGGCCGTTCGCGACCAGGGTCTCAAAGCCGTCGTTGACGGCGTTCTTGATGGCGGAGGAGGAGAAGGTGACGCCGGCCACCAGCTCCACGCCGGCCAGGGTGGAGTCCTGCCCCTCGAAGCTGGGCAGGAATTCCGGGCTCAGCTCCCGGGTCTCGCCGGAGCCGTCCACCGTCAGGGACACGATCCTGCCCTCGAAATCCACCACCAGGGTCAGCTCGATGGGCACATCCTTGGTGTAGCCCTGGGTGGTGCTCAGGCTCAGGATATAGACCTGCTTTTCCTCGTCCCGGTAGACCTTCTGCACGGTCTCAGCGGTGACGGTCAGCTGGGCGTTTTCGGGATCGGCCCGGTCAAAGAGCATCACAGAGTCGCCCAGCTTTTCCTTCTCGGCGGCCAGTCTGGCCTCCTCGGCCCGGCGCTCGTTCTCCGCCACGATGGGGGCGGTAAAGGCGTTGACGCCCAGGACGCAGCCGGCCATCACGGCCAGCAGCAGCGCCAGGCACAGGAGGCTTTTCAGCAGATTGTTGTTCTTCATATCAGACACCTCCCAGCGGCTTTCTCCGCGTCCACTTCTCCAGCCAGGGAGCCAGGATATTCATGCACAGGATGGAGTAGGACACGCCCTCGGGCAGGGCGCAGAACCAGCGGATCACAAAGGTGATGAGGCCGCAGCCCAGGGCGAACCACATCCGCGCCCGCAGGGTGATGGGGGTGGTGGTGTAGTCCGTGGCCATGAACACGGCGCCCAGCACCAAGCCGCCGGCCAGCAGCTCGTAGACGGCGGTGTTGAAGCCGCCGAAAATCAGGCTCAGGACGAAGACGGTGCCCATGAAGATCACGGGGACCTGCCAGGAAATGACCTTGCGGATCAGCAGATACGCAAAGCCGATCAGCAGGGCCAGGATGCAGGTCTCGCCGATGGCGCCGCCCCGCTGGCCCAGGAACATCTGCAGCAGGGTGGGCAGCTGGGCCCCCTCGGTGCCGATCAGGTCCAGGGGCGTGGCGCCGGTGGTCCCGTCGGGCAGGGTGCCGCCGGCCACGGTGGAGGTGAAGGCCATCAGCAGGAACACGCGGGCGGTGATGGCGGGGTTGGCAAAGTTCCGGCCGATGCCGCCGAAGAGGCACTTGACCAGCACGATAGCGAAGACGCTGCCCAGGGCGCCCTGCCACAGGGGCACGTTGGCGCTCAGGTTCAGGGCCAGCAGCAGGCCCGTGACCACGGCGCTCAGGTCGCCCACGGTCTGCTTCTTTTTGCAGATCAGGTTAAACAGGAACTCGGAGAGCACCGCGGCGATCACGCAGGTGAGGATCAGCCACAGGGCCTTGACGCCGAAGATCACGACGCCGGCCACGGCGGCGGGAAGCAGGGCCAGGATCACGTCCAGCATGATGCGCCGGTCGCTGGCGCCGCTGTGGATATGAGGTCCGGAGGACATGATGGGTTTTTCCACGGCTCACTTTCCTCCTTCCTTATGGGCTTTTTCCCAGTTGCGGATAAAGCCGATGGCTTTGTTGTTGGTCTCCGCCAGAGGGCGGTGGGCCGGGCAGACATAGCTGCAGCAGCCGCACTCCATGCAGACTCTGACCTGCTCCTTCTGGAGGATGGCGGCCTTTTTGTCCTCATCCTCCAGCTCCATGGCCCGGGAGAAGGCGGCGGGGTTCAGGCCCAGGGGGCAGACCGCCACACAGCGGCCGCAGTGGATGCAGGGGCTGGGGGCGGTTTTTTCCGTATCCTTCCGGTTCATGAGCACCACCGCGTTGGTGGCCTTGAGCAGGACATTGTCCAGGGAGTCCTGGGTCTTGCCCATCATGGCGCCGCCGAAGATGATCTTGGCCGGCTCCTCCTTCAGGCCGCCGCAGGCCTCCACCAGGTCCCGGACGGTCACGCCGATGGGGACGATCAGGTTCTTGGGCTCCTTCACGGCGGAGCCCTCCACGGTGACGATGCGCTCCACCATGGGCATGCCGGTGACGAAGTACTCGGCCATCTTGACCAGGGAGTACACGTTGATGATGATGACGCCGAGGGACGCCATGCGCTGGCCCTTCTCCACCACCTTGCCGGTGGCGTTGTACAGCAGCACCTGCTTGGCGCCCTGGGGATAGACGCTGCTGAGGGGCAGCACCTTCACGGCCGGGTCGTCCTTGAAGCGCTCGGTCAGCTGCTCAATGGCGTCGGGCTTGTTCTTCTCGATGCCGATGATGAACTCCTCGCTGCCCAGGAACTGCTTCAAGAGCTCAATGCCCTTCTGGATCAGGTCGCCGTACTCCAGCATGACCCGGTGGTCGCAGGTGATGAAGGGCTCGCACTCGGCGCCGTTGATGAGCACGGTCTGGATGTGGCTCTTCTGGGCCGCGGAGAGCTTGGCCCACACGGGGTAGGCCGCGCCGCCCAGACCCACCGCGCCGCTGTCCCGCACGCACTGGAGGAACTCGTCCAGATTCGTGGGCTGGGGGATCTTCAGGTCCGGGCATTTTTCCATCTTGCCGTCGCTCTCGATGCGGATGGCAAGGGCCTTCTTCCCGGCCGCCGTATAGTTTTCGATGGCCTTGACCGTGCCGGAGACCGAGGCGTGGATGTGGGCGCTGCCGCGGTCCTTCTCCCTGGCGATCAGCTGGCCTACCGTCACATGGTCGCCCACCTGGACCACCGGCTCGGCGTTGGTGGCCGAGTGGGAGTTCATGGGGGAAACCGGCAGCAGCACTTCCTTGGGGATGGGGATGCGCACGGGGGCCATGCCCGCCGTGCTCTTATAATGGGGTAGTTTCAGGCTCGAGATGCTTTTTTTCAGGCTCAATTCTCCCGCCTCCTCAGTTTTCTGGTATTTCTTCGATCAAGTCGGCGAAGCCCGGGGTCCACTGCATCCTCCCGTCCGGGAAGATCCACAGCAGCTCCACGCCGCCGATGCTTTCCGCAAGCGCCATGCCCTGCTCCGCCGACATACAGAAGAGGGCGGTGGACAGAGCGTCCGCCAGGGCGCTGTCCCGGGTGACCACGGTGAGAGACGCGAAGTAGTCCGCCGGATACAGGGTGTCCCTGTCGATGATGTGGTGATAGCGCTGCCCCTTGACGGTGAAGTAGCGCTCGTAGACGCCGGAGGTGACGCAGGCCGTGTCCCGGATGCGGATCTTGCAGGCATAGCCCTGGCCGTCCTGCGCCGGGTCCCGGATGGCGGTCTTCCAGCCGCTGCGGTCCGGCCGGTCGCCGATGCAGCGGATGTTGCCGCCGATGTTCAGCACATAGCCCTCCGCGCCCACGGATTCCAGGTATTCCGCCGCCCGCTCCGTGGCGTAGCCCTTGCCCAGGGCTCCCACGTCGATGGAGGCCTCCGGATCCGCGATGCGCACGGTATTGTGCTCCTCGTCGATCTCCAGCAGCTCGATGCCGGTGTGGGCGTAAGCCTCCCGCAGGGCCGCCTCCTCGGGGATCGCGGCGTTTTTGGGGTCCTCCCCCGCCGCCTCCCGGCAGTCGTGCCAGAGGCGCAGCACCGCTCCCAGCATCACGTTCATTTCCCCGTCGGTGAGCGTGTACATCTCCCGGGCGCAGAGCAGGAAGTCGATGAGCTTCCGGTCCACCTCCAGGGGCGCGCCGCCGGCGTTTTTATTGACGGTGCACAGGTTCGTGATCCCGCTGTACTCGTGATAGATATCGAAGAGCTGGTGGTATTCCGACAGGATATGTGAAACTTCGGCAGAGCGGTCCTCGAACCGTTCTGCCGAATCTCCTGCGTAGTCGTATACATAGGAGACGGTGTCGAAATAGGTATAGTATACCATGCCCTTCGGCTCGATCGCCTGCGGCGCGGGGCTTTCCTGCCCGGCAGGCGCCGCGGAGGGCCTCCCGGGCTCGTCCCGGGAAGCCGGTTCCGCGGTTTGCGGCAGGTCGGATTTCTCCGCTCCGGTCTCCTCCGCCCCGGCGCCGCAGGCGCTCAGAAGCAGCAGGGAGAGCAGCAGCAGAGCAGCAAGGATCTGTCTGGATCGCCGCAAGATGTTCATCTCCTATGATTTGTCGGATGCTTTTTCAGCGCTCAGGCAGCGGCCTTTTCCTCGGCGGCGGGCAGCGCGTTGCCGGCAGCCTTGGCGATGACGTTGATCATGCCGTCGACGCTGATGGAGCAGGTGGCGTACAGCTCCTCATCCACAAAGACATTGTGGCCTTCTTCGTTGGTCTTGGTCTCGGTGGCAAGCAGCTCCTCGGCGGTCTGGCCCAGGCAGAACTCGACAAAGCTTCTGGCCTGCTGGTACCACTCGTAGGTGCAGCCGGAGAACTTGACCATGTTGTAGTCTTCCTTCAGCTCCCGCTTGGTGCCGCCGAACTTCACCTCGCCGATCTCGCCGTCCTCGTCGATGGCGATCTGGGGCTGGGTGGCGTCGGTCAGGGCGGCCAGGATGACGCCCTCGTCGTCCACGACCACGGCGGCGTACTCACTGTACATCTTCACCACGCCGTCCTCGTCCTCGGTAGCGGCCTTGGACTCGTCAGCCTTGGTGATGATGGCCAGACCCAGATGGATCTCGCCCTTGGGGTTGAAGCGCATGCCCTGCTCGTCTTTGCAGGCCTTCAGGACGGCTTCCTTGAAGTCGCCGATGGAAATGGTGCAGCCGGCGTACAGCTCTTCGTCCACAGCCACCAGGTGCTCGCCGTCCTCCTTGAGCTCGATGGCCTCGACCTCTTCCGCGGTCTTGCCGATCAGGTACTGCTCAAAGTTGGCGGCCTGCTCGTACCACTCCATGGTGGCGTCGGAATACTTGACCATGTTGTAGTCGTCGCCCAGCTCGACCTTGGTGAGGAACTCCTTCTCGGTGTCGACCTGGCCGTCCGTCACGTCCATCTTGCTCTGGGCCACGTCGATCTTCACGGCGACGATCTTACCCTCGCCGTCCAGGACCACAGCAGCGGTGGTGGCGTCCACCTGCGCGTTGCCGGCCTTGGAGCTGTTGGTGTTCAGGCTCACGCCCAGGCCCAGCTTGTACTCGCCGCCCAGGGCGTTGTTCACGGCCTTGACCGTGACGTTGATCATACCGTCGACGCTGATGGAGCAGGTAGCGTACAGCTCCTCGTCCACGAACACATTGTGGCCTTCTTCGTTGGTCTTGGTCTCGGTGGCGCGCAGCTCCTCAGCGGTCTTGCCCACGCAGAACTCGACGAAGCTTCTGGCCTGCTGGTACCACTCGTAGGTGCAGCCGGAGAACTTGACCATGTTGTAGTCTTCCTTCAGCTCCCGCTTGGTGCCGCCGAATTTCACCTCGCCGATCTCGCCGTCCTCGTCGATGGCGATCTGGGGCTGGGTGGCGTCGGTCAGGGCGGCCAGGATCACGCCGTCCTTGTCCACGACCACGGCGGCGTACTCGCTGTACATCTTCACCACGCCGTCCTCGTCCTCGGTAGCGGCCTTGGACTCGTCAGCCTTGGTGATGATGGCCAGACCCAGCTGGAAATCGCCCGCGGCGGTGAAGTCCATGCCCTGCTCGTCTTTGCAGGCCTTCAGGACGGCTTCCTTGAAGTCGCCGATGGAGATGGTGCAGCCGGCGTACAGCTCTTCGTCCACAGCCACCAAGTGCTCGCCGTCCTCCTTGAGCTCGATGGCCTCGACCTCTTCCACAGTCTTGCCAATCAGGTACTGCTCAAAGTTGGCGGCCTGCTCGTACCACTCCATGGTGGCGTCAGAGAACTTGACCATGTTGTAGTCGTCGCCCAGCTCGACCTTGGTGAGGAAGGTCTTCTCGGTGTCGACCTGGCCGTCCGTCACGTCCATCTTGCTCTGGGCCACGTCGATCTTCACGGCGACGATCTTGCCCTCGGCATCCAGGACCACGGCGGCGGTGGTGGCGTCCACCTGCGCGTTGCCGGCCTTGGAGCTGTTGGTGTTCAGGCTCACGCCCAGACCCAGCCTGTACTCGCCGGCAACTTCTTCCGGCTCTTCGGCCAGCGCCGTGGCCGCGAACAGCGAGGCCATCATGCACAGGCACAGCAGCATTGCAAGGATCTTTTTCATTTTCATTTCTCCTGTTTCATTTTTTTGCCCGCGTCAGGGCGCGGCAAAGCCTGCCCCGACCCTGCGGCGTCATCTCATCATAGCACCGAAACGCGGGATTGTCAACGAGATGACAAGCCCTTTCCGGGTTATTTCCCGCCTTTTCTTTCCATTGTGCTTTCCCCCCTGCCGAAACGCCCCGCGGCCCCGTCTTTTCCCGGAAGCTTCTCCTTTTTCTGCTGTTTATTTCCTCTTGCTTTATGCGGTGATTTCTGATATTATATGCTAAGAATAGTATCTCTGGGAGTATCTCTATGCTTCCCGGGCCTGTCATACCTGTCTGGACGATTGCAAATCAGGAGGAAATCGACATGAAGCGCAATAGTTTGAAAACTCTGGGCCTGCTGCTGGCGGTGATCATGATCCTCAGCCTGCTGCCCCTGGGCGCGCTGTCCGCTCTGGCGGAGCCGCCGGAAACGGGCACGGAGATCGCCTCCGCCGGCCTGGCACTGAGTCTGCCCGCCGCCGGTGCCACCGGGGCGGAAGCCGGCCAGCCGGTCCCGGCCGCGGCGAGCGTCGCCTCCGGCGAGGGCTTCAGCGTCAAGGAGGCCTATTGGTACAATGAATACGGCATCGCCCCGGAGAGCTTTGAGGCCGGAAAGGCGTATTTTGCCGAGATCGTGCTGACTCCCGAACCGGGCTTCGTCTTTACCGCGGACACCGCCGTCAGCATCGACAGTCTGGGCGTCAAGAGCGTCCAGAGCGAATCTGACGGGAGCATCCGCATCGTCACCGAGAACTATACCATCCCCGGTGAGGCGCTGGAGTGGTACAACGTTTGGGTCAGCGGCGTGCAGGTCAACAGCGACAACCTGAACGATATCCTGAACGACGGCGGCAAGGCCAGGTTTACTCCCTCCACCGGCACCCTGACCCTGGACAATCCCGCCATCACCGCCATGCACGAGCCCAGCGGCGCCCTGATCCTGGCGGACGGGCTGAACCTGACCATCGAGGGCAGCGCCGCGCTGGGCGAGACCGCGGCGGACATGTTCATCTTCGTCCACGACGGCAACCTGACCCTCAAGGGCGATTTCAGCGCCACGGTCACGGGCAACGGCATCGTCTGCGACAAGAATCTGATCGCGGAATCCGGCAAGATCGAGGTCGAGACCACCGGCGCCGACAAGGCCGGCGTCCTTGTGGCCAACGAGCTGCAGGTGAAGTTTGCCGAGATCAAAGCCACCGGCACCAGCTCCGGCATCCATGTCAATGGGCCCTTTACCCTGGAGGAGGGCGTGATCAAGGCCACCGCCACCGGCGAGGGCTGCGACTCCGAGGTCATGAAGCACGGCCTCTATTGCGGAGACGCCATGCTCATCAAGGGCGGCGACATCACCGCCACCGGCGAAACCACGGGCATGTACAGTGTGAAGGACATCACCGTCAGCGGCGGCATGATCGTGGCCAAGGGCGGGGAGATCGGCATCTTTGTGGGGCCCGAGGGCAAGCTGGATCTGCAGAACGGCACCCAGCGCGTCACGGCCGACGGTCAGAACGCCAGCCACGGCGCCATCTATGCGCCGGAGATCGTCTTGGGCAGCGACCTGAAGGTCAAGGAGCCCGTGGGCGGCAAGGTCGCCAACAACAAGCAGCACATCACCCTGAAGGACGGCACCTCCGTCTCCAAGCACGCCCTCATCGAGAGCGGTACTCTCAGCTTTACCGTGAGCTTTGACACCTTCGGCGGCCCCGAGGTGCCCAGCCAGACCGTGCCCAGCGGAACCCCCGCGGCGAAGCCCGAGGATCCTGTGCTGGAAGGCTATGACTTCCTGGGCTGGTACGAGGACATCATGACCGACGAAGCGCCCTACGACTTCTCCAAGCCGGTCACCGCGGATCTGAACCTGCAGGCCTTCTGGTCCTGCCCTGTCCGGGTCAGCGTGAAGGATACCGAGGGGCACGCGGGCGTGGGCGGCCTGGTCTCCACCGGGGACGACATTTATACGACCAGCATCAGCGAAGGCGTCTGGCGGGAGGGCGGCCCCTTCTATGTCGCCTGCCAGCCCTCCACCGGCTATATCTTCGATCACTGGGAGGACGGCGAGGGCAACACGCTTCCCGAGACGGGCACCTCCTTCACCTTCTCCGCCAAGGAAGGCCCGAAGACCTTCGTGGCCGTGTTTAAGCAGCATGGCTTCACTGTCACCTTTGACGGCAACGGCGGTCAGCCCGCCACCCAGACCCTGGTCACCGGAGACGGCGGGAAGCTGAACTCCATCGAGCTGGACGTTCTCAGCAGCGGCATGAGCCGCGAGGGCTACAACCTGACCGGCTGGTCCAAGACCCCCGGCGGCGAGCCCTTCGGCATCGGCGCGGAGGTCTTCACCCAAGACACCACCGTCTACGCCGTGTGGACGATCCAGGTCCACAGCGTGACCTTCAAGGCCAACGGCGGCTCCCAGACCCCCTCTCAGAGCGTCAAGCACAACGAAAAGGCCTTCGAGCCCGACGATCCCACCCGCAACGGCTACACCTTTGAGGGCTGGTATACCGACAGCGAGCTCACCCATGAGTACAACTTCTCCACCCCCGTCACCGCCGACCTGACGCTCTATGCCAAGTGGGACAAGGTGGTCAAGTACACCGTGGTCTCCGGCGGCGGCAGCATCTACGGCAAGACCAGCGGCAAGGACCTGGTGATCACCATCCGCCGCACCCCCAAGGACGCGGAGTGCTTCCAGCACTTCACCGGCGTGAAGATAGACGGCGGCGACCTGGTCAACGGGAAGGACTACACGGCGGAAGCCGGCAGCACCGTGGTGACCCTGAAGGCCTCGTACCTGGGCACCCTGAACTCCGGCACCCACATCATCACCTTCACCTTTGACGACGGCAAGGCCACCACCGGCCTCACCGTGAAGGCCGGCACCGGCGGCGGCGGGACCCGCCGCGGCGGCGGCAGCGGCGACAATCCGGACACCGGCGACCTGGGCAGCCCCCTGCTCTGGACCGGTCTGATGGTCTTCTCCGGTCTAGGCCTGGGCGCCGTGGCCCTCAGCGGCAGAAAGCTGCGCCGGAACGCACATCGCTGAATCCCTCTTTTATAACTATAAAAAATCCCCCGAAGCACGGCTTCGGGGGATTTTTATGTAAGATGAAGCTTAAAAGTGTTCAAGAATGGCGTCCAGCAGGGCGTCGGCGGCGGCGTCCTTGGACATGAGGGGCAGCTCCTTCTCCCCTGCCGCCGTGATGAGGGTCAGGACGTTGGTGTCCACCCCAAAGCCGGCGCCGGCCACCTTCACGTTGTTGGCGGCCACCATGTCCAGATTCTTCTTCTCCAGCTTTTTCCGGGAGTTCTCCAGCAGATTCTCCGTCTCCATGGAGAAGCCGCAGAGGAACTGGCCGGGGCGCTTGTTCTTCCCCAGGGTCCCCAGGATGTCCAGGGTCCGCTCCAGGGGCAGGGCCAGGTCCCCGTCCTTTTTCTTGATCTTGTTGTCCGCCACCTGGGCCGGCCGGTAGTCCGCCACGGCGGCTGCCTTGATGATGATGTCCATCTCCGGGGCCCGGCTGGTCACGGCCTCAAACATCTCCTGGGCGGACTCCACGTCCACGATCTCCATGTAGCCCGGCCTGGGCAGGCTGACGGGGCCGGAGACCAGGGTCACCTCCGCGCCCCGGCGGGCGGCGGCCCGGGCGATGGCGTAGCCCATGCGGCCGGAGGAGCGGTTGGTGAGATAGCGCACCGGGTCCAGGGCCTCCCGGGTGGGACCGGCGGTGACCAGGACCTTTTTGCCGGCCAGGTCCTTCTCGTGGGCCACGGCGTGCAGAACGCTCTCCAGCAGCACCTCGGGCTCCGGCAGCTTTCCCTTGCCCACGGCCCCGCAGGCCAGGCGGCCCTCGGCGGGCTCGATCACTTCCCAGCCGTAGCGCCGCAGGGTCTCCAGATTGTCCCGGGTCACCGGGTTTTCGTACATCTTCGTGTTCATGGCCGGGGCGATGAGCTTGGGGCAGTCGCAGGCCAGCACGGTGGTCGTCAGCATATCGTCCGCCAGGCCGTGGGCCAGCTTGGCCGCGACATTGGCCGTGGCCGGGGCGATGAGCACCAGGTCCGCCCGGTCCGCCACGGCGATGTGCTCCACGCTGTGGGTGAAATTGCGGTCAAAGGTGTCGGTCAGGGCCTTTTTCCCGGTGAGCTGCTCGAAGGTCAGGGGCGTGACGAACCTGGTCGCGTTCTCCGTCATGATGACCTGCACCTCGGCCTGCTGCTTGACCAGGAGCGAGGCCAGGGCCGCCGCCTTGTAGCAGGCGATGCCGCCGGTGACGCCCAGAACGATGAATTTTCCCTTCAGCATGGAACATTCCTCCTCAAAAACCGTCTTTTGTATCACTATATCACAAAAGGCCGGATTTGCAAGCGAAACACCCCGGGGCGTCCCCCTGGAAATCCTTCAAATAATGGTTGCATCTCCGCTGTCTTTGCGATATAATGCCCACGGCGGCGAGAAAAGCCGGTCCCCTGTACCCCTGCGGACAGGAGGACGCAAGGCAAAGAGCCGCCGCAGTCTGACGCAGTGTATCCGGCGGAGCCGGAACGCAAGCAAGGAGGTAAATTGCATATGGAAAGAAGATCTTATGCGCCGGTATTCGACGCCCGCACCATTGCGGAGTACGCCGTCTTTATCGCCATCATTCTCGCCATGCGGATCATGGGCCTGTCCATGATTCCCGTGGGCCCGCTGAAAATGACGCTGACCATGGTCCCCATCGCCATCGGGGCCATGCTGCTGGGCCCTCTGGGCGGCGCGATTCTGGGTGGGGTCTTCGGCTTCACCAGTCTCTACGATGCCATGACCGGCACCTCCGTGATGACTGGCTTTTTCTTTCAGGTCAGTCCCTTCCTCACCTTTCTGCTGTGCGTGGGGACCCGCATCCTGGTGGGCGCGGCCACGGGCTGGCTCTTCCAGCTGTTCCGGAAGCTGGACCCCAAACGGATCTGGTGCTGGTTTGCCGGCGGGCTCGCCGCCCCAATGCTGAACACCATCCTGTTCATGGGCTTCATCGTGCTGGTGTTCTATCAGACGGAGTATGTGCAGAAGACCGCCGCCAAGCTGGGCGCGGTGAATCCCCTGATGTTCGTGATCCTGCTGGTGGGCCTGCAGGGTCTGGTGGAATGGCTCACCGGCTGCGTCATCGGCGGCGGCGTGGCCAAGGCCGTGGCCCGGGCCCTGAAGCGGGACGGGAAAGAGCCGGCGAAGGACGCCCGACCGCTCCCCGCCGAGGGGTCCCCGGAGAATGAGGAGGCGCGGAAATGATTTTAGCCATCGACGTGGGCAATACCAACATCGTTCTGGGCGGCATCGAGGACGGGAAGCAGGTCTTCTCCTGCCGTCTGGCCAGCGACCGGAACAAGACCTTTGACCAGTACGCCCTGGACATTCAGGGCATCCTCACCCTGCACAAGGTGGATATCTCCCGGATCGAGGGGGGCATCCTCTCCTCCGTGGTGCCCTATCTGCAGACCGTGATCCCCCAGGCGGTGAAGCTGCTGACCGGCGTGGACCTGATGGTGGTGGGCCCCGGCATCAAGACCGGGCTCAACATCCGCATGGACGATCCGGGCACCGTGGGCAGCGACCTGATCGTGGGCGCCGTGGCCGCCCGGGCCAAGTACCCCGCCCCCATCGCCATCGTGGACATGGGCACCGCCACCACCGTCTCCGTCGTCGCGGAAAACGGGGCCTATATCGGCGGCATGATCATCCCCGGTCTCTGGGTCTCGGTGAACGCCCTGTCCGCCAAGGCCGCCCAGCTGCCCTACATCGACCTGGCCGGCCCCACCAAGCTTTTCGGCACCAACACCGTGGACTGCATGCGCGCCGGCGCCGTCATCGGCTGCGCCGCCATGCTGGACGGGATCGTCGACCGGATGGAGGAGGAGCTGGGCAAGCCCGTCAGCGCCGTGCTCACCGGCGGCGTCAGCCCCCTGATCGTCCCCCACTGCAGGCACAAATTCCACCTGGAGCCGGACATCCTCATCGACGGCCTGCAGATCCTCTACGAAAAGAACAAAAACGGCAAAGCCTGAGCCCCCTGAACGGGCGCACAGCAGCCGAAAAAGCAAAAGCACCGGCCTGGTCAAAACAAGACCCGGCCGGTGCTTTTTTGCGGGAATGATTTGTATTGCAGGATCAGGCGCCGTTCAGCGCTTCATAGGCGCCGAAGGGCTCTGTGCGGGCTTCCCGGCGGAGGACGGAGCTGGCGACGCGGCCGCAGACCAGCACGACCTCCGGGCAGCGGGCAAAGGCAGCGTCTGATCTTCCCTGCCGATTTCATACCGAATATTGAGCCGCAGTATGACAAGCACAGGGCAGAGCCGGGAACCTGCCCGGCTCTGCCCTCAACTCTTGCCCGTGATATAAACAGCGCCGGTCAAGGGGGTAACTTTCTATTTTTTTGCAAAAGTTGCCCCCTTAACTTGACGTCTCCTGATCCGCCGTGAAGTTTGCTGATGTATTTGAGCAAAAATTTTTCAAGGCCAAATCCGGAATCTGCTGAATCGCCAAGATCGGTACGCTGTGATTTTAGTCGTGATCTCAATCCTGTTTTCACTGATCGTATACTCAGCAGGTTCTCTGGTCCATTTCATATTTTCGGCAAGCATTTTTCCTCCTGACAAATTTGAATTTGAAATCCCCAAAATCATAGGCATCCGCCAGTGATTATAGGGCGTTAATGAAGTCCTCTGAAACCGTTGAAAACAAAGGATTTTCCGCGATCTGCTCACCGAATCCCTTTATTAATTGTTACACCGTTTCTACAACGCCCGCGCCGCTCATAAGGGCAAAAGCAAGGGCAAGGAAAACTCATAACAGGATATAACAAGGAGTGGCAATCGGGAGCCTGTGACATATGTGCGAATACATCAACGGAACTATTATACAGGAGGATTTCACAATGGAAAAGACTAAATATGACGAAAACAACGGATTGCGGTACGAACTGCGAGGCGACTATTACATTCCCTGCCTAGCAGTACCGGCTCAAGAGGAAAGACCTATCGGCATTTGGGGGCGGCGGCACCTGCAATACATCAAGAAGGAGCGCAAACCCCTGTACATGGAACTGATGACCAGCGGCAGGCTGAATACATACCTTGCCGACATCAACGAAAAGGCGACGGAGCAAATGCTCCTGTTGGTAAAGCAGATGGCCGAGCGTGAGGGCGTCACCGAAGAGCTCAAAGCCCAAGATCAAATGCTTTGGGTACAGCGAATGAACAACATCCGGGACAGGGCAACAGAGCTTGTGAATCATGAGCTGATCTATGTATGAGGTATCGGGCGGCGGGGAGCGATCCCCGCCGTTTTTATATCTGCACCTCGAATTTGCGCAAGCCATACTGATGGTATAAAAACATATGATATTTTAGTATTGGCGGTGTCTTCCATTTGCCTTATCCTTCAAGTATAATAACAGCAGAAACAGTCAAAGGGGGATCAACAGATGAAGCTATCGCTCTCTGAAAATATACGTTCGCTTCGGAAACAACGAAAGATGACGCAGGAAAAGTTGGCCGAAGCGCTGGGGGTTACGGTCGGCGCGGTCTATAAATGGGAATCTGGACAATCACAGCCCGAGCTGAATTTGCTCGTAGAAATGGCAGATTTCTTCGATACGTCGGTTGATATGCTGCTTGGCTACAGGATCCAGGACAACCGTCTGGATTCCGCTCTGGAACGGATCGGCGCATATTGCCAGTCGCTGGATCCGGCGGCGATTCCCGAAGCGGAAAAGGTATTGGGAAAATATCCTCATTCTTTTCGTGCCGTTTATGAATGTGCAAGTGTTTTCCTCGTTTACGGCGCCGCCAATCATGACCTGAGGCAACTCAAGCGAGCCTTGGAATTGTTTGAGCGATCAAGGATGCTGCTTCCGCAGAATGACGATCCCCGCATCAGCGACGCCACAATCTGCGGAAACCTGTCGATCGTCCGGTTCCTGCTCGGCGAACAGGAAAAGAGTCTCGAACTGTTGAAGAAAAACAATGCCGGTGGCATGTTCAGCAGTGATATCGGGGCATTCCTGTCGATCTATGGGGACGCCCCGGAAGAAGCTGGTCCTTTTTTGTCTGAAGCATTGTTATCGGGAGCATCCACCCTTTTCACCGCGATTCTCGGGTATGTGTTCCTGTATCGCTCCAGAAACGACTGGGCTTCGGCTATGGACATCCTTTCCTGGGGAATAGGTCTCCTGACCGGACTGAAGGAAGAGAACAAACCGGATTTCCTGGAAAAAACGCTTGCGGAAATGCTTGTTTTATTTGCTTATGTCCAAGCGAAGATTGGTATGCAGGAAGAATCATCAGATTCGTTAAAGAAAGCTCTGACGATGGCACTTCGTTTCGATGCCATGCCTGATTACAGCCTGAAAGCAATGCGTTTTGCTGAACACATGGATCAATCGACAGTTTTCGATATACTCGGTGCGACCGCTTCGGAAAGTATAAGCAACTTGATCGGCCTTCTGAAGGATCAGACATTCGCCGATCAATGGGAGGAGGCAACAAGGAATGAAAAGTGATAATCAAAAGAAAGGCAATGTTTTTCGAAACCGAAACTTCCGTTTGGTCTTCCTGGGTGCGCTGGTATCCGAGCTTGGCGCGATCCTGTACAGCTTCGCGGTGAGCTTCTACATCCTTGAGATCAGCGGCAACAACGCCTTCCTGCAGGGATTGTATCTGGGACTTTGTGGCGTTGCGATGCTGGTCTTCACACCGGTCGGCGGGGTGCTCGGCGACCGGAAAAACAAGGCGAAGATCATGTATGGCTGCGATTATTTGAAGGGCGGCGTAATCATCCTCGCCACCGTGCTCATGCTGGTATTTCCCGAACCCCGTGCGCACATCGTTATTCTCTTTGTTCTTGGGATTTTCGGCAACGCAGTCAGCGGCGTCTTCAATCCTGCGGCAGGCGCGCTCTTCCCGCACATTGTCGAGGAGAGCCAGCTGCAGCAGGCCAACTCCTATTTCACTATGAAAAGCTCCTTGGAGAGCATCCTCGGGGTCATCCTGGCCGGCATCCTCTACGCCGCTCTGCCGATTCACGTCCTGTTCTTCTTTGTCGGCATCTGCTTTGTGGCCTCCGGCATTTCGGAAATGCTGATCCGCTATGATTTCGTACCTTCCGAAGAGCCGTTGACGCTCCGGCTCGCGCTGCACGACATGGGCGACGGAGTCACTTATCTGAAGACCAAAAAGGCGATCCTCGCTCTGTTGGCCTCCGTCCTGTTCATCAATTTCTTCTTTGCGCCGGTGACCGGGAATTTCCTTCCGTACTTTATCAAAACGGATCTGGCGAGCGCTCCGTACTATCTCTTTGACAATGTCCTGAAGCCCGAACTGTGGTCCTCTGTATTCAGCGTATGCATCGGCCTCAGCTCGCTGCTTGGCGCGGCGATCCTGAGCGGCCGTCCGCAGGCGGACAAATGCGGTCGGAAGGTTGCCCGTCTGCTCTGTTATGTGGCCGCCCTTATCATCGGGCTAACGTTTTGCTATGCGGTCTTCGTCGACCGCGGGGCGCGGATCAACGCATTTCTGATCGCGTTCAGCCTGGGCTGCGCAATGATCGGGTTTTTGATCTCCTGTATCAACATCCCCGTCACAACTGCGATCATGCGGATCGTGGACAAAGACAAGCTGAGCAAGGTTAACAGCCTCACCAGCATCGGTTCACAGGGGATGATCCCCCTCGCATCGGTACTGGCCGGCGTGATCCTGAATGCTTTCGGCAGCACCGTCCTGCTGGCTTTCTGCTCCTTGGGCTTCACGGTCACTGCCATATCTCTGTTGTTCAGCCGACAATTCAAAGAGTTGTGATAACCTTGATTACCAGGAATAGGCCCGGGTTACCATATGAAACTCTCATTAACCGTCTGACGCCCTGCAAGCCTCAAACTTGCAGGGCGTTTCTATGTATGCACCGCAGGGGGCTCCTGCGGTGTATTTTTCTGTCTTAGCGTCCTCTGTCATAATCGTGACTGCGGGGGCGGGTCTGCTGTCGCCGTGCTCACCGGCGGCGTCAGCCCCCTGATCGTCCCCCACTGCAGGCACAAATTCCACCTGGAGCCGGATATCCTCATCGACGGCCTGCAGATCCTCTACGAAAAGAACAAAAACGGCAAGGCCTGAGGCCGTGCCCGAAACGCACAAGGGAGCTTCGAAAGAAGCTCCCTTCAGCTTGTCAAAAAAGTCCCTTTGGGGACTTTTTTGACTGCGCTTCCCCGCCGAGCATTTTGGCCGTACACAAAATGCTGTTTTCGAAAAGCCTTGTTTTGCAAGGTTTTTCGAGCGGCGGGCTATTGTACTCGAGAACTGCGCTTTGCCGCTGCCTGTGGCAGATACAGGCAAAGCGCAGTTTCCGCAGCCGCGCCATTGGCGGGCCGTCGCGAAGCAGGCCCGGGAATGGCAATGCGGCAAGGCGAGCAAGGGGCCTTGCCCCCCCGCTGCTCTGTCATCTGACGCTGCAGCGAGGTTTTTTGACAGTCTGAGGCACTCTGCGAGCTGCAGAGTGCCGTTTTTTTATGTGGAAAAATCCGTGGTGATGGTGTATAATAAACTGCTTAATTTTGCGGGTGTGATGGAAGGATTCCTACAAGTCGGTAATTGAGGTGCAGCGCATGATTGAGATATCTTTGTTAAGCGGAGAATTGGCTTTCACAGCGCTATGGCTCCTAAGCAGAGGAATGATATGGATACGACAGGAGAAGATTGTCTGGAAAAGAGAGGCTTTCCTTCTTTTGATGTATATCAATCTTGCTGTTCTGATTCGTTTTGTCTTTTACCCGTTTTTCACTGTAGATGGCCATGTCCAGCCGCTTATCATCAGCCTGAGCAGTATTCAGCCTATTCGGATCAATTTGATTCCGTTTGTTTATATTCTCGATTATGATATCAAACGCGAAGCTGCAATCAATATCATCGGAAATATAAGCATGTTTATTCCTACAGGCATTATTCTGCCAATTCTGTATAAACCCTTGAATTGTTTCTGGAAAGTGCTTCTTGCCGGCGCAGGATTGTCGTTTGCCATAGAGATGATTCAATTGTTCTTTCCCGGAAGTGTAACCGATATCGATGATCTGATCCTCAATACTGCTGGCGTTGCAATCGGATATGGTATCTATAAGCTTATGCACAGTTGCAGGAGAAAGGCACAAACCCCAGGTTATTCCCCTTGCATTCCCTTCACCCGACGGTAGTAAGAACCCCTCAGTTTTACTACCATCTGACTACCATTGACGGCATTGACTTGCCGCATTTTGCCGTATTTTGCTTTTTCCGTGACAGAGTCACAGTTTATTAACAACTATTTCTGCCCGGCAAATCGCGGCATTTTATGCCATCGATACAGATAATGTTTGTTTGCTGCTGCGAAAAAAGCCGAGTTGGCGTGGTCGA
>CACYLY010000028.1 GCA_902775355.1 Oscillospiraceae bacterium
CTGGACGCCGCCAAGATCTGGAACGAGGTCGAGGCCGCTGTGGAAGACGGCACCGTGATGGAAGGCGTCGTCACCGAGGAGAACAAGGGCGGCGTGGTCGTCTCCGTCAAGGGCGTGCGCGTATTTGTTCCCGCCTCCCAGACCGATCTGCCCCGCGAGGCCGAGATGAGCCAGCTGCTGAAGAAGACCGTCCGCCTCAAGATCACCGAGGTCAACAAAGCCCGCAAGCGCGTGGTAGGCTCCATCCGCCGCGTGGCCCAGGCCGAGCGCCGCGAGCGCACCGAGGCCATCTGGAACAACATCGAGGTCGGTAAGCGTTACCACGGCGTGGTCAAGTCCCTGACCAGCTATGGCGCCTTCGTGGACATCGGCGGCATCGACGGCATGGTGCACGTGTCCGAGCTGAGCTGGGGCCGCATCCACCAGCCCTCCGAGGTCGTCTCCGTGGGCGACGAGATCGAGGTCTACGTCATCAGCTTCGACCGGGAGAAGCGCAAGATCTCCCTGGGCTACAAGGATCCCGAGGGCAACCCCTGGACCCAGTTCACCAACAAGTACCAGGTGGGCAGCATCGCCCCCGTCACCATCGTCAAGCTCATGGACTTCGGCGCCTTCGCGGAAGTCCTGCCCGGCGTGGACGGCCTGATCCACATCAGCCAGATCGCCAACCGCCGCATCGGCAAGCCCGGTGACGTGCTGACCGTGGGCGACGTGGTGGACGCCAAGATTACCGCCATCGACGAGGAGAAGCACAAGATCTCCCTCTCCATCCGCGCTCTGTCCGAGCCCGCCCCCGTGGCCAAGGCTCCCGTGGAGGAAGAGGAGAAGGAAGAGCCCCAGGAGGACGCTCTGGTCTATGAAGTCGCCGCCGACGGCACCGCCACCGGCAACGCCCCCGAGACCGAGGAGTGATCCGGGCGCAGCTGCTCTGAGAACCCAATAAAACAGGAAGATGGTTTGCGGCATGTTCCGTCAAATCATCTTCCCTTCTTTTATGTGAAAGGAGGCGCCGCCTGTGGCGTGGCTGATCATTCTGTTTGTCGTGCTGGCCGTCCTGGCCCCGGGGCTTTGCTATCTGGTCGCCTGCATTGGCCGCTTCGGCCTGGTGAAAAAACTCTCCGGCGGAAGAAAATGGCCGCGGCGCCTGATCTCCCTGGCGATCCTCGCCGCCGTCTTTGCGCTGCTGGCGCTTTGGCTCTCGCCAATCAACGCCATCGTGGTCTTTCTGCATCTGACCATGTTTTCCCTGCTCTGCGGCCTCGCGGGGCGGATCGCAAAGCGCCTTACGGGACGGGAAAGCCGGGTCTACTGGCAGGGCTGGCTGGCCCTGGGCGCCTGCGTCCTCTGGCTGGGGGCGGGCTATCTGCTGTGCAGCCAGGTCTGGCAGAAGGATTACGCGCTGAAGACGGAGAAGGAGCTGGGCACGCTGAAGATCGCTCTGATCGCGGACGCGCATCTGGGCACCACCTTCGACGGGGAGGGCTTCGCTGCGCACCTGCGGACCATCGAGGCGCAAAAGCCGGATCTGCTGGTGATTGCCGGGGACTTTGTGGACGACTCCTCCGACCGGGAGGAGCTGCTGCGGGCCTGCGAGGCCCTGGGCGAGATGGAGCTGCCTTATGGCGTGTGGTACGTCTATGGCAACCACGACGCCGGCTACGGCCGCGGGCGGGATTTCGACGCCTCGGAGCTGCAGCGGGCCCTGACCGGGGCGGGGGTCCACGTCCTGCGAGATCAGGCGGAGCTGGTGGACGGCCGCTTCTATGTGGTGGGGCGGGCGGACCGCTCCCGGGGAGAGCGCGCGTCCATGGCGGAGTTGCTGGCCGGCCTGGATCGGGACAAGTATATCATTGTGCTGGACCACCAGCCCAATTCCTATGAGGAAGAGGCGGCCTCCGGCGCGGATCTGGTGCTCTCCGGCCACAGCCACGGGGGACAGCTGATCCCCATCACCTATGTGGGGCAGTGGTTTGGCATGCTGGACCGGGTCTACGGCTACGAGCGCCGGCAGGGGACGGACTTCATCGTCACCTCCGGCATCTCCTGCTGGGAGATCCTCTTCAAAACCGGGACCCGCTCGGAATACGTCATCATCACCGTAGAGGGGAAATAAAAGGAAAAACTCCCCCGAACCAAAGGGCGGGTGTCGTAAAACAGTTATATAGTGTTTTGCAGGGACGGCATGACTTACAGGTCATGACGATGAACCCGCAACGGTTGCCCGGATGCATGAGAACATGGAGGCCCAGGGATATGTTCTGGACATAACAAGTCAGAGAATGCACCATGAGATCTATTTGAGCGACGCAAGAAAAGTGGCGCCGGAAAAGCTGATCCGGGCAGGAAATGACAGGACAATTTCTGCTTTATCAGATACAATGGTCCCATCAAGGGACGGAGGATCCGCCGATGGAGTGGCTTAGCAGTATTCGTACAGCGATCAATTATATGGAAGAGCATCTGACCGACGATATCAGTGCGCAGGATGTGGCCGACCGGGTGCATCTTTCGCCATTTTTCCTCCAGAGGGGCTTTTCGCTGATGACCGGATACGGTATCGGAGAATACATTCGAAACCGCAGACTGTATCAAGCGGCACGGGACCTGAAGAAGACAGAAGACAAGGTGATCGAGATTGCCCTGCGGTACGGCTACGAAACGCCGGAGAGCTTTACAAAGGCTTTCTCCCGTTTTCACGGCGCGACCCCTTCACAGGTCCGTGACGGAGCCGTCGGAAAAGTCTTTCTTCCCTTGACGATCAAATTATCGGTACAAGGAGGCGGTCAAATGGAGGTTAAAATAGCTCCCATGTTTCCGTTCAAGGTCATCGGCTTCCAGAAAATTTTTGATAATGAAACAGCGTATGCGGAAATTCCCAAGTTCTGGGACGAGATCTGTGAAAAGTATGCTTGCAACGTGTACGCCGGAAACGCGCCGGCGAATCCCTGTGAGCAGGCTCTGGTGGACAACTGCATCGGGGAATATGGCGTCTGCATCGACGATATCGGCGGAGGCAAGTTCCGCTATCTGATCGCGGGCAAGTACACGGGCGGAGCAGGCGGTTTTCGATTGCATCGGACCTAATCCGCAGACCTTGCAGAGCGTAAACACCCGGATCTTCTCTGAATGGCTGCCCGGCAATCCGGATTATGAGCTGAGCGGAAATGCAACGGTTGAGTGGTATGACTGTGTAAACGGAGAAATGACTGACCCGGATTATCATAGTGCAATCTGGGTACCGGTGAAGAAAAAAAGCAAGCAAATTAACAATTACAGCTCTATACCGTAAAAAAGGAAGATGACCTGCATATGAGCATGCAGATCATCTTCTTTTTTGTTGCCAACCCTGCCAGCCAGATGCCCAAATCAGTTTTTTGATTAAAACTGTCTTATGAACACCCGGCTAAGGCCGGGGGAGTTTTTGCTGTCCATATTCAGCTGATCTTTTTCAGCTTTTCGTTGATCCAGTTCAGGATGTCCTTCTTGACGTCATCCCGGTTGATCTCGTTGAGCATCTCGTGACGGCCGCCGGGGTAGAGCTTGATGCTCACGTCCTTGAGACCGGCCTTGCGGAAGGCCTCGCAGGCCTTCTCCACGCCCACGCCGTAGTCGCCCACCGGGTCCGCGTCGCCGGACATGAAGTAGACCGGAGCTTCCTTGTTCATCTTGTCGATGTTCTTCTGGTCGGTGATGAACTTCACGCCCTCCATCATATCCCGGTAGAGGCTGACCTTGCACACGAAGCCGCAATGGGGGTCCGCGATATACTTGTCAACAGATTCCGGGTCCCGGCTGAGCCAGTCGAAGGGGGTGCGGGCGTCGGGGATCTTCTTGCAGTAGGAGCCGAAGGCCATGTCGTTCAGCGCCTTCCCGTCCCCCCGGGGGCCCTTGGATTTGGTCATCAGCTTGGCGGCGGTGTATCCGGCGAAGACCATGAGCTTGCTCTGGTGGCCGGTGCCGCTGAGGATGGCGGCGTCATACCGGTCCGGGTGCAGGATCAGATAGGTCCGCACCACGAAGCTGCCCATGCTGTGGCCGAAGAAGATGTAAGGCAGGTCCGGATAGTCCCGCCGGGTCAGGTCCCGCAGGAGATCCACGTCCTTGACGACATGGTCCCAGCCGTTCTCCTCGGCGAAAAAGCCCAGGTCCTCCTCGCTGCGGATGGAGTCGCCGTGGCCCAGGTGATCGTCTCCCACGCAGACGATGCCGTTTTCCGCCAGATAGTTCATCAGATCGTCATAACGGCTGATATGGTCCGCCACGCCGTGCTCGATCTGCACCACGGCCCGGGGCGCCCCGTCAGGGATGCACTTGCGGGCGTGCAGGAGGTTTTTGCCGGTGCTGGATTCAAAAGTGAAATCTTCAAACTTAGGCATGGAAACTTCCTCCCATCTATGGTAGAATAAGCTTGGTTCCTGAAGAAATTTTACACGCCTTTTTCTGCGCCGTCAAGCGGCAATGCGGCCCAAGTGTCAAAGAGAGGGCGCCTTTTTGCGGAAAATACAGAGAAAATGGGGGAAAGACCGTGAAAATCCGGATCAAATACTTTGTGGAGGGACTCCAGCCGGTGGAGAAGATCGCCAAGGGGGACTGGATTGACCTGCGCGCCGCGGAGGACGTCCAGATGCATGCGGGGGACTTTCGTTACCTGCGCCTGGGGGTGGGGATGATCCTGCCCGAGGGCTATGAGGCCCATGTGGCCCCCCGCAGCAGCACCTTCAAAAACTTCGGCGTCCTGGTGGCCAATTCCTTCGGCGTCATCGACAATGCCTACTGCGGCGAGGAGGACGAGTGGCGCCTGCCCGTGCTCGCCATGCGGGACACGGTGATCCACAAGAACGACCGGATCTGCCAGTTCCGGATCCTGGAAAAGCAGCCGGAGATCGAGTTTGAAACTGTGGAGCACCTGAAGGAAGAGAGCCGGGGCGGCTTCGGCTCCACGGGGGTGTAGGGATGAAAGAATGAAGAAATGAAGAAATGAAGAAATGAAGGAATGAAGGGATGAAGACCCCTTCAGTCTCGCTCGCTTCGCTCGTTCGACAGCTCCCCCGGAGGGGGAGCCAAGACGCGGCCTTGTTTCCCCCTTGGGGGGAAGTCCCCAGTGCGCACACTGGGGAATAGGGGGAATTTCAATCCGTCGCGCAGCGACACCACAATTTCTTCATTAGCAACGCGTCACTCCTATATTAGCAACGCGTCTTCATTTTTTCGCACAAAAAGAGGTCAGAGAAATGCTTCTCTGACCTCTTTTTGTACGCAGAAACTCAGGCGATGATGTCCCGGGTGTCGCGGGCGATGACCAGTTCCTCGTTGGTGGGGATCACGAAGACCTTGACCTTGGAGTCGGGGGTGCTGATCTCGATGTCCTCGCCCCGCTTCTTGTTGGCCTCCTCGTCGATCTTCACGCCCAGGTAGCCGAAGTACTTGGAGATGGCGGCGCGAGTGGCGCTGCTGTTCTCGCCGACGCCGGCGGTGTAGACGATGGCGTCCACGCCGTTCATGGCGGCCACATAGGAGCCGGCCACCTTGGCGACCCAGTAGTGGAACATGTCCAGCGCCAGCTGGGCACGTTCGTTGCCCTCGGCAGCGGCCTTGTCCAGATCCCGGAAGTCGGAGGAGACGCCGGAGACGCCCAGCACGCCGGACTTCTTGTTCAGGATGTTCAGCATCTCGTCGATGGAGTAGCCGTACTTGTTCATCAGGTACTGGATGACGCCGGCGTCCAGATCGCCGCAGCGGGTGCCCATGGGCAGACCCACCAGAGGCGTGAAGCCCATGGAGGTGTCCACGCACTTGCCGCCGTCGATGGCGGCCAGGGAGGAGCCGTTGCCCATGTGGCAGGAGACGATCTTCAGCTCTTCGATGGGCTTGCCCATCAGCTCGGCGCAGCGGGAGGACACGTAGCGGTGGCTGGTGCCGTGGAAGCCGTAGCGGCGCACGCCGTTGGAGAGATAGTACTGATAGGGCAGGGCGTACATATAGGCCTTGCCGGGCATGGTCTGATGGAAAGCGGTGTCAAACACGGCGACCATGGGCACCTTGCCCATGACGGCCTGGCAGGCCTTGATGCCGGTGATGTTGGCGGGGTTGTGCAGGGGGGCGAAGGGGATGCACTCCTCGATGGCCTTCATCACATCGTCGGTGATGAGCACGGAGGAAGCAAACTTCTCGCCGCCGTGGACCACACGGTGACCCACCGCGTCGATCTCCTTCATGGAGTTGACCACGCCGTACTGGGGGCTGGTGAGCTTGTCGATGACGGCGGCAATGGCCTCGGAGTGGGTGGGCATGGCCACGTCCTCGTTGAAGACTTCCTTACCCTCCACCAGGGGGGTATGCTTCAGGTGGCCGTCGATGCCGATGCGCTCGCAGAGGCCCTTGGCCAGGACGGCCTCGGTCTCCATGTCGATGAGCTGATACTTCAGGGAGGAGCTGCCTGCGTTGATGACAAGAATTTTCATGAATCGTTTTCCTTTCACTTGTAATCTTTGGGGAAATTCGATAGAATACACACAACCTTTATTCTAATACAAATCCGCAAAAACGCAAGTCTTTTTTCGGGAGAAGACCGCTATGGCTGTGATCGGCGTCGTATGTGAATACAACCCCTTCCACCGGGGGCACCTGCTGCACCTGGAGCGCTGCAGGGCCGCCCTGGGGGAGGAGAGCACGGTGCTCTGCGTGATGTCCGGGGACTTTGTGCAGCGGGGCGAGGCCGCGCTGCATGACAAGTTTGCCCGGGCCGAGGCCGCCTGCCGCTGCGGAGCGGACCTGGTGGTCGAGCTGCCCCTGCCCTGGTGCCTGGCCTCGGCGGAGGGCTTTGCCCGGGGCGCGGTGAGCCTGCTGGCGGCCCTGGGCGCCAGCCACCTGGGCTTCGGCAGCGAGAGCGGGGAGATCGAGCCCCTGCGGGAGCTGGCCCGCGCCTTGCGGGAACCGGGCCTGACCGAAGAGATCAAGCTGCTGCTGGCAGAGGACCCCAGCCTCTCCTTCGCCGCGGCGAGAGAGAAGGCGGCGCGGTCCCGGCTGGGGGACGCGGCCAGACTTTTGAGAAGTCCCAACGACATTCTGGCGGTGGAGTATCTCAAGGCGGCGGAGGAGCTGGCCCCAAAGCTGGAGCCGCTGCCGATCCTGCGCGTGGGCGCGGGCCACGACCGGGCGAGGGAGGGCAAGGGCCCCTGCTCCGCCTCGGAACTGCGGAAGCGGATCCGGGCGGGGGAGAGCGTCGCCGGAGAGATCCCGGCGGAGGCGGAAGCGGTCTATCGGCGGGAGCGGGAGGCCGGCCGGGAGCTGGCCGATCCCGGAGCGCTGGAGATTGCCCTGCTCTCCCGGCTGCGGATGCTGGGACGGGAGGCGTTCCGGGCCTTGCCCGACGCCGGGGACGGCCTGGGAGATCGGCTCTGGCGGGCGGCGCAGGAGGAGAACGGCCTGGAGGAGATCCTCTCCGCCGCCAAGAGCAAGCGCTACGCTCTCTCCCGTCTGCGGCGGACGGTCCTCTGCGCCGCCCTGGGCCTGCGCTCCGGGGAGCGGCGGGAGCTGCCGCCCTACGCCCGGGTGCTGGCCTTCGACGGCCGGGGTCGGGAGTTGCTGCGGGGCCTGGATGAGAGCTGTCCCGTTCCGGTGCTGACAAAGCCTGCCCAGGTGCGGAAGCTCTCGCCCCGCTGCGAAGAGCTCTTCTCGCTGGGCGCCGCCGCCCATGATCTCTATGTGCTGGGGCGGCCTGCCAGAGACCGGCGCACCCCGGGAGAGGACTGGCGCCGCGGGCCATGGATCCAAACAGAATGAACGTGAGCCTCTTCGGTTGGGAAGAGGCTCACGTTCATTCTGTTTGTCGTTCAGCTGGTTTCCTCCAGGCCGCTGTCGCTGGGACCTAACACGGGCTTGGGCCGCAGATCCTGATAGCGCAGGCTGCCGCTGCAGGGGGGATAGGAGGAGATATCCCAGCGGCAGTAGGTCCACATGGCCTGGTCCTGCAGCAGGAAGCCCTGTTCATAACCCTGCTTGATGCAGGCTGCCACGTCCACATGGTAAAACTCCCCGTTTAGCTGGATGATGTTCCAGCAGCGGCTGCGCCAGTCTCGCTGGCCGTAGACGATCTGGCAGGGAACGTCCACCTGGCGGCAGAGCTCCACATAGGCCAGGGCCAGGCCTTCGCTGTTGGCCTCCCGCAGGATCAGGGCGGAGTAAATGTCCCCGGAGCCGTTTTCGTTGTAGCGGCAGGTGTCAGTCAGATAGTTGCAGGCCTGCAGCGCCCGCAGGGCGGGATCCCGGGAGAGCCGGGCCGTATCCCCGAAGGGAGCCGTATCCTGCAGCAGCTGGCGGCGCTGGGCCAAGTCCTCCTGGGTCATGCCGTAGCTGAAGTTGATCTCGTACAGACGCTGATTCCCGGTGCCGCTGAGCATGTTTACCGTGACCCGGGGCTCCTTGGGCTCCAGCCGGGGGTTTTCCCGGTAGACCTGGCTGACGAGACCGGCCACGTCCTCCTCACTGAGGGAGCTGCGTCCGATGAGCACCACCAGGCGGCTGTCTCCCTTCCGGAGGGCGTCCAGAATCTCGTCCTCCAGCCCGTTGGTCAGCTGCAGGCGGACGATGCTGTCCCGGTCCTGGCCGGCCTCGGTATAGCGGATGGTGAAGCGGGCCTCGCTGTGATTGACCAGCTTGGTCAGGTCATAGGAGATGTTGGCCACACAGTAGGCAAAGAGAGCGTCCTGGGTACGGACCTTCCAGCAGACCTTGGACAGGTCCTCACTGATGTCCCCCTCATAGGCGGGATCGAAGACGATGCGCCCCTCGGCGGCCTGGAGGTTCAGCAGCGACACCAGAGCCCGCCGCAGTTCGTTCTCATTGCGGACGGTGACGCCCGCCTCCGCCTCTCTCGCGGGCTCCTGAACAGGGATCTCATAGTCCGTGACGGACAGATACTCCCGGTCGAACAGGTTCCCGCAGGCGGTGAGCAGCAGCGTCATCCCCGCCAGCAGCAGACTGAGCAGCTTGCGTCGGCCTTTCATCAGCGGACCTCCGAAATCTTTTCGAAGCCCCGGCCGAAGACGTTCTTGGCCTCGGTGATGATGACGAAGGCGTTCTCGTCCAGCACCCGGATGGTGCGGCGCAGCTCCGGGATCTGGCTGCGCTTGATGACGCAGAGGATCACGTGCTTCTGCTTGTGGGAGTAGGCGCCCTCGCCCTCTAAAATGGTGACGCCCCGGTGCATGTGTCCGGAGGTCAGCTCCTGGGTGATGGCCTCGCTCTTCTCGCTGATAATGTGGCAGGTGCAGGAGTTGTCCAGCCCGTAGAGCACCAGGTCGATGACCTTGGTGGTGACGTACATGGCGATCACCGAGTACATGGCGCTGTCGTAGTTCTTGACGATCAGGGCGTAGCCCAGGATGATGGCCACGTCCATGATCAGCACCACCGTGCCGAAGTTCAGCTGGGAATAGCGCTGGCGCACCAGCTTGGCCGCGATGTCGATGCCGCCGGTGCTGGCGCCGTAGTAGTAGATCATGCCCAGAGCCGTGCCCTTGAGCACGCCGCCGATGATGCTGGCCAGCATGGGCTCGTTGGTCAGTACCAGGCCGGTGAGGGCGAAGAGGTCCACAAAGGCGGAGGACAGGCCCATGCCCAGCAGGGAGCCCAGCAGGAAGTCCAGCCCGAAGTGCCTCCAGGCAATGAGAAAGAGGGGGATGTTCATCACGATCACCATGAGGCCGATGGGCCATTGGGTGAAGGCGTTGATGATCATGGCGATGCCGGTGACCCCGCCGGAGACGATCTGGTTGGGCAGCAGGAAGGCCTGGAACACAAAGCCGAAGAGGAAAGCGCCCAGCACGATGACGAACACCTTCCAGACCCGGCCCCAGATCTTGTTGCGGATGATGCTTTTCAGATCCTTCATGGTCTCAATCCTCCATCAGGCTCATCTGTTCCTCGCCCCGGTCCTCCGGCTTCAGCAGAGCGCCGGCGGCGGGGATGCTCCGCACCCGGTAGCGCTTCTGGTCCCGGATGGGCGTGTCGGCCAGAAAGGCGGCCTTCACCAGAAGCTTTTTCGGTTTCAGGGCCATCACGCCAACGCCCTGGGTCGTGCGGCTGGCCTTGGGCTGCAGCAGGGAAGTGTGGAAGATCAGGCAGCGGCCGTCGCTGGCCTCGCAGGCCACGTCTCCCTCCTCCCGCAGCAGCAGCACGCCCCGCACGGGGCTCTTGTCCGAATAGGCGCCCACCAGCTTCTTGCGGTTGGTCTTGGTCTCGTAGGCGGCCAGCTCGATCCGGGCGGCCTTGCCGTTTTCGAAGAAGAGCAGCAGGTGGGAGCGGTAGTCGCCGGGGTCGATCATGGTCAGCACGCTCTCACCCTCGTCCATCTGCAGCCGGGTGGGCAGGTAGATGCCCAGCACCGAGGCCTTCCCGTCCTCAAAGTCCGAGACCCGGCACTTGTACATCTGCTGCCTGTCGGTCAAAAACAGCAGCTCCCGCCGGTTGGAGGACTCGAAGCTCAGCAGCAGCCCGTCGCCCTCCTTATACTTCTGCTCGCCGCTCATCCGCAGGGACTGGGCGGTGATTTTCTTGAAATAACCCTCCCGGGAGAGGAAGAGGGTCACGGGATAGTCCTCCACGGTCTCGCTCTCGTCAAACTCCTCGATCTCGTCGGCGTAGACGATCTGGCTTTTCCGGGGCGTGGGGAACTTCTTGTTCACCTGCCGCAGCTCCTCCACGATGATGGAGCGGAGTCTCCGGCGGTTGTTGAGGGTGGCCTCCAGCTCCTCGATCTCTTTTTCCAGCTCCTCGGTTTCGGCGGTGCGCTTGAGGATATATTCGCGGTTGATGTTGCGCAGCTTGATCTCCGCCACGAACTCCGCCTGGATCTGGTCGATGCCGAAGCCCATCATCAGGTTCGGCACCACCTCGCTCTCCAGCTCCGTATTGCGGATAATGGCGATGGCCTTGTCGATGTCCAGCAGGATCTGTTCCAAGCCCCGCAGCAGGTGCAGCTTGTCCTTCTTCTTCGCCAGATCGAACCAGACTCGCCGCCGCACGCAGTCCATGCGCCAGGCGCACCATTCCTCCAGGATCTCGCCCACGCCCATGACCCGGGGGTTGCCGCCCACCAGGATGTTGAAGTTGCAGGCAAAGACGTCCTGCAGGGTGGTGAGCTTGAAGAGCTTCTGCATCAGCTTGTCCGGATCCGTGCCCCGCTTCAGGTCGATGGCCAGGCGCAGGCCGTTCAGGTCCGTCTCGTCCCGCATGTCGTTGATCTCCCGGATCCGCCCGGTTTTGATCAGCTCCGCCACCTTGTCCAGAATGGCTTCGGAGGTGGTGGTATAGGGGATCTCAAAGATCTCGATGATGTTTTCCTTGGGAAGATAGCGCCAGCGGGCCCGAAGCTTCACGCTGCCCCGGCCGCTGCGGTAGATCTTCTCCATCTCGGCGCGCTCATAGAGGATCTCGCCCCCGGTGGGGAAGTCCGGCGCCGGGAGGGTGGAGAGCAGATCGTGTTCCGGGTCCTTCAAAAAGGCGATGGCCGTCTCGCAGACCTCGTTCAGGTTGAAGCCGCAGATGGCGCTGGCCATGCCGGCGGCGATGCCGGTGTTGTTGGATACCAGCACGTTGGGGAAGGCGGTGGGCAGCAGGGTCGGCTCCTGCATGCTGCCGTCATAGTTGTCCGCGAAATCCACGGTGTCCTTGTCGATGTCCCGGAAAAGCTCGGCGCAGATGGGGGCGAGCTTGGCCTCGGTATAGCGGGAGGCGGCGTAGGACATGTCCCGGGAGTAGACCTTGCCGAAGTTGCCCTTGGAGTCCACAAAGGGGGTCAGCAGGGCCTCGTAGCCCGCGGAGAGGCGCACCATGGTCTCGTAGATGGCGGCGTCCCCATGGGGGTTCAGGCGCATGGTCTGACCCACGATGTTGGCGCTCTTGGTCCGGGCGCCGCTGAGCAGGCCCATCTTGTACATGGTGTACAGGAGCTTGCGGTGAGAGGGCTTGAAGCCGTCGATCTCCGGGATGGCCCGGGAGACGATCACCGACATGGCGTAGGGCATGAAGTTCTGCTCCAGGGTCTCGGTGATGGGCTGCTCCAGCACCTCGGAGCGCAGACCCAGGACATTGGGATTGTCGAATTTCTTCTTTTCGGGTTCTTTTTTCTTAGGCATCGTATTATCCTATCTGCCGGCCCGCACAAGGGGATGGCGCGGCGCAAAAATTCGGGATGGGAAACCCCTTCCGTCATCCGGCTTGCGGAAGACGCCGGATGACACCTCCTCCGAAGGGGGAGGCAAGGGCTTATGACAGATCCGCCAGGTCCAGGTATTGGGCGCCGAATTCGGAGATGTGGTTCTTGCGGCCCTCCAGATCGTCCCCCAGCAGCAGGTCGAAGACCTGGGCCATGCGCTCTGCGTCCTCGGGCATGACCTTGATGAGCCGGCGGGTCTCCGGGTTCATGGTGGTCATCCACATCATGTCCGGGTCGTTCTCGCCCAGACCCTTGCTGCGGCTGATGCTGGACTTGGCGCCCTTGAGCTTGTCCACGATCTCCGCCTTCTCCCGGTCGGAGTAGGCAAACCAGGTCTTGCCCTTGCTGTTGATCTCATACAGCGGGGACTCGGCGATATACACATAGCCCTCCCGGATCAGAGTGGGCACCAGACGATAGAGCATGGTGAGGATCAGGGTGCGGATATGGTAGCCGTCCACGTCGGCGTCGGTGCAGATGATGATCTTGCTCCAGCGGAGGTTGCTGAGATCGAAGTTCGACAGCTCCTTGGTGTGCTTGTCCTTGACCTCCACGCCGCAGCCCAGCACCTTCATCAGGTCGGTGATCACGTCGCTCTTGAAGATGCGCACGAAGTCCGCCTTCAGGCAGTTCAGGATCTTGCCGCGCACCGGCATGATGCCCTGATACTCCGCGTCCCGGGAGAGCTTCACCGAGCCTAAGGCCGAGTCGCCCTCCACGATGTAGATCTCCCGCTTCTCCGGATCCCGGCTGCGGCAGTCCACGAATTTCTGGACACGGTTGGCGATGTCGATGGAGCCGGAGAGCTTCTTTTTCATACCCTGGCGGGCCTTCTCCGCAGTCTCCCGGCTGCGCTTGTTGATGAGCACCTGATCGGAGATGCGGGTGGCCTCGGGCTTGTTCTCGATGAAATAGACCTCCAGCTGGCTTTTGAGGAATTCCGTCATGGCCTGCTGGATAAAGCGGTTGTTGATGGCCTTCTTGGTCTGGTTCTCGTAGGAGGTCTGGGTGGAGAAGCAGTTGGTCACCAGCACCAGACAGTCCTGAATGTCCTGAAATTTGATGGAGCTCTCGTTTTTCTGGTACTTGCCCTGCTGCTTCAGATAGGCGTCGATGGCGGAGAGAAAGGCGCTCTTCACCGCCTTGTCCGGCGCGCCGCCGTTTTCCAGCCAGGAGGAGTTGTGGTAGTACTCCAGGGCGGTGGTCTTGTTGGAGAAGCAGAAGGCGGCGGAGATCTTCACCTTGTACTCGGGCTTGTCCTCCCGGTCCCGGCCCTTCCGCTCACAGGAGACGAAGTGGGGCGCGGTGAGGGGGCCCTCGCCGGCCAGCTCCGTCACATAGTCCATGATGCCGTTGGGATAGCAGAAGTCCCGGGTCTCAAACCTGTTCCCCCGCTGCAGACGCAGCCGGAAGGTGACCCCCGCGTTCACCACCGCCTGGCGGTGGAGCACGTCGTCAAAGTATTCCTCGGGGATGCTGATGTCCGTGAAGACCTCCAGGTCCGGCCGCCAGCGGATGGTGGTGCCGGTCTTTTTCCGGTCCGCCGGCTCGATCTTCAGCTCTTCGCCCTTCCTGCCCTGGACCTTGCCCTTCTTGAAGCGGAGGCTGTACTTGTTCCCGTCCCGCCAGACGGTCACGTCCATATACTCGGAGGCGTACTGGGTGGCGCAGGAGCCCAGACCGTTGAGACCCAGGGAGTACTCGTAGTCCCCGCCCTGGTCGTTCTTGTACTTGCCGCCGGCGTAGAGCTCGCAGAAGACCAGCTCCCAGTTGAAGCGCTTCTCCGTGGGGTTCCAGTCCAGGGGGCAGCCCCGGCCGAAGTCCTCCACCTCGATGGACTTGTCCTCAAAATAGGTCAGGGTAATGAGATTGCCGTGCCCCTCCCGGGCCTCGTCGATGGCGTTGGAGAGGATCTCGAAGACGGCGTGCTCGCAGCCGTCCAGCCCGTCGGAGCCGAAGATGACCCCCGGGCGCTTGCGGACCCGGTCCGCCCCCTTGAGCTGGGAGATGCTGTCATTTCCGTATTGTTCGTTCGTCTTTGCCATTGCATCGTTTCCTTTTTGTTATCCGTCGTAAACCAGGTCGTAAACCAATTGATATCAATATATTATAGCACAAAAACCTGGATAATTCAAGATCTTGTGGTCGCCCGCCCGGATGGGACAAAAAATGACCACCGGAGAATACAAGCGTATCCTCCGATGGCCGTGAAATCAGAATTCAGACGGGGAAGTCCTCCACCAGCACCTTCATGGTGCCGCCGCAGACCATGCCGTCGGACTCCGCTACCTCGCCGGTCAGGTCGATGTCGATGACCTTGTAGCGCCCGGTGCCGATGATGCGCACCGCGTCCCGGATCACGGCGCCCTCGCTGCAGCCGCCGCCGATGCTGCCGGTGACCTTGCCCAGGGGGCTCACCGCCATCTTGGCGCCGGTGCCCCGGGGGGTGGAGCCCTTGGTCTCGATGACGGTGACCACGGCCTTGGGCTCGGTGTTCTTCGCCAGGTACTCCAGGGTGCTCAGCTCCAGGTCCGAGTCCGCGCAGCAGCGGCTGGGATCCCCGTGCTCCGGCAGGCGCTTGTAGGCCACCACCTCGGAGAGGATGGAGATGGCGATCTCCGCCGGGGTCACCGCCCCGATGGGCAGGCCGATGGGGGTGCAGATGCCTTTCAGCCGATCCTCGTCAAAGCCCTCCTCCTTCAGCATCTCCAAGAGGCCCCTGGTCCGCCGGCGGGAGCCGATCATGCCCAGGTAGGCGGGCCTGACCCCGGGCAGCAGCGCCCGCAGACAGTCCGCGTCGTGCCGGTGGCCCCGGGTGATGACCACCACATAGTCGAAGGGCGTGAGCTTCAGGGCGGCGATGCCGTTTTCAAAGCTGTCGCAGATCACCTGGGCGGCCTGGGGGAAGCGGGTGCGGTTGGCAAAGTCCGGCCGGTCGTCCACCACACAGACCTGGAAACCGCAGGCCGCGCCGAACTGGCACACCGGCAGGGCGATGTGCCCGGCGCCCAGGACGATGAGCCGCTCCTGGGGCAGCATGGGCTCCCGCACGGTGAAGGACCCGGCCTCCTCGGTGCAGCTCACCCGGGCGCAGAGCCTGCCCTTCAGGTCCAGCTCCGGCGTCAGGGGGATGAGGCGGCGCCGCAGATCCTCCCGCAGGCTGCCCTCCCTGCCGGTAAAAACGGTCTCCATGCTGCAGGCCGCGCCGTCGTTGAGATGGCCGATAATGTCCCGATAGATGTTCATGTCAACAGCTCCCTTCCTTTGTTCCCTGCTATTCTACCGCGTTTTGGCTCAATTCACAAGCAAAAAAATGGAAAACCGGGCGGCAGAGCCGCCCGGTCGAAGACTTGTTCGATTTAAACGCCGCGGAAGCGGAAGCGGAGGCAGAGGCCCCGGCCTTGGGGGAGCAGATACTCCGGCAGGGTGCGGGCGCCCCAGCTGTCGTCCCCGCCCACGCCCATCTGCTGCAGGGCCACCCGCACCACGGTGTAGTGGACCGGGGGCAGCTCGTAGGGATGGGCGGCGTTTTCCAGCTCGTGGGGCGTCCAGGGCAGGACACTGACGCTGAGCTCGTCCCCGGAAAACTCCAGGCCCCGGCCCCGGCGATCCAGCACCCGGGCCCAGCGGACGCCGCAGCGGTTGCCGCACTCCTGGGGCACCAGATAGCGGGCCAGATTCTCCGCCGCCGTGGTCTCGTAGACGCCCAGGCGGGCGCCCTGCTGTCGGTCGGCGTAGTTCTCCTTCGGCCCCAGGCCGTAGAAGCGGAAGCGGTCAAAGTCCGCGTTGAGCTTGAAGAGCATGCCGAACTCCGGCATGTCGCAGAGGCCCTCCACCCCGGGATAGGACAGGGTGGTTTCCACTGTGCCGTCCCCGAAGACCTCGTAGCGTACCGTGCATGCCGAGGCGGGATTGGTGGGCATGAAATAGGGGAAGCTCACCCGCACGCTGTGCTCCAGCAGCTGGACCTCCGGGTAGAGGGGCGCGCGCGGATCCTTGCCGGTGATATAGAGGCTCGCGATCTTCCACTGGGCGTAGCGCTGGGGCATGGCGTTGCCCATGTCGTTGTCGTTGGGGGCCCGCCAGAAGTTGGGCATGGGGAGCTGCTCGATCATCTCCACGCCGTTATACACGTAGGAGGTGAGGCCGGGCCTGATGGCGGAGAACTGGGCGGAGAAGGCCGCGCCCCGAACGCCCAGGTTCCATTTGCCCCGGATCACGTTGAGGGGCTCGGTGCAGACGAAGGGCGCCGGCTCCCGCTTCCAGACCTTCTGGCCGAAGGCGATCTCGTGGCCGGCCCTGGCCCAGAGGCAGTCCTCCCGCAGGCGGAAGGACAGGGTCAGCGCAAACTCCGGCAGGGCTCTGCCCAGACGCAGGGCGGCCCGCTCCCGCAGAGCCATCTCCGAGAGCAGCGCCTCGGGAATGGGGAAGCGCTTCTCGCTGAGAGGAGGCACCGGGAGAGACAACGTCTCCCGCCGGAGCTCCACGCCGTCCAGCAGCAGGATGGCCAGAGCGTCGAAACGGCCGGTATCCAGGAAAAGGTGCCTGTTGCGCACCGTAAAGCCCGTGTCGTCAAAGTCCAGGGAGATGTTCTGGTAGTCGAACTTGACCTCCTGCAGCTTGGGGGAGGGGTCCCGATCCCCGCCGTAGACCAGGCCGTTGCCGCTGAAATTGTAGTCCGTGGGGCGCTCGCCGCAGTCCCCGCCGTAGGCCTGGAACCATTGACCGTAGCGGTCCTTTTTCCACAGGGACTGATCCACATAGTCCCAGATGAAGCCGCCCTGATATTTGGGGCAGCGGTCCGTGAGCTCGGTATACTTGTGCAGACCGCCGCAGGAGTTGCCCATGGCGTGGCTGTACTCGCAGCAGATCAGAGGCTTTTCCGGGTGCTCGGCGAGGAAGCTTTCGATTTCCGCGGCGGGGGTGTACATGCGGCTCTCCATGTCGCTGGTGTCCGGATAAACGGGGTCCCAGGTGATGCCCTCGTAGTGCACCAGACGCGTCGGATCCAGCTGATGCAGCAGCCGGCTCATCTCCCGGATGACGCCGCCGCCGTAGCTCTCGTTGCCGCAGGACCAGATCAGCACGCAGGCATGGTTCTTGTCCCGCTCGTACAGGGAGCGGACCCGGTCCAGCAGCAGGGGAGCGTACTCGAAGTGGTCCTTGGGGATCACGAAGTCCGCCTCGACCTGCTTGCGCAGATAGGCGTCCCAGCTGCCGTGGGTCTCCATGTTGCACTCGTCCATCACATAGAGCCCGTACTCGTCGCAGAGCGCGTAGAGTGCGGACTGGTTGGGATAGTGGCAGGTGCGGATGGCGTTGATATTGTGCCGCTTCATGGTGCGGATGTCCCGCAGCAGCTCCTCCCGGTCGGGCACCCGGCCCCGGAGAGAGCTGAAATCGTGTCGGTTCACGCCCTTGAAGACGAGGCGTTTCCCGTTGAGCAGCATAAGCCCGTCCTTCATCTCGAAGCGGCGGAAGCCCAGCTTCTGCTCGGTCACCTGGGTGAGGGCGCCCGCGCCGTCCAGCACCTGCAGGCACAGACTGTAGAGAGCGGGCTCCTCCGCGCTCCAGAGAGCGGGGGCCTCTACCTTAAGCTCCGCCCGGGCGCCGCCCTCGGCAATGGGGGCCTCGGCGGCGCAGAGCTCCCGGCCCTCCCGCAAAAGGCGCAGACGGACGCTGCCCTCGCCCCGGAGCTTTGCGTCCACACGGACCCGGCCCCGGCTGAAGTCCTCGTTCAGCTCCGGGACCACGGACAGGTCCAGCAGGGCGGTCCCGGGCAGGGCGAGCAGGTACACGCTGCGGAAGATGCCGGAGAAGCGGTAAAAGTCCTGATCCTCGAACCAGCTGCCGGGGGTCCACTTGAAGACCCGCACCGCCAGGCGGTTGCGGCCCGGGCGCAGGGCGGCGCCGAGACTGAACTCCGCGGGGGTGAAGCTGTCCTCGCTGTAGCCAAGGTACTGCCCGTTGAGCCAGCAGGCAAAGCCGCTCTCCACGCCCTCGAAGCGGAGGCGCAGCTCCATGTCCCGGAAGCCCTCCGGCAGGACGAAGTCCCGCACATAGTCCGCTACCGGGTTGAAGTGGGTCGGCACCTGGCCGGGCCGCAGCTCCTCCAGGGCGTCCCAGGGGTACTGGGTGTTCACGTAGGCGGGGCGGTCGTGCCCCTCCATCTGGATGTGGGCCGGGACCCGGATCGTGTCCCAGCCGTCGATATCGGCACCCTCCCGCCAGAAGCCCTCGGGGGCGGCGGAGGGATTGTTGGCATAGTGAAAGCTCCAGACGCCGTCCAGGCACAGGCGCAGACTGCTCTCGCCGGCGGCCAGCTCGTCCTCGTTGCGGAAGGCCAGGAAGTCGGCCCGGGCGGGCAGGCGGTTCTCGGCGAAGACCGCCGGGTCCATCAGACATCTGTCAACAGAAAAATCGTTCATGTTCGTCTCCAAAAGATAAAGTATTGTAGCGGAGAACAGAGAACACGCTCCCCCGCCGGGGCGGGGGAGTGTGTTGCGCTCGGACCGGGGATCACTTCATGAAGGACAGCAGGGAGTTGAGCAGGTCGTTGCCGTTGAGGGCGTTGTCCTTGGCGGCTTTGCGGTTCTTGCCGAAGCCGAAGAGACCGCCCAGACCGCCGGAAGCGGTCTTGCCGCCGCCCAGCAGGCCCACCAGGTCGGAGAAGTCCAGCCCGTCGGACAGGTCCACCTTGCCCTTGAGGGAGCCGGCGGCGGAGCCCAGGATGTTCAGCAGGGCCGGGGCCAGGCTGCCCAGAGCCTTGGACACTTCCGCGCCGGTCATGCCGGTCTTCTTCGCCAGATCCTGCACGGCGGCGTCGTTGTCCTTGCCGAAAATGTGGCCCAGGATCTTGCCGCCGTCGGTCTCGTCGGCCTCGGCGATCTGGGCGGGCAGGGCCTTGGTGCCGCTGTGCTGACCCAGCGCGCCCAGCAGGGACAGGGCGCCGCCCTCGGTGGAAGCGTTGCCGGTCAGGTACTTGAGCAGCAGGGGGACGGCCAGAGGGATCAGTTTTTTCAGCTTGGCGGCGGACAGCCCCGTCTTTTTCATCAGAGCGGCCAGGGAGGAGTCGCCCAGCAGCGTTTTGAGCAGAACGTTCAGAAGATTCATCTTCCAGCCTCCTATCGGATTTTTTAGGTTTACCTGCTTGAAGTATAGCGCGCTTTCTGCCGCATTTCAACGAAAAATTGCCGCGAGCGCATTATTTTTCAAAAACTTCCGCCGGTCTCAGGTTCTTCTAAGGCTGCCGTCGTATGCTGGGCGCAACCCAAAAAGAAAGGACGGTTGAAATGATATGAAGAACAAGAAACTGCTCAAGATCGCCGCGCTGACCCTCGCCGTCGGCGTCTGCGCCAGCTTTGCCCTGACGGGTCTGAACAGCGCCACCGCCTCCGCGGACAGCGGCGTCACGGCTTCCGCCGCTGCTCCGGACTCGGTGAGCTCAGCCACCAAAAGCGCCGACGGTACGGGGAATCTCGGCACGAGCACCGACGGGACCCCTATCCTGAACGGAAACGAGCTCTTCAGCGCCCGGGACCTGGAGCAGAGCCCGGACCTGAGCGAGGCGGTGATCCTCTCCGTCAGCGACGGGCAGACCCTCAGCGTCAGCGGGGAGGGGGTGTACGTCCTGCGGGGCACGGCGAAGAACGCCACGGTGGTCGTGGAGGCGGAGGACAGCGCCAAGGTGCAGCTGGTGCTGGACGGCCTCAGCATCAGCAATGACAGCTTTCCCTGCATCTACGTCAAGAGCGCGGACAAGGTCTTTATCACCACCGTTTCCGACAGCAGCCTCAGCGTCACCGACGGCTTTGTCTCCGACGGAGACACCAGGACCGACGCAGTGATCTTCTCCAGGGACGACCTGGTGCTCAACGGCAGCGCCGTGCTGACGATCAGCTCGGCCTGCAACGGCGTCAGCTGCAAGGACGACCTGAAGCTCACCGGCGGCAGCTATGTCGTCACCGCGGCCTCCAAATGCTTCGAGGCCAACGACTCCATCCGTGTCGCCGGCGGCAGCTATACCCTCAGCGCGGGCACCGACGGCCTCCACGCCGAAAACGACGAGGACGACAGCCTGGGGTATATTTACATCGGCGGCGGTCAGTTCTCCATCCGGGCCGGGGACGACGGCATCCACGCCAAGGCCTTCGTGCAGATCGACGGCGGCAGCTTTACCATCAGCGCCGCGGAGGGCATCGAGGCCACCGCCGTGCAGCTCAACGACGGCAGCATCTCCATCGAGAGCTGGGACGACGGCGTCAACGCCGCCCGCAAGTCCACGGCCTACGCGGTCTGCGTGGAGATCAACGGCGGCGAGATCAACATCGTCATGGGCGCCGGGGACACCGACGGCATCGACTCCAACGGCAGTCTGATCGTCAACGGCGGCACCGTCAACATCACCGGCAGCTCCGGCTTTGATTACGAAGGCAGCGCATCCTACAACGGCGGCACCCTCATCCTCAACGGCCAGACTCTGGACAGCATCCCCAATCAGATGATGGGCGGAGCCGGCGGCATGGGCGGCATGGGCGGCATGGGCGGCCAGCCCGGCGGCATGGGCGGCCGCGGCAGACGGGGCTGAGAGCCAAGATAACCAAAACGGAGCATGGAAAACCGCTTCCATGCTCCGTTATTTCGTGTTGCGTTTACCACTGCCAGACCTTTGCTCCCAGCATCCGCGCCAGGGCCTCCAGGGTCCGGCCGTGGCGGCCCTTGATCACCGCGAAGTGGGGCTCGAAGCCCGCCAGCACGCTCTCCTCCACCAGCCGCCGGCTCTCGATGTCGGTTTCGACCACCAGAGAGGCGCCGATGAACTGCCGGGGCTTGTCCAGCCCCTCGCCACCGGCGATGAAGAAGCGGAAGCTGCCGTCCGGCTCCCGGCCGATGCGGAAGATGGTGGCCCCGGGGAAGCTCTCGCAGCCGAAGTTCATGGCCGGGCCGATCTTCCGGTTGGGGTGCACGCCGATCTCGGCCCCGGTGTCCTTCCGCGCCAGGGAGCAGGCCGCGGCGCCGCAGTGCCAGAAGGTCAGGCTGCTCTCGTCCTCGTTGAGGGAGACCGGGTCGCCGAAGAACACCGGCTCGCCGGAGAGCCGCATGCCGATCCACATGGACAGGGCCCCGTAGATATCCGCCTCGCAGGCGGCGGCCACCCCGTCGTCGTTCAGGAGGCTCAGCACCGTGCACACCGGGGTGCCGTAGGCGGTGAAGAAGTCCGGCCAGCAGCGGCTGGCCAGGGCGCCGATCCCGTGGCCGCGCACATAGTCGCTGTAAGCCTTGTAGAGCCGGGCGTGGTCCAGGCGGTTGCGCTCCGGGGTCTTGTCCAGCCCGCAGGTGGCCCGGGCGGTCTTCTCCAGATAGGGGGCGCATTCCTCGTCGGTGAAGCTCCTGGCCGCGTCGATGAGCTCCCGGGCCTCGATGGCCTCCAGCTCCACGCCGAAGCTGTTCATCAGATCACTGTCCAGCGCCCGGCCGAAGCCGAAGCCCTGGGGCGTGTGGCCCACGGCGGCCAGCTTCAGGCTGCGCATCTCTTTTTTGATCCGGGCGGCGGCCACGTTGTATCGGACCTCGTCGACGACTTCCGCCTCCTCCGGCGCGCCCAGGGCGTAGGCGAAGGGCCGGTTGCCGAAGTTCCGCAGGGCGTTGGCCGCGGAATAGGCCCCGGTGAGGGAGTTGAGCCGCAGACGGCCTCCGTCGATTACCGGCTCCCGCAGGGTCCAGAGGAGCAGGGGACAGTCGAAGCGGCGCAGCACCTCGGACATGTAGGCGGCGTTGGCGAAGGTCAGGTTCTGGAACACGATCAGGTCCGGCTCCAGCCCGTCCAGATAGTCCCGGAGCTTGTCGATGCTCAGCAGCATCTCCTCCGGGCAGACGAAGGCCGGATCCACGCTGCGGAGCATGGCCTTGCTGCGCTCGAAGGCGTCCTGGGCGCTTTCCAGATGGAAGGTGGGCACCCCCACGGGGACGTAAACCGGCGTAAAAGCTTTCATGGCATGATTCTCCTGCAAATACGTTTTTGCCTATCTTATCCCGGCTGCCCGCGCTTGTCAAGGACCGGCACTTCGCTGTTGACAAAGACAGGCACGGGGACTAAAATCAAAATGTTAGGCAAAACTGATCCTGTGCATCAATATTTGAAGGAGGATTTCACATTGGACCGTGATCTGAGAGAGATCTGCAAGGATATCCGCTGCGACATCATGACCTGCATCGGGCATCTGGGCGTGGGGCATATCGGCGGCTGCCTCTCCCTGGTGGAGCTGCTGGCGGTGCTGTATTTCAAAGAGATGAACATCGACCCCGCGAACCCGAAAATGCCCGGGCGGGACCGGCTCATCTGCTCCAAGGGCCACGCCGGCCCGGCGGTCTACGCCGCCCTGGCCAAGCGGGGCTACTTTGACAAGGCTGAGCTGCTGACCCTGAACCAGAGCGGCACCCACCTGCCCAGCCACTGCGACATGAATCTCACCACCGGCATCGACATGACCACCGGCTCCCTGGGCCAGGGCTTCAGCTGCGCCGTGGGCGTGGCCCTGGGCTCCAAGCTGGAGCGGGATGGGGCCACCATTTACGCCATCGTGGGCGACGGGGAGAGCCAGGAGGGCCAGGTCTGGGAGGCCGCCATGTTCGCCGCCGCCAAGAAGCTGGACAATCTCATCGCCTTCACCGACTACAACAAGCTGCAGATCGACGGGCCCGTGGCCGAGGTCAACGACATCGCGCCTCTGGCGGAGAAATGGGCCGCCTTCGGCTGGAACGTCATTGATGTGGAGGACGGCAACGACCTGGACCTGGTGCTGGCCGCCGTGGAGCACGCCAAGCTGGGCAGGGGCAGCGAAAAGCCCACCATGGTCATCCTGAACACCAAAAAGGGCTGCGGCGTCAAGTGGATCGAGGAGCTGGGCGCCGGCAACCACAACACCAAGGTCAGCGAGGAGCAGGCCAGGGCCGCCGTCGCCGAGATCAGAGGGGAGGTCTGAACCATGGAAATGAGAGCTGTTTACGCCGAATGCCTGGCGGAGCTGATGGAGCGGGACAAGCACGTTGTGGTGCTGGACGCCGACCTCTCCAAGGCCAGCGGCACCCGGAATCTGTATGATCGTTTCCCCGAGCAGATGTTTGACTGCGGCGTGGCCGAGCAGAACATGGCCTCCATCGCCGCGGGCCTTTCCAGCTATGGCTTCAAGCCCTGGATCGAGAGCTTCACCCCCTTCGCCACCCGCCGCATCTGCGACCAGATCGCCATCTCCATTTCCTACGCCAGGCAGAACGTGAAGATCGTGGGCACCGACCCCGGCATCTCCGCGGAGCTCAACGGCGGCACCCACATGAGCATGGAGGATATCGGCGTGCTGCGCTCCATACCCGGCCTGGTCATCTTCGAGCCGGTGGATCAGGTGCAGCTGCGCGCCGCCATGCCCGTGCTGGCCGCCTACGAGGGGCCGGTGTATCTGCGCCTGTTCCGCAAGGAGCAGCCCGTGCTCTTCCCCGAGGACTACAGCTTCGAGCTCTTCAAGGCCGACACCCTGCGGGAAGGCAAGGACCTGTCGATCTTCGTCTCCGGCATGGTGACCAGGGACTGCCTGGATGCCGCCGAGCTCCTGAAGGAGCAGGGCATCGACGCGGAGATCGTCAACGTCCACACCATCAAGCCCGTGGACCGGGAGACCGTGCTGGCCTCCGCGAGAAAGACCGGCGCCGTGCTGACCGTGGAGAACCACAGCATCATCGGCGGCCTGCACTCCGCCATTCTGGAGACCCTGGCCGAGGAGAAGCTCCCCGTCTGCGGCGTGGGCGTGCCCGACCGCTTCGGCGAGGTGGGCAAGATCCCCTATCTGCGGCAGGTCATGGGCCTCACGGTGGAGAACATCGTGGAGCAGGCCAAGAAGGCAGTAAGCCTGAAGTAATTCGGAATTCGGAATGCGGAATAAAAGGGGCGATCCTTGCGGTCGCCCGTTTTATTGGCGGGGGTATATTTCATTCGCCCGCTTTGCGGGGACCTCATCCGGCGCTTCGCGCCACCTTCCCCGTGCGCGGGGAAGGCAAAGCTGAAAGGAGATTTAAAATGAAAGTAGCCATCGGCAGCGATAAATCCGGCTTTGCGGTCAAGGAGGCCGTGAAGGCGTATCTCACCGAGTCCGGCGCGGATTTCGACGATCTGGGCACCGTGGATCTGAACGAGGTGCACCCCTATTACCAGGTGGCGGGCGACGTGGCTCCTCTGGTCCAGAACGGGACCTATGACCGGGCCATTCTGATCTGCGGCACCGGCGCGGGCATGTGCGTGGTGTCCAACAAGTTCAAGGGCGTCTACGCCGTGGTCTGCGAGGGAGTCTATTCCGCCAAAATGGCCCGCGCCATCAACAACGCCAACATCCTCTGCATGGGCGGCTGGATCGTGGGCCCGGAGATGGCCGTGGAGATGACCAGGACCTTCCTCAACACCGACTGGTGCCAGGACCTGGAGGACTGGCGGGCCGCCAACATGCACAAGTTCGCCGTGCAGGTTTCCGCCATCGAGGACAGGATCTACGGCGCGGAGAAGTGACAGGGTTCAGGTTTCGGAGTTCAGATTTCAGAATAAAGAGGATGCGGCGGACGAGCGGATCTCGTCCGCCGTTTTGCGTCCGTATTCCGTCCCTTAAGAAGAGAGTCGGCACCCCGACAGGCCGCTTTGTGCTTCCCCCGCCGGGAGAAGCTCCCGCAAAGCTGGTGATGAGGGAGAGAGCCGGACGAGCGCCGACCCGGGAATAGAACGCTCTCCCTCATCCGTCATCCGCCTCGCGCAGGATCGGCAGATGACACCTTCCCCTGCTGGGGGAAGGACTTTTCACACCCGCGTTCCGCGTGCATCCCGGCTCGCCCCGACGCGGGGAGAGCCAGGCGCATGGAAGCTGCGTGGGGGGGAGCGGGTACAGCAGCGCCTGAGCGGAGTCAGGCTGCGGCGCTCAATCTGTATTTATTTACATAAAACCAAAAATAGGGGTGCGCAGAAGACAATGGTGTGTTATACTATATATGGAGAAATATAAAGATAAATACGCAGCCGAAAAGGAGGAAGCGAGGATGAAAAGCAAGCTGAGACAAGCGATCTGCCTGCTGCTGGCGATGCTGCTGCTGGCGGCGCTGTTCCCCGCGGCGGCCCTGGCCTACCCACCGGACGACGATGTGGCCACCCACAAGCACAACTGGGTCGTCACCACAAACGAGCCCGCCACCTGCGAGGAGGACGGCGTCATCACCTGGACCTGCAGCCTCTGCAACAAGACCTGGACGGAGACCTCGCCCGCCCTGGGCCACGACTGGGACGACGGCGTGGTGACCCAGGAGCCGGAGGGCTGGACCCCCGGCGTGCGCACCTTCACCTGCAAGCGGGATCCCTCCCACACCAGGACGGAGGCCATCAGCCCGGTCGCCCCGCTCGTCGTGGCACAGCTGGGCTTTGTGTGGCCGGGTCTCTATCCCTCCAGCCTGCACATCACCGTCCACCCGGAGGATGGCCGGATCTCCCGGGGCAGCAGCGACCTGCACACCATGACCGTGGAGGCCGAGGGCGGCACGGGGGAATATACCTACAGCTGGTACTATACGGACAACAGCGGCTCCGTCAGCCCCACCGCCATGGACACCTTGGTGATGACAGGCTCCGCCGCGGCCTTCAGCGGCTATTCCGGCGGGAGCAGCGCCTTCCTGGAGGCCTTTGCCAGCGTCTTCGGGGACAAGGAATTTGCCAACTACCCCACCGTGGATCTGAACAGCATCCCCACCCGGCCGGATCTCTTCGGCTCCCGCAGCAGCGGCTTTCTGGGGGAGGGGGAGGCCAGCTATTCCGCCAGCATCGGCAATTGCTCCTACTACTGCGTGGTGACGGACGAGGCCGGGGGAAAGGCTATTTCCCACGAAGCCCGGGTGGAATACCGCCTTTCCGTCCGCACCCAGCCCAAGGACACGAATCTCCCCTCCGGCGGCGAGGCCACCCTCTTCTGCGAGGCCTGCGACGGCACGGGGGACTATAGCTACGCCTGGCTGCGCGCCGACGGCAGCCCCGCCCAGGGCAACGCGAGCATCCCGGGCATCATCGTCGTCCAGGAGCCGGGGGACTACCTCTGCGTCATCAGCGACGGGGTGGAGGAGATCACGACCCGATCCGCCACGGTCTACGAGGCGGAGACCCTGCTGCCGGTGGACTGGTCCAAGAACGTCGTGAAGTGGCCGGATGAGGAAGCGGAGCTCTTTGCCGAGTTCACCGGCGGTACGCCGCCCTACCACTGCGTGTGGACCAGGAACGGCCAGACCGTGGGCGAGGATGAGAGCGACACGCCCCGCTTCACCCTGTGGGTGGAGGACAACCAAACCTATCTCTGCACCGTCACGGACGACAGGGGGCAGAGCTCCTGGGTGACGGTCCGGGCGGGAGTCCGCGAGCTCGCCATCGCCAGACAGCCGGAGAGCTGCTATCTGCCCGCCGGCGGCTCTGCGGAGCTCTCCATCCAGATGGCGGAGAGCGGCAACTACCGCTATCTGCTGATCCGCAACGCAGACCGCGTCGTAGTCCAGGAGAACAATACCGGCGTCTTCCAGGTCGATGAGACCGGCATGTACAACATCGGCGTTTATGAGCACGCCCACCCCAGCCATTACGTCCTCTCCAACTACGCCGTCGTGATGGAGGACAAGCTCCGCATGACGGATCAGAGCACAGACGCCCAGATCGAAGACCCGAATGATCCGCCCGCTATCTGGGTGATGGTGGAGGGAGGAAGGCAACCTTATACCTATAATTGGAGCGTCAAAACCTACCCGGATCTGCTCCACGATTCCGACTGGCGCGGCCTGGGCATCGACAGCAAAATGATCACCGCTACCGTGCCCGGCGTATATTCTTGCTATGTGACGGACAAAGACGGCGATTACGTAGTCAGCAAGTCGATCCCCGTGAGCTATGCGGGCGACGCGCCTTTCATCACGCTGCAGCCCTACGACATCCTCTTCGACTACTCCGAGGAGAGCCAGAACTGGGCCCTCATCTGCGACGCCATCCCCGGCAAAGGCGGGGATGCGGAGGATCTGATCTTTGAGTGGTATCACAAATACCCCGGCGCTGGCGACTTCAGGAAGATCGACACGGGAGGGAGCAGCAAGGTCCTGTGCGACGTCTATTACGGCGGCAGCGGCGCAGCCTTCCCCAACTGGAACTGCGGCTGGTACTACTGCAAGGTCACCGACCCGTCTACCGGCAAGAGCACTGACAGCCGCGTCGCCAAGGTGGACGTGGAGCTGGTCGTTCCGGACGCGTTTTTCAATGGAGTTGGATCTGCCAGCCTGAACTTCAAGATCGTCGGCGGGTATCCGCCCTATACGGCCACAGCCTACGTCTGGTGGACGGAGGGCAACAGAGATCTGAAGAATCCCACCTTGGCAAGGTCGGCGAAGAACCTGCAGCCCCTTTCAAATGAAAACGAGTATTACGGTTTAACTGTCTACTTCCCTACCCATGACTACATTGTCATCATGGACGGGGTAAGGGAGACCGGCAGAGATTATTCTCTGTTCTATTTGGAAGTGACAGACGCGATGGGACAGCGGTATCTGTATTATTCGGACGATCTATGCGTTAGCAGGACACAGTTCAAGGGAGTTTACGACAATCTCCCATATTTCACTTCCGGTGTTGATACCTATAGCTGGTACCTGCCCATCTATCCCGACTGATGCTCTGCCATTCGAAAGGAGTTTTCACGATGAAAAAACTGCTTGCTGTTATGCTGAGTCTGGCGCTGCTGCTGGCTCTGGCCGCCTGCGGTCAGGAGACCCCAGCCCCGGCGGAGCCTGCGGAGACCGCTGCCCCTGCGCCTGACGCTGTACCCGCTGACCCCGCGCCAGCCCCCGAAGCCGCCCCGACGGAGAAGCCGGGGGAGGGCGCGCCCGCGGCGCTGCTGGAGCCGGTGGAAGTCCCCATGCTGGAGGAGCCGCTTCTGTCCGCCGAAGCCCGCGTCCCCGGGAACTGGTACGCCCTGCACCGGGGGGCAATCCTGTGCCTGAGCCTTTCCGAGGACGGCGCCTACACCCTGTCCGTCCCCGGCGCCGAGCTGGAGCAGGCCAGGGGGACCTGGATGGTGGAGAGCAACCAGCTCTTCCTGGACGGCAGGGAGACCGAGCCCCTGCTGGTGTTGGACGAGAGCCTGCTCTGGGAGCCCGCCGGCATGGTCTTCACCCGGGAAATGCCGCAGGCTTATCTCCCCGCCGGGGAATTCTATGACCTGCAGCCCGGCGACCTGGACGGGCTGTGGAAATGCCGCTTCCTGGGCGTCGGAGGCCTCACCGTAACTGCCGAGACCATGAGCGACGATACGCTGCTCTATATCGAGGGGGAGAACGTGGCCCTGGTCGGCTCCTTCTTCGGAAACGTCCCCCTGGTCTTCGCCTATGAAAAGGACGCTGCGATCGCCGCCCTGGGCGAGGGCGACACCGCCGTCACCCTGACTCTCCGCCTGCAGCAGGACGGCCTCCTCCGCCTGACGCTGGAGACGGACGACCCGGCGGATTCCGTGGTCTTCTACCTGAGCCCCCAGACCCCCGCCAACGCGGAGCTGCCGGAGGAATAACGGCTATTCAAGGGAACAGGGAACGGGGAAAAGAGAATAGAGAATTGGGGAGGGGCTTGTCCCCTCCCGTCGTTTTGCGCCAACATAGCATCCCGCGCTCGCAGCGCCGAGCATTGCTCGGCGAAATCCGCGCAGGACGACGAGACGGGGAAACGCCGACCGATGGTCGGCGCTACGGGGGATCCGCACCGACGTCCGTCCCGCGCCCGTAAAGCCTTCCCCGCGCACGGGGAAGGTGGCATCCGCCGATACCCCGCGAGGCGGATGACGGATGAGGTCCTTTTCGTCGGTTCATGGGAAGACCTCGCTGCGCTCGGGGACCTCATCCGGCGCTGCGCGCCACCTTCCCCCTGCGGGGGGAAGGCAAACCCGAGCCCGCCGTCCTGCGCCCGTCTTCCGCCGTAGGGGCGCATCAGGTCGCGCCCGTCGTTTTACGTCGACGTCCTGTCCGCGGAGCGATCAGGGGTTCGCTCCCTACGCGCACTCCCGTCATTTTGCGCCGACGTCCGTCCCGTACCCGTAGCTCGGCGAAATCCGCGCAGGACAACGAAACGAGGAACCGCCAGCCAATGGTCGGCGCTACGGGGGATCCGCGCCGACGCCCATCCCGCGGCTCCGTTCGGGGGCAATCCGGCTCTTGCATAATCCGTCGGACTATAGTAAAATAACTATGTACGCGTTGTTGTGCGAAAACCAATTTCAAAATAGAGGGAGAGATTGCTTTCATGGCTGAACTGAGACCGAGAATCGTCAAGCTCTGTCACATCGTCGGGGGACTGACCGGCGTGATCAACAAGATTGACGAGAACGCCCCCGAGTACTATTCCCTGGCCAGCATCGTCACCGACGACGAGGCCGACGTGGCCATCGCCGCGGGCCTGCGCAAGGAGAGGGACGCGGAATACCTGGCCAAGAAGACCGGCAAATCCGTGGAAGAGGTGGAGAAGCTGGCCCAGCACCTGGCCTGGATCGGCGTGTTCCGCTGGACCAAGGACGAAAACGGCAAAAACAAGTACTTCATGCAGATCTTCGCCCCCGGCATCATGGAGATGCTGGTGAACAACCAGGAGCTGCTGGACACCCATCCCGAGGTGGGCCGCGCCTTCGAGGAGTACACCCGCATCCGCATGGAGACCATGTCTCCCATGATCCCCAACGGCTACGGCCTGATGCGCGTGGTCCCCGTGGAGAGCGCCATCCAGGACATCCCCAACGTGCACCCCTATGAAAAGCTGAGTTATTATCTGGACAAGTACGATACCTTCTCCGTGTCTCCCTGCTCCTGCCGCGCCTCCCGCAGCTCCATCGGCGATGGCTGCGGCCACCTGGCCGAGGAGATGTGCGTGCAGATGGGCAAGGGCGCGGAGCACTACATCCGCACCGGCCGCGCCCGGCAGATCAGCCGGGAGGAGGCCAAGGAGATCATCCTTCGGGCCGAGGAAAAC
>CACYLY010000029.1 GCA_902775355.1 Oscillospiraceae bacterium
CGGACGAGGCGAAAAGCGCAGGAATACTGGCTATGTATTCCGAGCATTTTCAACGAAGTTCGGCGCGAAAAGATCCTTTTTGCGGCTATCGCATCCCTTGGCTGCACGCCCTTTCGTCGGGGCGTTTCAATTTTCGCGGGCTCATCGGTATTCTCGTTCCTCCACACGGAGAAGGTGGGCCGTATCCGTGTCGATCAGCGTCTCCCGCCGGAGCTGCCGGTCCTGCTCGTCGTACCAGATCCTGGCCTCGGAGAGGTAGTTTTCCTCGAAAACGGCGTTTAACAGATGATTGCGCAGCAGGCAGCTGCGCACGCGGCCGTCCTCCCGCAGGGTATATTCGGCGAAGGGGAGCTCCCGGTACTCTTCCAGCCGCGCGGCCATTTCCTCCGCCTTGCCCCGCCCCTCGACGCGGATCTCGTCCGCGTAGGCCAGGCGCAGGGCCTCGCCCTCCTCGTTCAGACCGCCGTCCTCAAGGCGGAAGCGCAGCTCGATTTGGGAGCCGTCGGGGTAGTAGAGCACCACCCGCCTCAGATAGTTTTGGCCGTCGATCTCCCGGGTGATGCCGCTGGTCTGTATGGTCACATTCTCGACCAGGGGCCGGGTCCATTGGGTGGAGAGGTCCCCGCCGTCCTCCGTCCGGGTGATTTCCGTCTCGTACTGGATCCGATTGTTTTCCGTGCGGCATACGTATACCTGCCGGCCGCCCTCCCAGCGGATCTGCTGCTCCGTTCCTTCCAGGCGCAGGCAGCAGTCCCGGTAGCCGACGTAGTGCTCCAGTGCCGGGAAGAGGATGCCCGCAAGCACCTGGCGGTGCATTTCGCCCCAGGGGAAATCCGGCTCGGCCGCCAGCTCCAGGGGCTCTCCCTCCAGCAGGACCCCCGTGATCACCGCCTCCCGGAGTTGGCCCTCCTCATAGCGGTTTTCCAGCAGCACCCGGAACTCCTGCCCTGCGAACAGGAAGGAAAAGCTCTCCGGATCGCCCTGCTCGTTGAAGTCGTAGCTCAGCGTGACGGTGATCATGTCCTCGACCATGTTCGCGGCCAGCTTCGTCGCCAGCCCCCGTTCGTCGTATTCCGTCACCCCGCGGTGGATCTCCGTCCAGGGCTCGTCGTCGGAAAAGAAATAGGTATAGGTCGTGGAGATGCTCTCCCGGGCGACCTCGAAGACCTCCGGCTCCTCCGGCGGCTCCCCGCAGCCTCCCAGGGCCGGGAGCAGGAGCAGGGCCGACAGCAGGGCCAAACAGCGTTTCAGGGTTTTCATGGGGCGTTCCTCCCGAAAAACAGGTTTTCATCCGTATAACGTCCGGGCAGTCGAAAAGGTTTCAAGAACCGGGGATTTTTTTGCGCGCGCTCCCCCGCGCCGTCACGGCTTCGCGCAGCGGAGTCGAAGGCGCAATGGGGGCCGGACGGCGGGGCGTTGGCGCGGATCGGCGGGCCGCCGAGGGCTATCTCGGTCTTGACAGAGGGCGTCGGCCCCTACGGCGGGGGACGGAACGGAAGACCCCTTCCGTCATCCGGCTTGCGTGGGACGCCGGATGCCACCGCCCCCAATGGGGGAGGCAAGAAGCGGGCGACCAAAGGTCGCCCCTACGAACGTAGGCGCGGGACGGCGGGCGACCAAAGGTCGCCCCTACTACGAACTACGAACTACGAACTAAAAACGAAACTCCGGCCGCGGCTTGAAAAACACGTTTTCAAACCGCGGCCGGCGCCGTTCATTCTTTCACGATGACCCGCTTGCCGTGGACGGAGAGCTTGCCGCCGCAGTAGAGGGCCACGGCCCGGCTCAGCAGCTTCCACTCGCACTCCTCCATCACTCGGGTGCCCAGGCTCTCAGGCGTATCGTCCGGCAGCACGTCGATGGCCTTCTGCAGGATGATGCCGCCCACGCCCCCGTCCCCGTCGGCGAAATAGGCGGTGGCGCCGGTGACCTTCACGCCCCGCTCCAGCACGGCCCGGTTCACGTCTCCCTCCACATCCTCAAAGGCGGGGGAGAGGGCCGGATAGGTGCCGATGATGTGGTTGCGGAACTGATAGGGCACCACGCCCAGGGGCAGGTCGTAGCCCGCCAGGATCACCAGCTCAATGTCCATGTCCCGCAGCTTGTTCGCCACGGCCATGCTGTGACTGGTCATGTTGGGGAAGAGCTCCGGGTCCACCACATAGGCGGGGACGCCGGCGTTGGCGGCCCGCTTCATGGCGTAATCCTCCCGCCGGGGGCAGATCACCGCCACCAGCTGAAAGTCCGGGATCTCTTGAAAATACATGGCGTCCAGGATCGCCTGGAGCCGGCCCCCGTCGCCGGAGGCCAGGATCGCCGCGCGAACCATCGGCATTCCTCCTAAAAAGGCTTGTGCATTCTGAAAAAAAAGGATATAATGCCTTTATTGATTTGCTGTGATGCTTTTTCTGGATGTATTATTATACTGTATTCGACCACTTCGGTCAAGGAAAGTGACAAGTTATGACAGAAATTTATCTGATCCGGCACGCCCAGGCGGAGGGCAACCGCTTCCGCATCCTCCAGGGCCATTGGGACGGCGGCGTGACGGAGCTGGGGCGGCGGCAGATCGCCCTGCTGTCGGACCGGCTGCTGCCCCTTTCCTTTGACGCGGTCTATGCCAGCGACCTGTACCGGGCCAGGCTCACCGCCGCCGCGGTGTACAGGCCCCGGCACCTCCCCCTGCGCACGGACCCCGCCCTGCGGGAGATCCATGTGGGCCCCTGGGAGCAGCAGTTTTTCGGCAACGTCCTGTACGAGGAGCCGGAATCCGCCCAGCTCTTCCTCCGGGATCCCCTCCGCTGGCGCGAGCCCGGGGCGGAGACCTTTGCCCAGGTGGGGGATCGGGCCCTCCGCTGCCTGGAGGAGATCGCCCGGCGGCACGAGGGGCAGCGAGTGGCCGTGGTGAGCCACGGGGTCACCCTCCGCTGCCTGCTGTCCCGAATCACGGGCCTGGACCTGCGGGACCGGGAAGCGCTGCCCATGCTGCTGAACACCTCGGTGACGGTGCTGCGCCGGGAAGGGGGCGGCTGGCGGGTGACGCTTTTCAACGACGTCTCCCACCTGGGGCCCCTGGAGCAGCCGGTGTGGAGCGGCAGCCCCTCCCTGCGGCACGAGCCCCTGGACCCTCATCGGGACCGGGACTACTACTGCGCCTGCTATCGGGACGCCTGGCTGGCCGCCCACGGAAATCTGAACGCTTTTCAGGCCGAGCCCTACTGGATCGCCGCCCGGGAGCACCTGCGGCAGGACGGGCAGTCCGTGCTGCGTCTTCTGGACGGGGACAGGCCGGCGGGCCTGGTGGATCTGGACCCCCGGCGGGCGTCAAGCCTGGGCTGCGGCTGGCTGAGCCTGCTGTATCTCCGCCCGGAATACCGGGGCATGGGCTGCGGCATCCAGGCCCTGGGCCGGGCCATCGTCCACTTCCGAAAACAGGGCCGCCGGGCCCTGCGCCTGGTGGCGGCGGAGGACAACGCCGCCGCCCTGGCCTTTTACCGGCGGGAGGGCTTTTCCTGCGTGGGCCGGGAGGACGGCGCCGCCGGCACGCTGCTGGTCCTGGAACGGGCGCTTTCGGAAAGGCGGGATGAGCTGTGAACACGCCAAGGATCCAGCGCTGGACCCCGGAGCCGGGGAAGCGGCTGCTGGTGGTCTCGGATATCCACGGCAACGTCCCCTATTTCGAGGGGGTGCTGCGCAAGGCCCGCTTCTGCGACCGGGACGAGCTGATCGTGGACGGGGACTTTCTGGAAAAGGGCCCGGAGAGCCTGCGGATGCTGCGGATCCTGATGGAGCTGAGCCGCCGGGGCAACACCCGGGTGCTCTGCGGCAACTGCGACGACTGGTATGACATCTACCGCCCGGACTGGGACGACAAGGACGATGAGAAGGTCCTGCAGTACATTCTCTGGCGCAAGTGCGGCCTGCTCTGGGACATGTGCAACGCCGCCGGGCTGGACCCCTTCGAGATGGGGGACTTCACCGCCGCCAAGGCGACCCTGCTGAAGGCCTTCCCGGCGGAGTGGGACTTCCTGAAAAACCTGCCCCACGCCCTGGAGACGGAGAACTTTGTCTTCGTCCACGCCGGCATGCGGCCGGACATCCCCCTGGAACAGCACAGCGTGGACGAGCTGGTGAAGGTGGAGCGCTTTCTGAAGCTGGACCGCTTTTTCTCCAAGTGGGTCATCGTGGGCCACTGGCCCGTGATGCTCTACGGCCGGGACCGGGTCTGCGCCAACCCCATCGTGGATCGGAACAAGCGCATCGCCAGCATCGACGGCGGCTGCGTGCTGAAGGATGACGGGCAGCTCAACTGCCTCATCATCCCCCATCGGGACAGCGAGGACTTCGGCTTTGTGTCCTATGATCCCTTCCCGGTGCGCACCGTGCTGGACGATCAGGCCGGCGGGGGACGGTCCTATTACATCCGCTGGGGGGACAGCAGCGTGGAGGTCCTGGAGCGGGGCGAGGAGTTTTCCCGCTGCCGCCATCGCCGCACCGGCTATGAGATGGATATCCTGACCAAGTATTTATTTACCGACAATCCCATCACCGACTGCAACGACTGTACGGACTATGTGCTTCCCCTGCGGGAGGGCGACAAGGTCCGGGTGGTGGAGGAATGCTCCCGGGGCTACTTTGTCAAGCACAAGGGCGTCTCCGGCTGGTACTACGGGAGGTTATTATGAAAATGATTCTGGACAATCTGGGGACCGTTCTGGCAATCTGGTTCGGCGTCATGAGCGTGATCCTGTTTTTCATGATGCAGCATGACAAGCGCCTGTCCCGCAGGCACGGCCATCGGATCTCCGAGCGGGCCCTGTTCCTGCTGGCGATCTTCGGCGGCGCCTTGGGCGGCATCCTGGGCATGCAGATCTTCCGCCACAAGACCCAGCATCCCAATTTCTACCTGGGCTTCCCCCTGCTGGCTCTGCTCCAGTGGGGCGCGGTCATCTGGCTGCTGCTGTAGCCGGAGCTGACCCGGAGGACCCAAATCAAGCAAGGAGGAAGCGTTCATGAGCAGCGAGATCCGCATTTCCACCGGCATCGAGGCCCTGGACAAGACCCTGGACTATCTGCGCCAGGGGGACACCGTCACCTGGCAGATGGCAAGCATCGGCGACTTTGTGTTCATCGCCACCCAGTTCGTCACCAGCATCGCCCTCACCGGGCGGCGCATCGTGTACCTGCGCTTCGGCCAGCATCCGGAGGTGGTGCCCGCCGAGGCCCTGGCCAAGCGGGGCGCCAACATCCGCCAGTACGATCTGGACGCCACGGTGGGCTTCGAGACCTTCTCCGTCCAGGTCCACCGGATCATCAAATCCGAGCCGGAGGACGCCTTCTATCTCTTCGACTGCCTGTCCGACCTGCAGAAATACTGGTTTTCCGACTCCATGGTCTGCAACTTTTTCTGCCTGACGGCGGAATTCCTGCGCAAGCGCCAGGCCATCGCCTACATCCCCCTGCGCTATGAGCGCCACACCTACGAGACCATCTCCCGGATCCGCCACGCCACCAACGTGCTGCTGAACATCCGCACCAAGCAGGGACGCAGCTACATCCACCCTGTGAAGGTGGACGGCCGCCACACCCCCACCATGTACTTCCCCCTGCTGGTGGACGGGCCTCACAGCCGCATCCTCTCCTCCAGCGCGGAGACCTACGCTCTCTTTGACATCTTCACCCAGACCGGCGAGCACCGGGACTGCTGGGACAGCATGTTCGACTCTGTGGAGGCCGGCAGCCCCGAGCCCACGGACCCGGACGGCATGGCCCTGAAGGAGAACATTCTGCGCTGCCTGCTGGGCACCGAGCCCCAGCGCCTGGAGCTCTGCCGCAAGTACTTCTCCGTCCGGGACCTGATGGAGATCAAGAAGCGGGAGGTGGGCACCGGCTGCATCGGCGGCAAGGCCGTGGGCATGCTGTTGGCCCGCAACATCATCCGGGACACGGATCCGGACTTCTTTGAGCGGCGCATCGAGCCCCACGACTCCTATTTCATCGGCGCGGACGTGTTCTATACCTATGCTGTGCAGAACAACATCTGGGAATACCGCACCCAAATGGAAACGCCGGAGGATTATCTGCGGGTGGCCCCCGCCCTGCAGGAGCTGCTGCTGAACGGCAAATTCTCCCACAACATCAAGGAGCAGTTCCGCTCCGTGCTGGAATACTTCGGCCAGTCCCCCATCATCGTGCGCTCCAGCTCCATTCTGGAGGACGGCATCGGCAACGCCTTCGCCGGCAAGTACGAAAGCGTGTTCTGTCCCAACCAGGGCAGCCCCGAGGAGCGCTATCAGGAGTTTGAAAACGCGGTGCGCACGGTCTACGCCAGCACCGTCAGCCCCGACGCCATCAAGTACCGGGCCGACCGGAACCTGCTGGAGCGGGATGAGCAGATGGCCCTGCTGGTGATGCGCGTCAGCGGCGACTGTCACGGGGACTACTACTATCCCCACCTGGCCGGCGTGGGCCACTCCAAGAACCTGTACGTCATGGGCTCGGAGGACCGGGAGCAGAACAGCGGCATGCTGCGCCTGGTCTTCGGCATGGGCACCCGGGCCGTGGACCGGGAGGCGGACGACTACGCCCGCTTCATCCGGCTGGACAATCCCACGGCGCCGCCCATGGTGGCCTACGGCGAGGAGTACCGCTACAGCCAGCACAAGGTGGACGCCATCGACCTGACGCAGAACCGCTTCGTCACCGTCCCCCTGGAAAAGCTGGCCAAGCGGGACATGAACACCGACCCCTCTCTGTTCCTGGAGCCGGATCTGGCCGCCGCGGCCCGTTTCCGGGAGTGGGGGCTCTACAACGAGCCGGTGCCGGACATCCTGAACTTCCAGAAGCTGCTCAAGCGCACGGACTTCGCCCAGGTCATGAAGCGCATCATGTCCCTGGTGGCGGAGACCTACCAGTACCCGGTGGACATCGAGTACGCCTGCAACTTCACCCGGGACGGTGAATATCGGGTGAACCTGCTGCAGTGCCGCACCATCCAGACCCGGGGCCTGGGCCAGGCCGGCGTCATGCCCAAGGTGCGGGACTTCTTCTGGCACATCAAGGGCAATTTCATGGGCGGCAACGCCTGCATCCCCGTGCGCCACGTGGTTTTCGTGAAGGTGGGGCCCTATCTGGATCTGCCGGAGCAGCGCAAGTACCAGGTGGCCCGGCAGATCGGCGTGCTGAACAACGCCCTGAAGGACCAGCAGGCCATCCTGCTGGGGCCGGGCCGCTGGGGCACCACCACCCCCAGCCTGGGCGTGCCGGTGGGCTTTGCGGAGATCAACCGCTTCGCCTGCATCTGCGAGCTGGCCTATCGCTCCCACGGGCTGCGGCCGGAGCTGAGCTACGGCAGCCACTTCTTCCAGGACCTGGTGGAGTCCGGCATCTTCTACGCCGCCATCTACCAGGGCGAGGCGGGCTGCGAGTTTGACGAGAGCCTCTTCGACGCCTGCCCGGACCGCTACCGGGAGCTCACCGGGGACGAGATGTTCGAGGGGATCATCCGGGTCTGCGACCTGCGGGACCGGGAGGCCATCCTCTATTCCGAAATGGCCAGCCAGGACTGCTTCCTGGGCGCCATGTGAGATGAGGGAGCGAACGAAGCCCCGTCCGCATGACCTCCCCTGTGCAAGGGGAGGTGTCGTCCGGCGTGTCACAGTCCGCCGGATGACGGAGGGGTAGTACCCTGATCCTTCTTGGTATGGTATAACAACAAAATCGAGGCGCACCTGCTGGAGCAGGTTGTAGTTCCCTGATCGTTCTTGGTACGGTATAACTCAGTCGGCGGTGATGCAGGGCGTTCTCCAGTTGTAGTTCCCTGATCGTTCTTGGTATGGTATAACGCCCGTGTCCAGCGCTCCTTATGGCTACGCGTTGTAGTTCCCTGATCGTTCTTGGTATGGTATAACAGCGGCGGCGTTGTCACCGACCTGATGGCGGTTGTAGTTCCCTGATCGTTCTTGGTATGGTATAACCCCCTCTGCCCGCCACTTGTGGGCCACGAGGTTGTAGTTCCCTGATCGTTCTTGGTATGGTATAACAGACGATCCCAAAAAGCAGCTCAAAGCAAAGCTTTGAGCTGCTTTCCCATGCAACAAAATAATGAAACGTGCGCGTGAAAAAAGGATTTCGATCAAAAAACGGAAGGCTGCTCCGGAGAGAAGTCCTCTTCCTCCGTGCTCAGCTTCCCCAGCAGGATTTCGATGGATCCATACTGCTTCTCCGTAATCACCAGCATGCGGACCGCGCCGTTGTCCGGCAGATGCGCTTTCAGCCGGGCCTTGTGCTTGCTGGCAGCGTCGACGCCGTTGCAGATCCGGGCATAGACGGAGTATTGGACCATGTAATAGCCATCCGACAGAAGAAAACTCCGAAAACGCGAGGCGCTTCGGCGCTGAGCGCCGGTTTTGACCGGCAGGTCGAAAAACACCAGGATCCTCCAACGCGCGGCTGTGCTGGGAAAAGGGAGTCAAAACGGCGCAGGGCTAGTGCTTTTCGTCGCATACGAAGACGGCGCAGCCGCTCTGCCCCAGACGGGACAGAGCGGCTGTGGTCACAGTGGAGCGGCGATCCTCCAGCAAAAGGGCGTTGAGATCCTCAACAGGAAGACTGTGCTCCCTGTCTGTCTGGACGATCAGCTGATCCCGCCGGAGCGAGATGCGGGCGGGGTTCTCCACGATCACGGCACGAAAAGACATATTCAGCTCCTTTTCTGCGTAAAGGGCAGGCGGGGCTCCTGCTCGACCTTATGAATCTCGCCTAATACATCCACTGTGTATTTTTCCAGCTTTCCCAGAGTTTTGATTCCAAGCCCGCTGATTTGGTATGTGTTGTCGTGCGTTCTGACGCTTATTGCACCAGTAGAAATGTTTGCCGCTGCGTAGTATAGAAACGCCTCTGTGCATTCCTGGTTCGGAGGAAGGCTGCTCTCTTTGTTTACCAGGCTCAGCTTAATCCCGCGGCGATGGGTGATGCGGATCAGGTCGTTCGGGTAAAGGGAGAAGAGGAAGTCTTTGTCTTCCATGGGCTTCCATTGTTCATGTGGCTTGAACGCTACACAGGCCTGGTTCGGGAGCTTCGCCTTCAGCGTGTCCGCCACGTAGATGGGAACGAAGTAATACCCGTCTCCCTCCACGTGAAACACGTCGATGCGCACCATGGAGCCGTTGTCCGCCGCGCCCTTTCCCCCGTGCACGGGCACGTTCAACGTCGTCGGCTCGGTCAGCTTGACCTTCTTGACCAGGGGGCCGGGAGTCCCGTCGCTGCGGGGCTTGAAGAAAGGCTCGGCAAAGGCTTTCTTCCCGTCTCCGTCAAAGGCGGCAAGCCGGGCTTTCAGGGCCTCGTAAAGCAGGCGGTCGCTGTCCGGCCGGTAGTAGTTTTTGATTTCTCCCTTTTCCAGCTTCAGGTCGGTCAAGGGCCTTTTGACGATCAGGCTTCCCTCGTCCAGCGCCTTCGGGCTCTTCACCGTGTCCAGATGGGCGGGGCCGGTGATCTTCCGGCGCGGCATCCGGGAGACGAACAGCGGCTTCGGGAGCGGGCGGCCGCTTTCAAAGTAGAAGGGCAGCTTCAGGTCCCGGATCTTGCGGGCGGGGTCGGGGCTCAGCCGCGCCTCCAGCTCCTTTCGAAACTGGGGCCAGGGATAGGGGAATTCCCGGAGGACTTCGCCGGTGCTTTCATCAAGGGCCAGGCTGCCGGTCTCCGTCTGCATATAGCGGCACTCCCGGTAGCCGGCATAGCGGGATATCTGCTGGATCATGGCGTCGGTGGTGCAGGCGACCACCAGGGCGTCCACCGCATGGTGAAGGTCGCCGTCCTCGCGCAGCTTCACGATACCCCAGCGCTTGCGCATATAAGCGGTGACCGCTCCGTTGACGGCGGTGACCCGCTTTTTCTTCCCGGCAGCGGAGGGGGCGAATTCCAGATGATCCTGGAAGAGGTTCAGCAGAAAGCGGGAGGCGGTTTTGGTGTCCTGCAGGGCCCGCTCCTTGAACTGCTTTTCATCCTCCTCCGTCAGCCGTTCTTTCAGCAGCTTCTGGCGCTTTCTGTAGCTGCGGACGGCGGTATTGACCCAGACGATAAAGTCCTCCCGCCTCTGTCCGTTCAGATACTGCAGCGGCAGGCGGTTTCCCTTGTTGCGGTTTTCCTCCGCCAGCACCAGGACCTTGTTGTTGTACGAATCGTCGAAGGACAGGCTGTAGGGGATGATGTGGTCCACTTCCGCGTAGTTTGGCTCAAAGAGACGCGCCGGGTCGATGTGCCGGAGAGAATATGGGCATACGCCGTCCTGCTCTTCAAAGAGCTTCAGTTTGACCAGATCCAGACCGGTGGCGTTGTGCTTCCCGAACTCCTTTTGGATCCGCTCCATGGCTCGCTCGTTTTTGGCCCGGTTGTCCCGCATGTCGCGCTCCATGGCCTTGCGCTCGTTGAAGTCCCGGGAGAGCTCTCTGGCCAGCTCCAGATTCAGAAAAACGGGGCTTCCGCCATAGCGGCGGACCAGCGCGTTCAAGACCTTGACGGTCTGGGATACCGCGCGGCGAACAACCGGGCTGGTGATATCCGCAAGATCGTCTTCGGTGAGACGGAGCCGGCTGCTCTTTTCCGTGTTCGTGTGGGCGCGGAAGGAGAGCCCCGCTGCGTCGCAGGCTTCGTTATAGGTCATGCCCTGCTCCAGGAAGGGGATCAGCAGCTTGCAGACACGGATCGAAATGTGTCCGGTCTTGGAGAAGCCGCCCAGACTCAGCAGGGAATCTATATCACAGGGCTCCAATCCGGCGTCGGCCAGTTCCTGCTTTACCCGCTCCTCCGACTTGTACAGGGTCAAAACGGTGCCGATCCGATCCCGCTGCTCGGGCGTGATCTGCGCAAAGCGGCCCTTGCCCCCTCGGTCGATCGCCGTACGCATGGCGTGATAGGCCTGCAGATGATTGAATTTCTCCTTCTTTTCGGCTTTCTCCGGCTCAAGTTCCAGCCGATAGGAAACCGCGTTGAAGCGGCATTCCGCGGGCAGCGCCAGCTCCTTCCGGATCCTGGCGAAATCCAGATTCGGAGAGCGATGCGCCAGCTCGATCAGCGCCCGGCGCTGCTCTTCGGTCAGCGGCTCGCTCTTGCCGTCCTGAAGCAGCCGGATGTGGGCAAGCTTCTGCAGAAGGGTGAAATACTCGAAGGAATAGCTGGCTCTCGCCGCCCGGGGCTCCTCGGGGAAGAAGGTGCATCTCCCCACCATCTTCTCGATCTGGCTGCCGCCGTAGGGGCTCGGGACGCCCGGGCCCTCGTCGAAGCTGCGCTGACTGAGCAGGATCGCAAGGTAGGCCTCCTCCAGGGAAGCGTCCGCGAAGCTGCAGCCGAAGCCCCGCTGCGCGGCAAACAACTGCCGGACTTCCTCCTCGATCAGGTCTCTGGACACGGTGGCCTGATAGTCTCCGCCCTTGTTGCGCTTGTGATCGCGGAAAAGCGGGTCTTTCCAGAGCATTTCGCCCACCGTGCGGTATCCGCCGGCTTTCATGCGCTGGGCGTTTTCCGAGACCGCTTCCAGCAGCAGGCCGTTTTCTTTGTCGGCGGCAGCGCTGCGGTTGGAGCGGAAGCCCCGCCGCTGGGAAATGTGCAGCAGGATCCGCGCGAATTCCTGCCGGCTGACCGCCTCATCAAGGGCTCTGGTCCGCAGCGCGTAGATATCCTCCAGCTCTCCCTCGTACAGGCGGGCCAGCTCTTCCTCCGAAAGGAGACCGGAGGAGAGCATCAGCTCCCGGATCCGCTCCTTGCGGTGCCGTTTCCGGCGGATCCTGCGGCGGGCGCTTCTGGCTTCCCTCCGCGGCGCCGCAAGAGAAGCGCCGGTTTTGGGCTGCTCCGCCGCGTCGAAGATCCGGGAGCCCATGTCGAGGATCCCGCAGGGATTTTCCTTGCTGTCCAGAGCGACCGCGGCCCAGCCCACCGAGGCAACACCCACATCCAAACCAATGGCATATGGAATCATGTTTTTTCTCCTTCCGAGCGTTTTGTATTGGATCTATCATATCATCGAGCCCGTTCCGAGGCAAGAGGCCCGATTTCAAAATGTGGGATTAAAGAGATAACGCCCCGATAATCGGGGCGTTAGAGCTCTTCGGTGTACTACCTTATTGTAGCAACCTGATCGTTCTTGGTATGGTATAAGAACAATTGGATTGTAGCTTAGTTTCGCGGAAAAATCAAGAGGAAAAATGCGCGGAGGCTCTTGGCGCCATGTGAGATGAGTTTGTAGTTTTTAGGTAAACGATGATTAAATCGGCGAGAGCAGATTGCGAGAGAATTTGGGTTCTGATGAAGGCAGTTTTTCGCAGGAATACTTTGTGTATTGCAAGAAAAAGGGCGATTTAGTCAGCGTTTACTTAGCTCGTAGTTCGTAGAAAAGGGATCCCTCGGAGCAATCCGAGGGATCCCTTTCGTTTGACTTGTTCCGCGAACCACAAACTGCGAACTACGAACTAAAAATTCTCTCCGTCAGGCCGCCCTGGGCTCCAGGCCGGCGGCGGCCAGCATGTCCCGGATGCCCAGGCCGCAGCCCCGGGTGGGGTCGTTCAGCAGCACATGGGTCACCGCGCCCACCAGCTTGCCCTCCTGCAGGATGGGGCAGCCGCTCATGCCCTGGACCACGCCGCCGGTGATGGCGCAGAGCTCCGGGTCCGTCACGCTGAACATCAGCTGCTCCCGGCCGTCCTCCCGCCAGACCCGGCTGATGTGGATCCGGAATTCCCGGACCTGATTGCCCTCCACCGTGGCCAGGATGACCGCCGGCCCGGGCTGGGCCAGGCCCACCTCCGCGGTGATGCTGCCCAGGGGCCGCTCCGCCACGCCGTAAATGCCCAGCTCGCTGTTGCGCTCCACGCTGCCCAGCACCGCGCCGCTGCCGAAGTCCCCGTTCAGGGCTCCGGGAGAGCCCGGCGCGCCGGGGGTCACGCCGGTGATCACCGCCTCGCTGATGACGCCGGACTCCAGGGGCACGCAGATCCCCGGCTCCTCATCGGTGATGCTGTGGCCCAGGGCGCCGTAGACGCCGGTCTCCGGGTCGCAGAAGGTGACGGTGCCGATGCCGGTGACCGCGTCCCGCAGCCACATGCCCAGCATCCAGCGCCCATCCGAGGCCAGGGCCGGCCGCACCCAGAGGCGCAGCTTCTCCTCGCCCCGCAGCAGGCTCAGCTCCACGCTCTCGCCTCCCGTCTCCGCCACCACGGCGATGAGCTCCGCCGCGCCGTGGAGTTCCCGGCCGTTGGCCGCCAGGATCCGGTCGCCCTCCCGGATCCCGGCCTCCTCCGCCGGGGAGCGGGGTCCCTCTTCGGTCTCCACCGCCGCCGTGCCGGACACCAGCACGCCCTCGGTGCGCACCCGGATCCCCACGGCCTGACCGCCCACGATCAGCTCCTCGGCCAGGGCCGTGACAGGCAGCGCCGCCGCCAGGATCAGGCCGGTCAGCAGCGTCAATATTGGTTTTTTGATCAGATTCATAAAAATCTCCCTCCGCGCACAAAATCTGCACGAGGACAGTATGTGCGCAAAGGGAGTTTTTCGTCTTGGAAGCTTTCGCTAATCGCCGCAAAAGCGCCGGAGCCCGCGCTTTTCCAGTTTTTGTTTGTTTGCGGAGGCCGCCGGTCTGACACGCGGAGGAAAACCGCGGCCGCCGCGTTTTTCCGGCGGATCCACACAAAAGACCTTTTTTGACACGATAGTACGGGTTCCAAAAGGACCGGAAAGCGGCGCTCCGGACGCGGAGGCCCGGCCACGGGCTCCTCGGCGGCCGGTGCCGACATTGAAAAAAGATCCTTCGACTCGCCCGCTGGGCTCGCGAAGCCATGACCGCGCAGGGGAGGAGTATAGCGACGCGCGGGCAGCGTGAGGAGAGGCAGGCGCATCGTGAACGGGCCGGGGAACCGTCCCCTGTCCCCTGTCCCATTATCCCAGCAGACGGAGAATCGTTTTTCCCACGCCGGCGTCCTTGTTGGACGCGCAGATCTCGTCGGCGACGGCCTTGAGCCTGGGCTCGGCGTTTTCCATGGCCACGCCCAGGCCCGCCATCTCCAGCATCTCGCAGTCGTTGGTCCCGTCGCCGAAGGCCACGGTGTCCTCCGCCGGGATGCCCAGCCGGGCCGCCAGGGCCAGCAGGGCCTTGCCCTTGCCGGCCCGGGCGCTGTTGATCTCGATGTTGTTGGACACCGAGGTGGTGCCGCAGAGCTCCGGAAACAGCGCCGGGAAGCGCTCCAGCTCCCGCGCCCGCAGCTCCAGATCCCGGGGCCGGAAGAACATCTGCATCTTCTGCACCGGCTCGCCCCGGGCCCGCAGGGTCTCCTTCAGCTCGTCCACGGGAACGCGCAGGCGCTTGACCATCCGGTACATGTGGGGCTCGAAGGGGAAGTAGTCCTCACAGTTCTCATACATGCTGCGGGTCATCCAGCCCCGGTCGTTCTGGTAGCAGTCGTAGACCACGGGCAGCGTGTCCATGTGCTCGCAGCAGCGGATGGCCAGCTCCGCCGGGATCTCCGCCCGGAGCAGGACCTTGTCCTCCCGGGCGTCGTAGACCCCGGCGCCGTTGGAGACGATGTAATACCGGCAGAAGGGCAGGGAGCGGACGTTTTCCGGGATGCCCGGAACCATGCGCCCGGTGGCCGGGACCAGGACGAAGCCCCGCTCCGCCGCCGCCTCCAGCGCCCGCAGATTCTCCGCGGGGATGGACTTGTCGTCGTCGAACAGGGTTCCGTCCAGGTCGAAGGCCAGGAGCAGGCGGCTCATGCCAGGTTCAGGCCCTTCTTCAGGCCCAGCACCGTGGCGACGTAGAGGATCGCCGCCTGGATCAGCTGGAGCACCAGCGCGAAATCAAAGATCCGCACCAGCATGACCATGGCGTCGTCAAAGCCGGCGTAGACGCTGTCGCGCAGCAGGGCCTGCAGGCCGAAGCTGCCGACCATGCTGAGCACGCTGAAGACCACGTTGATGCCCACGAAGATGAGCACGCTCAGCAGGACCTTGTTCTTGGGGAAGATGTGGCCCAGGGTCATGGCCGCGTAGAAGTGCAGGCAGGTGACCAGCAGGGACGCCAGGATCATGAGCACGATCTCGAGGATAAGGGTGCTGATCCGGGCCTCGGAGATCCCCAGTTGACCCAGGACCTCCACGATCTCCCGCCAGCTGGGGAAGCCGCGGAAGATCTCCGCCAGGTTCAGCTGCCCGGCAAAGCTCAGGGTCAGCATGAACAGGAGGAAGACCAGCAGGTTGGTGACCACGATCCACACGGCGGAGACGATGATCTTGGACCAGACCAGCTGGTGCACGTTCACCGGCAGGGCGTGGGTCAGATAGCCCTCGGGGCCCAGGATGTGCCGGTAGAAGCGCAGCACCATCAGCACGATGGTCAGGATCTCGACGGCGATCACCGCCACGACGGCGGCAACGATCACCAGCACGAAGAGGGCGCTCAGCAGCCGCAGCTTCTGCGCCAGGGCGTCGCCGAAGCGCAGCAGCAGGTTGGCCAGCAGGGTGATCCCCGTGACCGCGGCCAGCGCCGGCAGCATGATGCGCCCGGTGGCCGTGAATTCATGTTTCAGCAGTTTTCCTAACATCTGTACACCTCCCGGAAATACTGGTCCACGCTCTTGCCCTGCTCCTCCCGGATACTGTCCACCGAGGCCTGGAGGGCAACGCGCCCCTGCTGCAGGAAGATGACCTCGTCCAGCACCTGCTCCACGTCGGCGATCAGGTGGGTGGAAATCACCACGGCAGCGTCGGGATTGTAGTTGCGGATGATGGTATCCAGGATGAAGTCCCGGGTGGCGGGGTCCACGCCGCCGATGGGCTCGTCCAGCAGGTAGAGCCCGGCCTTGCGGCTCATCACCAGGATCAGCTGCACCTTCTCCCGGGTGCCCTTGGACATGGTCTTGAAGCTCTGCTTGGGGTTGATGCCCAGGCGCGTCAGCATCTCCCGGGCCTTGTCCGCGTCGAAATCCTCATAGAAATCGCCGAAGAAGCTCAGCATCTGCTCCACCTTCATCCAGCCGGGCAGAAAGTCCCGGTCCGGCAGATAGGCCACGATGGCCTTGCTCTCCACCCCCGGGGCCTGGCCGTTGACGAGGATCTCGCCCTCCGTGGGCGTCAGCAGCCCCGCGGCCAGCTTGATGAGGGTGGTCTTGCCGCTGCCGTTGGGGCCCAGCAGACCCACGACCCGGCCCGGCTCGATACACAGATTGACCTGATCCAGCGCCGTCACGTACTTGAAGCGCTTGCTCAGTCCCTTACATTCCAGAATCGCCATCGTTTTCCTCCTTTTCCTCCTGCAGCAGGGCCAGAATTTCCTCCCTGCCGTAGCCAAGTCCCGCCATGCCCTCCCGGAACAGGCGAATGTGTTCCGCGGCAAAAGCGCGCTTGACGCTTTCAATACGCTGCATGTCCTCCGTGACGAAGCGCCCCGCCGTGCGCTGGGAGTAGACCATGCCCTCCCGCTCCAGCTCCTGCAGCGCCCGCTGCATGGTGTTGGGATTGACCCCGGCCTCCATGGCCAGGTCCCGCACCGAAGGGAGCCTTCCGCCGGGCGGCAGTTGACCGGAAACGATGCCCTGTTTGATCTGCTGGATCAGCTGAGAATAGATCGGCTGATCTCCGCGAAAGATCCACTCCATGGACAAGCCTCCCTTGTGTTCTTGTGTTAGTTGCTTACTGTATTAGGCGATTAGAACAATACCACAGTGGTACAGATTTGTCAAGGGCTTTTTGAAAAATATTTTTTCAAAAGATCGGAAAAAGAAAAACGCGCGCCGCATCATGAAAAATCAAGCGCAAATGCTAATTGCCGCCGTAGGGGAGGGGCTTGTCCCCTCCCGGCAGTGCAAAGCCACATATAGGCAGAAATGTTCGGCGAATTCGCAGCTTGTACGAATTCGCCGAACATTTCTATCGGGTATACTGCCGTCCCGCCGGGCGGGGCAAAGCCGCCGCCCCTACGGTGGATGGTAATCCAAATTGCGCGCTTACATGTTGCGGCAACCTCTCTCCGGCGCATCTGCGCTTGTCATTCCTCGAAACTTTCCCGGGGGACGCCGAACAGCTCCATCACGGCGGCGCCGGTGATCCGCGCCGTTTCCTCCGGGGAGCGCCCCTTGAGGTACGCGATCCGATTCACCACCGCCGGGAGGATCAGGCTGGTATTCCTGGCCTTTCTCCAGCGCTTTTGTGACTCCTCCTCCGGGCAGGGCGGCCGCTGGAAGGGCCCGTCCGTCTCTGGCAGGATATCCTCCAGCCGGGTCTGGCGGACGACTCTCCTGAGCCGCTTGCCCTGCTCTCCCCCTGCCAGCAGCGCGGCGCCGATGCCCAGCTTCAGGCCCAGGCTCGTGTACAGTTCCGCGGCTCTCGGCGTCCCGTTGAAGCAGTGGCACACACCGCCGTGGAGGAAGGGCTTCATCAGGCGCAGGACCACCAGCGCCAGCCAGTCCGCCTCCCGGATGTGGAGGATCACGGGAAGCCTTTTCCTGTGCGCCAGGTGCAGAGACCAGACGAACCAGGCCAGCTGCCGCAGGCGGTGCTGCTCTTTCCGGGGCTGATGAAAGTCCAGGCCGGTTTCCCCGATGGCCACGACCCTCGGGTTCTCCGCATACGCTGCGATCTGCGCCCGGGATTTCCAGGCCAGGCGCTTCGGCTGCTGTTTTCCGTGCTCATCGAACAAAACATAGGACCAGGTCCTGGTCGGATGGATCCCGACCGCGGGGAGAACATAGCCCGGGTAGCGTTCCGCCAGCGCCAGCAGCTGCTCATTGGATTCCGGCTCCACCGCCGGCTCCACGCAGAAGCGGATCCCCTGCTCCTTCATCCGGTCGATCAGGGCCTCTCTCCTGCCGTTCTCTTCCCGGACAAAGCCCTTGCCGTCCCAGCGGTGGAACGGGAAATCGCCGTTATAAAGTCCGTGGCTCAGGTGGACGTGACTGTCCACATAGAAAGCTTTCTTTTCTTCCATCCGATTTCCTCCTTCCATACAGGCTGGAAAGCCGCGCGGGATTCCCCGCGCGGCTGAAACTTGAGCAGGCTGCCGAAGCTTTACTGCGCTCCGATCTCCCGCACGGTGATCTCAAAGCGGTTGCGGGAGGCCACCACGTGTTCCATATCCACCACGTAGTCGATCCGGACGCTGCCGCCGTTCTGGCCCATGTTCTGGACGATGCGGCGGGTGTTGATGCCCAGATTGGCGCTGCCGAAGGGCGTGGCGTACTGGAAGGCGCTCTTGAGCCCCTCCTTGAAGATCATCCGGCTGGTGACGGTGCCCTCCCGGTCCACCACCACCTGATCCGGCATGACGAAAAGGCTGGTGCGTGTGCCCTCCAGCCCGGTGACCGGGCTCTCCTCATAGCTGAGGCAGCCCACCTCGTCCTCATAGAAATAATGTCCGTCGGTGGTAAACTCCATGCGCTGCTCCTCCCCCTCGTCGAAGGCGAAGGTGCTGTTGATGGAGATGACAACTTCTTTCATCATAGCTCGATCCTCATCACAGGGACGCCCCGGACCCTTCCGGCAATGGAGCGGCCCAGCAGCAGGCTTGCGGAAGCGGCAAAGGTCTCCGGGTCTCCGCTGACCAAATACGTTTCTTCTCCGCTGCCGCCCCGCAGGCCTTCCCGGTCCAGCAGCTCCGCCACGGCCTTGGCGCCGCAGGCGGCGGCGCTGACCAGAGCGGCGTCCTCCGGCAGGAAGCGGCGCAGGGCCCGCTCCACGATGCCGTAGTGGGTGCAGCCCAGCAGCACCGCGGAAGCGTTCCGCAGGGGCGCGGTATACTCCTCCGCCGCCTCCAGCAGCAGGGGATCCTCCGCCCCGGTGTGGCCGGTCTCGATCAGGGGCACCAGCCTGGGGCAGGGCACGGGGACGATCTCCCGGCCCGGGCAGGCTTCCCGCAGGGCCCGCGCAAAGGCGCCGCTGCGAATGGTGGCGGGGGTGGCGAGGATGCCCAGGGCCCCGTCTCCCGGCGCTTCGGCCATGGCCCGGATGCTGGGCCGCAGCACGCCGGTGCAGGGGATGGGGAAGGCGTCCAGCTGCTCGGGGGTGTTGCTGGACAGGGTGCCGCAGGCCACCAGAATGGCCTTGACCCCCTGTTGGGCGATGAGCCGCAGGTCCTGGCCCGCCATGACGCGCAGCTGCGCCAGGGTCTTCTCCCCGTAGGGCAGACGGCCCGTGTCGCCGAAGTAGACGATATTCTCTTCCGGCATCAGCCGGCGCAGCTCCAGCAGCGCGGTAAGTCCGCCCAGGCCGGAGTCGAAAACGCCGATAGGCCGAGGATCCATGGCCGCAGCCCCCTTTCCGAGAAATTTTCCCTGATTATAGCGCAAAAGGACGCGCTTGGCAAGAACAAATGAAGATCCTTCGTTCAGGAAGAAATGAAGAAACGAAGAAACGAAGAAACGAAGACCCCTTCCGGCCTCGCCGCAGGCGGCTCGGCAGCTGTCCGCCTTGCGGTACCCGAAAAATGCTGCGGGCGTACGCTCTTCCTTGCATTTTTCGACCGCTGCGGAAATTCCGGGCTCGCTTCATCTGCCACCGTCCCCAGTGCGCACACTGGGGAATAGGGGGAATTTCAATCCGTCGCGCAGCGACACCACAATTTCTTCATTAGCAACGCGTCTTCATTTCTTCATTAGCAACGCGTCTTCATTCCTTCATTAGCGCAGCGTATTCATTCCTCTATTTCCTGTGCTTGATCCTGGTGAACAGCCCGGGGAAGTGCTCCCCGGCCCAGGCCACGACCCGGAAGCAGGCCAGGGTCAGGCCCGGTTTTCCGCTGCGCAGCACCGCGCAGAGAGCCCGGGTGGGCAAGCCCCCGGCGGCGTCCCGGCAGCGGAGATGCACCCGCTCATCGCTGCCGATACGCGCCGTCACAGCCAGCTTTTCCGCCCTGGTCAGGCGGCAGGAGCGGGCATAAAGGGTGGTCATGCAGGAGAAGACGCTCTTCGCGAACATGTAGCGGAAATCCGCGTCCTCCCGGACGCCCAGCTCCCGGCAGAGGGCTTCCATGCGCCGGTCTATTTCACAGCATACGTCGAACTTCTTCTCATAATACCTGGTGATGAGGCTTTCTCCCTCGTGCATCACATAGATGTGCCGGCAGCCCGGCAGCACCTTCAGGCGCTGCAGCCGCTCCAGCACGTCGAAGAGGAAGAGCCGGTCCTCGCCCCAGCGGTAGTCCGGAAAGCGGAGCTCCCGCACCAGGTCCGCGGCGAAGAGCTTGGCCCAGACCTGGTTGAGCAGATTGGCCTTGTAAAGCCTGGGCAGGGCGGCGGCCAGGTCTTCCCGGTCCAGCAGCTCCTCCCTCTCGCGGTAGGGCAGCAGGGTCCCGTCCGGCTGCCGGATGGAGAAGCCGAAGATCACCAGCTCCGCCCCCTGGGCGTTTCGCAGGGCGTACTCGATCGCGTCCAGCTCCAGCAGATCGTCCGCGTCCAGGAACATCACGTAGTCCGTCCCCTCCGGCAGCAGCTCCAGAGCCCGGTTCCGGGCCAGGGCCGGGCCGCCGTTTTCCACGGTCCGGTAGTCCAGACGCCCGTCCTCCCGCCGCAGCCGCTCCAGGATGGCGGCGGTGCCGTCGGAAGAGCCGTCGTCGATCACCAGGACCCGGAGCTGACGGTAGCTCTGGTCCAGCACGCTGCGCAGGGTGTTCTCCAGCCAGCGCTCCGCGTTCCAGGCGGGGATGATGACGGTGACCAGCTTATCCATGGCGCTCCTCCCTCTCCTTGAACAGGCCCGCCTTGCCGGCGGCCAGGTGGACTTCCAGCAGGAAGCGGTACATGGGGGTCAATTCTTCAAAGGCGTCTGCCAGGATGCGGGGCAGCTCCGGCGTGAAGGCCTCCCCCTCCAGATCCCGCATGGCCTCCACGCCCACCCACTTGCGCTCGTACCAGGAGGCCACGGGCTCAGTATAGCTCCCCTTGGGCCGGGCGTAGCGGGGGCCGATGACCTTGTATTTTCCCAGGGCCTCGATGTCCTCCGCCAGGCGGGCGAAGCGGGCGGGATTGGCATCGATGGCCCGGCGGTAAAGCTCCATCTCCGCCGGCGGCGCCTCGAAAAAGCCCATGCCATAGCCGTAGGAGGCGGCGCCGACCTCAAACCAGAAGGCGGGGCCCTCCTTGCCGGCGGCGCTGTCCCAGATCGTGAACCACAGGTGGTCCTTGTAGGGTCCCCGACCGAAGAGCCGCCGGGCGTCCCGGTAGATGCGGGAGATATGGCACTGGATCAGCATGTCGGGAAAGCGCTCCTGCAGCAGGGCGGCGCTGTCCCGCGCCAGGGCCTTGAAGGGCTCGTTCAGCACCCGCTCAAACTGTTCTTTGTGCGCCAGGAACCAGGGCCGCTCGTTGTGGAAGCTCAGCTCCCACAGGAATTCGCCGGTTTCCTTGGAAAAGCCTTGAAACATGGGTCTGCCTCTTTTCTGAAAGATAACAATTTATTATACCGCGAAGCGGCGTTTTCCGCAAGGGGGAGACGCGGCCGCCCCGGGCGCAGAGACGCGGCCGCCCCGGGCGCAGAGACGCGGCCGCCCCGGGCGCCGCGAACAAATCGCTCTCGCGGACGGAATCATCGTTTACACTCGCGGACGGAATCATCGTTTACCCTGTCTTTACAACCCCGGCGAAAAATGATACAATCAATTGTTATTAACGAACCCGAAAGGGGAGATCGCTGTGAAAATCATCATTGCCGGCGCGGGAAAGGTGGGCCACTCCGTGGCCGCTCTTCTGGCGGAGGAAGGACACGACATCACCATCATCGACCAGGACCCGGAGATCATCCAGACCCTGTCCAACGATCTGGACGTGATCTGTGTGGAGGGCAGCGCCACCAATGCCGAGACCCTGCGGGAAGCGGGGGCGGAAAAGGCGGATCTGCTGCTGGCCGCCACCGAGCAGGACGAGGTCAACATGATCTGCTGCATCTCGGCCCGGAAGCTGGGCACCGCCCATGTGATCGCCCGGGTCCGGGACCCGGAATACCTGCACCAGACCGAGTTTTTGCGGGAGGCCCTGGGCCTGTCCGTGATCGTGAACCCGGAATACGAGTGCGCCAAGGAGATCTCCCGCACCCTGCGCTTTCCCGGGGCCTCCCGGGTGGACGCGTTTTCCAAGGGCAGTCTGGAGATCGTGGAGCACCGGGTCCTCACAGGCGGCAAGCTGGAGGGCGTGGCCCTGAAGGAGCTGGTCCAGCGCTTCGGCGCCAAGGTCCTGGTGAGCCTGGTGGAACGGGGCGGCGAGGCCATGATCCCCAACGGCGATTTCGTCCTCCGGGCCGGGGACAAGATGAGCGTCACCGGCCAGTCTGCGGAGCTGCGGCGCTTCTTCACCGCCATCGGCAAGTATAAGCGCCCGGTGCGCCGGGTGATGATCATGGGCGGCGGCCGCAGCGCGGTCTACCTGACCCGGATGCTCCAGGAGAACGGCATGGACGTCACCGTGGTGGAGAAGGACCGGGAGCGCTGCGATGCCCTCTGCGACCTGATCCCCCAGGCCAACATCGTCTGCGGGGACGCCACCCGCAGCGACGTGCTGCAGGAGGACGGCCTCTCCTCGGCGGACGCCTTTGTGGCCCTCACCGGCGACGATGAGGACAATATCATCACCTCGCTCTACGCCAAGACCCGGGGCGTGAACACCGTGATCGTCAAGGTCAACCGGGACTATCTGGACGAGATCCTGGAGAATGTGGGCCTGAGCAGCGTCGTCTCCCCCAAGGACATCGTCTCCCAGCAGCTGACCCGCTATGTCCGCGCCATGAGCAATTCCATGGGCGGCAGCATGGAGACCCTCTACCGCCTGGCGGACGGCAAGGTGGAGGCCCTGGAGTTCAAGGTCAGCCCCCACTCCGCCTGCGTGAACATCCCCCTGAAGGAGTTGAAGCTGCGTCCCCAGGTCCTGATCTGCGCCGTCATCCGGGGCAACAAGAGCATCATCCCCGACGGCAACACCCGCATCCTCCCCGGCGATCACGCGGTGATCGTCACGGCGGCGGGCAAGCTGCAGGATCTGGACGCGATCGTTGAGGAGAACAGATGAACTACCGAATGATCGCCCGCGTTCTGGGCTGGATCCTGCTGATCTACGCGGGACTGATGCTGCTGCCGCTGATCGCCGGACTCTGGTATCATCAGCGCGTGCTGAACTTTATCATCTCCATGGCCGTGACCGCCGCCCTGGGCGGCCTGCTGCTGATCCCCAAGCCCAGATCCGGCTCCCTGGTGGCCAGGGACGGCTTTGTGATCGTGGGCATGGGCTGGATCACCATCTCCCTGCTGGGGGCGCTGCCCTTCGTGCTGTCCGGCAGCATCCCCAACTATGTGGACGCCGTGTTTGAGACCGCCTCCGGCCTCACCACCACCGGCGCCACCGTGGTGACGGACATCGCCGCCATGACCGCGAATCACCGGGCCGACATGTTCTGGCGCTGCTTCACCCACTGGATCGGCGGCATGGGCGTGCTGGTGTTCCTGATGGCGGTGCTGCCCATGAGCGGGGAGCACTCCATGCACATCATGCGGGCGGAGGTCCCCGGGCCCACCGTGGGCAAGCTGGTGCCCCGGGCCAGGGAAACCGCACGGATGCTCTACCTCATCTACATCGGCCTGACCCTGGCGGAGACAGTGCTGCTGCTCTTCGGCGGCATGAGCTTTTACGATGCGCTGCTGCACGCCTGCTCTACCGCGGGCACCGGCGGCTTTTCCACCAACCCCAACAGCATCGGCGGCTTCGGCAGCGCCTATATCGAAACCGTGGTCACCGTGTTCATGTTCCTCTTCGGCGTGAACTTCAACCTCTATTTCCTGATCCTCATCGGGCACTGGAAGGAGGCGCTGAAAAGCGAGGAGCTGCACTGGTATCTGGGCATCATCTTCGCCAGCGTCCTGCTGCTGAGCCTGGGCATCCGCAAGCTCTTCGGCAGTCTGGGCGAGACGGTGCATCAGGCCTTCTTCAACGTGGGCACCCTGATGAGCACCACCGGCTTCGGCACGGTGGACTTTACCGTGGACTGGCCGGAGTACTGCAAGTGGATCCTGATGCTGCTGATGCTCTGCGGCGCCTGCGCGGGCAGCACCGGCGGCGGCATCAAGGTCTCCAGGCTGATCATTCTGGGCAAAAACGGACTGGCCGAGCTGCGGCAGATGATCCGGCCCCGCAGCGTCACCCGGGTCCAGCTGGACGGCAAGCGGGTGGAACGCAGCACCGTCAAGGCCGCCGGCACCTTCTTCGCGGTGTATTTCGCCCTGCTGCTGTTTTTCTCCCTGATCGTATCTCTGGACGGGGCGGATATCGCCACCAGCTTCAGCGCGGCTTTGAGCTGCCTCTCCAACATCGGCCCCGGCATGACCAGGGTCATCGGCCCCGCCGGCAGCTTCGCCTTCTTCTCCCACCGGACCAAGATCCTGCTGAGTCTGGCCATGCTCATGGGCAGGCTGGAGATTTACCCCATCCTGGTGCTGCTGAGCCCCCGGACCTGGAGGAAATGAACGGACGCCGGCAGCCCGGCGACGCGCTTTGCTCGCTCCCCCTGGAGACGAGCGCGACTACATGACAAAAAGGAGAACGGAGCGATGAAGCCTCTGATCAGCGTGATCGTACCGGTTTACAATGTGGAGCGATTCCTGCCCTGCTGCCTGGAGAGCCTGGCGGCTCAGGGCATGCAGGAGCTGGAATTTCTCCTGGTGGACGACGGCTCCACGGACCGCAGCGGCGAGATCTGCGCGGACTTTGCCGCCCGGGACGGGCGTTTTCGGCTGATCCGGCAGGAAAACCGGGGCGTGTTCGGGGCCTGGAACCGGGGCCTGGACGAGGCCAGGGGCGAATACCTGATGTTTGTGGACGGGGACGACTGGGTGGAGCCGGACTTCTGCGAGACGCCCTGGCGCTGCGCGGTGGAGCAGGACGCGGATCTGGTGCTGTTTCGCTACCGGCGCGCGAACGAAGAGGGGGAGCCCTTCCCCGCGGCTCCTATCTCCGTACCGGTGGGGCGGATCGACCGGGACGCTGCGCTGGACCTGCTCTTCGGCGCTGCGCGCTCCTATGTCTGGAACAAGCTGTGGAGAAAGAGCCTGTTCGAGGGCATCCGCTTTCCGGAGGTCATCGCCTATGCGGATGTGGGCACCACCTACCGCCCTGTCCTGCGGGCGGAGCGGATCCTGTCCCTGGACCGGCCGCTCTACTATTACAGAAAACGCAGAGGGAGCAACGTCACCCTGCGCACGGACAGAGCCATGAGGGATTACTACGCCATGCACACCGCGCGCTATGAGGCGCTGCGGGAGCGGGGCTACAATCCCCGGCTCCTGGAAGCCCGGCGCTGCGCCGTTTGCCTGACCTACGCCATGCGCAGGAGAGAGGATCCCGCCGACCCGGCCTCGCTTCAGGCCCGGCAGGCCCTGCGGGAGCTGCCCGCCGTTCCGAAGACGCTTCGGCGCTCCCAGCGCCTCCTGATCTTCCTGCTGCGGCGCTGCCCGCCGCTGTTTGAGCTGAGCTGCAGGCTGCTGAAGCTGCGGACGAACTGATAAACAGAAATCTCCGGTGAATTCGGACTGTGTCCGTTTTCACCGGAGATTTTCCTGTTCATTTTCCTTTGTGCCGCAGAGGCGAGGGTTTTTCAGAACTGATCCAGATGCTTCTTTTCCAGGACCACCAGCAGCGTGGCGTTTTCCTTGATGGGCGAGTTGGCGTCCAGATAGCTCCAGGTGTTGCCGCCCTCCTTCATGGCGATGACGTTGATCCCCCGGGTCTGCCGCAGGTTCAGCGCCAGCAGGGTCTTCCCGATCCATTTCTTGTCCGGCACCATCTCGATCATGCAGAGGTTGTCCCCCACGTCGAACAGGTCCAGGATCGTGGGAGAGGCCAGGGCCCGGGCGGTGCGCACGCCGCTCTCCGCCTCCGGGTTGATCACCTGGTCCGCGCCCACCTTCTTCAGGATGGTGGCCATCTGCGGGGAGAGGGCCTTGGCCATGACGAAGGGAACGCCCTGGTTCTTCGCCTCCATGACGCACATGACGCTGGGCCCCAGGGACGTGCCCATGCAGACCACGACCATGTCCATATGCTTCAGGTCCAGCTCCTGGATCTCTTCTTCGTTTTCCAGATTGGCACAGACGGCCACCGTGGACTTGACGGAAAACTCACGGATCAGATCCGGGTCCCGGTCCACGACCATCAGGTCCATCCCCAGGGAATACAGGCTTTCCGCGAGACTGCGGCCGAATTTGCCCAGTCCCAGTACTGCGATCGATCTGCTCATAATTCACCCTTCCTATCCCACATAAAACTTGCCTTCGCCGTATGTCACGCTGTTTTTCCCGGGTCTCGGCCGGGCCAGGAACAGCGCCATGGATATGGGGCCGATGCGCCCCAGATACATCGTCGCGATGATGACGATCCGCCCCGCCGTGTGGAGCGAGGCCGTCAGCCCCCGGGAAAGCCCCACGGTGGCCACGGCGCTGGTCGCCTCAAACAGCCCGTCCACCAGGGTGACCGGCTCAAGGAGCAGCAGCAGGAGGGCGGAGACGAACAGCGTGATAAAGCTGATCATCACAATGGCCGAGGCCTTCTGCATCAGCTCGTCGGAAATCCGCCGATGGAACAGGGTGGTCGCCTTTCTGGCGTTGGCGTAGGAGACGGCGTTGGCAAACACCAGGAACATAGTGACCGTCTTGACGCCGCCCGCCGTCCCGATGGGCGAGCCGCCGATGAACATCCAGAGAAAGCCGACCAGGCAGGAGAAGGCGCCCAGATCCTCCTGGGGTATGGCGTAAAAGCCCGCTGTGCGGAAGGTCACGGACTGGAACAGGCTGTTCACGATTTTGTCCCCGGTGCTCATATTCCCCAGGGTGGCAGGATTCTGGTATTCCGCCAGAAAGATCAGCACGGCGCCCACCAGGATCAGCCCCAGGGTCAGCCGCAGCACCAGCCGGGTGTGCTCCCCCAGCCGCCGGAGAGCCTGCCGGGGAGTGTATCGGAAGCGGATCCAGTCCCGCACACAGCGGCCCACGTCAAACCAGACGATATAGCCCAGACCGCCCAGGACGATCAGCGCCATGGTCACGAACAGGATCAGCGGAGAGCCGGCGTAGCCGTGCAGGCTGTCCGGGCCGAGGATGTCGATCCCGGCATTGCAGAAGGCGGACACGGAGGTGAACACGGAAACCCAGATCCCCTTGGCCAGGCCGAAGCGGGGGATGAATTCGATACAGTACAGCGCCGCACCCATCCCTTCCACCAGGAAGGTCCATTTGAAGACCCTGGCGAGGAAAGACATCAGGCCCAGGCGGCTGTCCAGATTCAGGGCGTCCAGCAGCAGGGCCCGGTTCCGCAGGGAGAAACGCCGGCGCAGGAAGAGCATCACCATGGAGATGGCCGTGATGACGCCCAGACCGCCCAGCTGGATCAGGACCAGGATGACGATCTTGCCGAAGAGGCTCCAATGGGCGTAGGTATCCACCACGACCAACCCCGTCACGCAGACGGAGGTGGTGGAGGTGAAGAGCGCGGTGAGGAAATCCGTCTCCGCGCCTTTCGCCGAGGCGGCGGGCAGCAGGAGCAGCAGCGTTCCCACGGCGATGGCCAGCAGAAAGCTGAGCGGGATGATATGCGCCGGAGACAGGCGGAAGGCGCCCTTGGCAGGCATCAGATTCTGGGATTGTTTTTCTTCGCTGATGGGCCGCATGCGCTCACATCCTTCCCCGCGGAACGAAGGTCCGCTTCTTTTCGTATACCGGTATTGTATTTTACTTGGGGAAAGATGTCAAGAGCGCAGATCGCCCTTCGGCCCCGATCGGCCGGGAACAGCCGTCTCGGCGGTTTTTCTTTCCAAACGCATGAAAGAGGCGTTTTCCGGGCAAAATGACAACAGTCGGACCCGATCCGGCAAATCGAAGGACGAGGAGTAAAAGTCATGACGACAAAAGAGCTCTTGTACGTGGAAGACGCGCTCAATCACGTGCAGTATCTGATGGCCCAGTACCGCAGCGCGGCCGGCCAGCTGCGGGATCAGCACCTGCGCAGCGAAGCCCTGCGCATGGCGGACGAGCAGCAGAAGCTGTTTACCAGCTTCTACAATCTGGTGTGAGGAGGAAAAGGCATGAACGACAAGGAAATCATGGAGGGCCTGCTGGTGAGCATGAAGCAGACCTGCGGCCTGATGCTCAACGGCTCCATCGAGGCGGCCACCCAGAACGTGCACGACACCTTCCACTCCGCCCTGAACAGCACCCTCTGTATGCAGAGCGAGCTGTACAAGGACATGGCGGATCAGGGCTGGTACCCGCCGGACACGGCGCCCCAGCAGAAGATCCAGCAGACGAAGCAGAAATTCTCCGCCGTCTGCTGACGCATACCCGGACAGAACGCCGAAAACCCCGAAGATCCGAAAAGCCGGATCTTCGGGGTTTTCGCGCGGGAGAGGATCCCGCGCTTCATACGGATACCCGATAGAAAGCAGACAAAGATTGTCTTGTTTTTTGGGTATCAGCATCAGAAGCTGATGCTCTTCAGCAGGCCGCGGAGCCCCTCGTCCCGGAGGACGGAGCGGTAGTAGACCACCTCGCCGCGGATCAGGTCGTCCATCACCTGCATGCTCAGAAGCTCCACCGGCGCCCGATCGTCGGTCATCACGCGGCCGCCGGGCGTATAGCGCTCCAGGTGGGAGGAGACCCGGGTCATCATGCGCAGCAGCTCCGGGTCCTCGCAGCGGGGAAGACCCCGCTCCAGCGCGGCGGCCAGATCCAGGCCGTTTGCCGCGAAGAGCTCCCGGTTGGTGCCGCCGGACACGTCCACGGTGTAAACCTCTTCAAACACGGCGGAGACGGTGTCGGCCAGATACTGGTTGATGCTGTCCTCCTCGCCGCGCATGTTCATGTTCACCACCAGCACGCCGCCCTCCTTCAAGTGGTCCCGGACCAGGGTGAAAAACTCCACCGAGGCCATCTGAAAGGGGATGGTGATGTCCTGATAGGCGTCCACCAGGATCACGTCGTACTTCGTGTCCACCGCCTGGAGAAAGGCGCGGCCGTCGTAGGTGTGCACGGGGATCTCCTCCGGCAGGGCAAAATAGTCGTGGGCCAGGGCGGTGATCTTCTCGTCGATCTCCACGCCCTCCACGGCGACGCCCGGGTAATAGCGCAGGCACTGGCTGCCGTAGGTGCCGGTGCCCATGCCCAGCACCAGCAGGTCCAGGCTCTCCTTCTCCCCGGCGCCGGCCATCAGAGGCGCGGCCAGAGCGTAGTCGTAGTACATGCCGGTGAGCCCCTCGTCCTTCATGCGGATGGACTGGACCCCGAAGAGCACGTTGGTGGACAAAACGGTGCTGCGCGCCGTGTCCTCCACCTGCAGGTAGTTGTAAACCGACTCTCCCTCATAGCTCAGGTCCGTTTTCCAGAAGGCGAAGTCGGACTTGTGGCCGAAGGCGCAGCAGAGCAGAAAGATCAGCAGCGCCGCGGCGGCGGAGCCGGGGCGCTTGCCCTTGCCGCTGAGAAAATAGATCAGGGCCAGGAGCAGCAGGATCCCGGAGAAGATCAGGAAGGTCAGGGCGGTGCCCACCGCGGGGATGGTGACGAAAGTGGGAACAAAGGTGCCGATGATGCTGCCGATGGTGTTGGCCGCGCCCAGGGAGCCCACGATCCGGGCGTTGTCCTCCAGATTCTCCATGGTGTATTTGGCCAGAGAGGGGGTCACCGTGCCCAGGAGGAAGAGGGGGAAGACGAAGACCGTCATGCAGGCGGCGAAGGCGGCCCAGATCAGGTAATTGGCGTTCACGGAAAAGATCATCAGCGCGGAGATGCCCAGGATCACATACTTGCCCAGCACCGGGATCAGGCCGATCCACACCGCGGCGATCAGGATGCGGCGATAGAGCTTGTCCGGGTCCGGGTCTTTGTCGGCCTTGCGGCCGCCGTAGACGTTGCCCAGGGCCATGGCGATCATGATGGTGCCGATCACGATGGTCCACACGATCTGGGAGGAGCTGAAATAGGGCGCCAGCAGCCGGCTGGCCCCCAGCTCCACCGCCATGACCGACATGCCGGCGAAAAATTCCGTGAGATAGAGATAGACCTTGTTTTTCAGGATGGGGCGCATGGAATCACCTCAGGAGGATATCGCAGATCCGGTCCGCGTCGGCCAGGTCCAGGTCCGCGTAGAGGGGCAGGGTCAGCACCCGGTCGGCGAGATGGGCGGCCACGGGAGTGTCCGCCGGGTCGAAGCCGGGCCGGCCCCGGTAACAGGCAAAGCTGTTGGTCAGGGGGTAGAAATACTTGCGGGCGCAGATCCCGTTTTCGGCCAGACGGGCAAAGACCTGGTCCCGATCCAGCCGGAAGCCGTCGAAGACCACGGGGAAGTAGGCGTAATTGCTCTTGACGCCCTCCTGCACGGGGTTGAGCTGCAGGCCGGGAACACCCTCCAGCCGCTCCCGATAGCGCTCCGTCACCCGGCGGCGCTTTTCGATCTCGCCCTCCAGATGGCGGAGATTGCACAGGCCCATGGCCGCGCAGAACTCGTTCATCTTGGCGTTGCCGCCCACGAAGGGCACCTCCTCCGGGCTGTGGATGCCGAAGTTCTTCAGATCGTTCAGGGTCTGGAGCGTGGCTGCGTCCCGGCAGACCGCCAGGCCGCCCTCCACACTGTGGAAGACCTTGGTGGCGTGGAAGGAGAACATGGCCGCGTCCCCGAAGGCGGCGGAGCTGACCCCGTCCTTGAACACGCCGAAGGCGTGGGCTGCGTCGTAGATCACCGGCAGGCCATGGCGCTTCGAGAAGTCGGCGATGGCCTCCACGTCGCAGAGATTGCCGTAGACGTGGACCGGGACGATGGCGACCGTATCCTTCGTGAGCCGGCGCTCCAGCTCCCCGGGGTCCAGGGTGAAGCTCACCGGGTCGACGTCGCAGAACACCGGCCTGCAGCCGCAGCGGACGATGGCGTGGGTGGTGGAGGCGAAGGTGAAGGGGGTGGTCAGGACCTCGCCCTTGAGCCCGAAGGCCTCCAGCAGGTTTTCCAGGGCCAGGTGGCCGTTGGTGCACAGGGCCAGATACGCGCAGCCCAGATAGTCCCGCAGGGCCTGCTCCAGGGCCTGGTGCTTCTTCCCCATGTTGGTCAGCCAGCGGCTGTCCCAGATCTCCCGGATCTCGTCGCAGTACTCCTCAAAGGGGGGCATGGAAGAACGGGTGACGTTGATCATATCAGTTCTCTCCTTTCTCCGCGGACGCGGGCTCTGCCTGAATGCGCAGCCAGCTGTCCAGATCCGCCATGTGTGCGTCCCGGCTGGCCTGATCCGGCCAGTTCAGGATCAGGGTTCCAATGGTCTTGTTGGCGCCGGTGAAGGCCTCCACCCGCTCGCCGGGCTTGACCCACAGGTCCTCCTCCACCAGGGCGGCCCGGGCCTCCGGGGCCAGGTCCAGGCCCCGGAACACGCCGCTCTCGTAGCTGTGCAGGGCCACGTAGGACCAGTGGCCGGTGTAGACCGGAGGCGCCGGCTCGTCCACCGGCAGGCCCAGGGCCGCCTGCACCGCGGAGCGGATCAGATTCACCCCGGTGGTGTACTGCAGCATCTCGCACAGCCGGTTGCCGCCGCCCCGGGGGGAGACCTCCATCAGATAAGGCACGCCGTCCTGTCCCAGGCGGCTTTCGATATTGTAGACCGCGGTGCCCATGTGCAGCAGGCGCAGGAGCCGCTGCAGCTGCTCGGTCAGATCCCGCTGGGCGCTCTCCGGCATGGAGGAGGGCCAGGTGAAGCCCGCCGGGGTATAGGGATTGTCCGCCTTGGGGTCAAAATACTGGTTGTTGTAGGACACGAAGCGCAGTTCCCCGTTCAGGACAAAGCATTCCGTGTCCGAGGGAAAGCCCACCGAGGCGATATAATCCTCCAGAATGACGCGGCCGCAGCGGGAGAAGCCCAGGGCATAGCGGATCGCCCCGGGAAGCGCCTCCGCGGAATCCACCCGGCTCACGCCCTTGCTGCCCGCGGAGTCCACGGGCTTGACCATCAGGGGGAAATGCAGCTCCCCGGCCAGGGCCTCCTCCAGGGAGGAGCAGCTGCGGGAGCGGGGCACGGGAAAGCCGTTTTCCTCCAGAAAGCGGCGGAAGCTCCCCTTGTCCTGCAGCAGCTCCACGGAAGCCAGAGGCCCCACGTTGGGAAGCCCCAGTTTTTCGGCCACATAGGCCGCCGTGACCACGCCCGGGTCGCAGGCGAAGGACATGACCCCGTCGATCTTCTGTTCTTTCGCCAGGGCCAGCACCGCCTCCCGGTCCACGATGCTCACGTTGGCATAGACGTCGGCATAGCGGTGGGCGTAATTGTCCGGCAGATAGTCGCAGGTGATCACCCGGCAGCCCAGGGCTCGGGCTTCCCGGATCACCGGCAGCAGATAGCGGGAGCCGCCCAGAAGCAGCAGTGTTTTCATGATTCGGTCGTCTCCTTTCGGTGGAGGTATTTTTTCAGCAGATCCAACAGGACCCGGAAGCTTTCGATCTGAAAGAGCCAGGAGCCCAGCACATAGACCGCCGCGCCCAGGAGCACCTGCAGCAGCAGGGTGGGCAGATCGCCCAGACCGCAGAGAAGCAGCAGGCCCACCAGGGCCGCCATGGCAGCCGACAGCAGGATGGCGGGCAGCATGTCCCGCAACTGGTGCAGATAGGAGTAGTCCAGCAGCTTCCGGTTGGGCCAGGCGTTGATGAGCTGGGAGGCGATGCTGCAGCCCAGCTCGCCCAGGGCCATGGCCAGCACGGAGTAGCGCAGCGTGATGAGCAGCACCGAGGTCTCCAGGACCTTTTTGACGATCTCCAGCTTCAGGAACACGTCGCTGCGGCCCATGGCCTTGATGGCGTTCAGGTTTGCCGTGTGCAGGGGATAGAAGGCGAAGATCACGCAGAAGATCTGCAGAAAGGGCACGCAGCGCATCCATTCCTCCCCCAGCAGCAGGTGCACCAGGGGCTTGGCACAGGCCGCCAGGCCCAGCATCAGGGGCATCATCACGTAGGAGCTGGTTTTGATGGCCCGGCGGGTCATGTCCCGCACCCGGCTCCTGTCGTCCTGCTCGGCGGCGAGCACCGGCAGCAGCACCGCGTCGATGGAGGCGTTGATGCTCTGAGTGATCTGGTCGGGCCAGTTGCGGCCCTTGTCGAACTGGCCCAGCTCCTCCTTGGGGAAGCGGGCGCCGATGATCAGGGGGTAGACCTGCAGATACACCGCGTCCAGAAAGGCCGCGGCCAGCAGCTTCCAGCCGAAGGAAAGCAGGGATCTCAGTCTTGCGAAGGAGAACATGCGCTTGGGCCGCCACTCCACCGTGAACCAGAGGATCACGGTGTTCACCGCGAAGCTGGACAGCTGCAGGGCCACCAGAGACCAGATGCCAAAGCCGTTGTAGACCATGGTGAGGCTCAGGGCCGCGGAGACCAGAGTGCCGCCCAGGGTGGCGAAGAAGAAGCGCTTGAACTGCAGGGTTTTGGCCACATAGGCCTGCTGCACGTTATACAGGCCCGACACCACCACCATCAGGCCCAGCACCCGCAGGATGGGCACGTACTCCGGCGCCTGGTAGAGCCGGGAGATGGCCGGGGCGGCGAAAAAGAGCGCCGCGTACAGGAGCAGGCTGAGGCCCAGGTTGAAGAAGAACACCGAGGAGAAGTCCAGATCGTCCGGCTCCTTCTTCTGGATCAGGGCGTTGGCCATGCCGCTGTCGGCAAAGACCTTCAGGATATTGATCACCGCCATGATGACGGCGATGTCTCCGGCGGGGCCCGGGCCCAGCTCGCGGGCCAGGAGGATCCCCACCACGAGGTTCACCGCCTGGGCGCCGAAGCGCTCAAAGAAGCGCCATATCAAATTGCTGACGACTTTGCTTTTCTTGTCCATACGATAATCCTGTCAGTCCTGATAGCCCCGCTTTTTTCGATACCAGCGGTGCAGCGGGGGAAAGGCGTTTTTCAGCCGGGTGGAGAGCCGGAAGCCCAGGGGCTTTTTCCGAAACAGCTCCCGGTAGGGGGGCTTCACCAGCTCCTCCGTCCTGCCCTGCAGGTACAGAAGCTCGAATTCCCGCTCCCGGATCACCTCGTCCAGCAGGGCCTGCCGCCGGGCGTCCACATGGGGCTTCACCGCCCGCAGCATCTCCCGCTCGCCGGTGACGAAGCGGATGCGCTTGGCGTAGTGCCTGTCCAGGCCGCTGCTCCAGGCCCCGGGGTTGGAGCCGATGCGGTAGAGGGACATGCAGCGGTCCAGGAAGCGGATCTTGCCGTTCATGCTCAGCCACACCGCCACGGCGTAGTCGGTAAAGTCGTGGTCCCAGGCCACATAGCGGAAGTCCGGGGACTGCACGATCCACTCCCGCCGGGCCACGATGGAGCTGGTGTGGAAAGAGCGGCTCATGCCCTGGATCACGGTCTCGAAGCCGATGTCCCGGTCCCCGGTCCGGGGGAAGAGGGGCTGTGGCTCTTCGCCGGAGCCGATGTACTCCCCCAGGGAGTTGTGGACGCAGGCGGAGTAGTCCGGATGGGCGTCCAGAAAGTCCACCTGGCGCTGGAGCTTGGTAGGGTCGATCCAGCAGTCGTCCCCCTCGCAGGCGGCCAGATACTGCCCCCGGGCCGCCGGGAAAAGCACCGCGTCCAGGGGATCGATATGCTGGGAGAAGAGGTTTTTCTCCTGGAAAAAGGGCCGGATGATGCCCGGATATTTCTCCGCATACTCCCGGATGACGGCGGCGGTGCCGTCGGTGGAGACGTCGTCGTTGATCAGCACCTCAAAGGGGAAGTCGGTCTGCTGGCTGACAAAGCCCTCCAGGGTCTGGCGGATGTATTTTTCATGGTTATAGGCCATGCAGGTCACGGAAAGCTTAATGGGTCTATCCTCCATGGTTCTGCTCCTTTTCCCCCCCCGGCGGGACGCTGTACCTGCCGGACGTTTTTTTCGAATTTGGCCCGGGGGCCCATCACCTCATGGCCGCAGCCCAGGCAGCGGAGCTTGAAGTCCGCCCCGATGCGCAGCACCAGCCAGTCCCTGCTCCCGCAGGGATGGGGCTTTTTCATGGTGAGGATATCGCCGATCTGAATGTCCATGCTGCCTCCAATTCGGAATTCGGAGTTCGGAATTCGGAATTTAGATTACGAAGAACTGCGCACGGTTTCTTGCTTCCGTCCAAATACGTACGTGCCGCCTGCTCGTTCTTTTTTCCGTATTCGTAAGGAAAATCGGGATCTCCCTCCCGCCAGGCAAGGCCCCCGCGTCCCCGTCTCCAAAAAACTACGAACTACGAACTATTTCTTGATCTGTTCCCAATACGCCCGCGCGGCCTGCTCGGTCTTGTTGTCCCCGTACTCGTAGTAGCGGGCGTCCTTCAGATCGTCGGGCAGGTACTGCTGCTTCACCCAGCGGTGGGGGAAATCGTGAGGATAGAGGTAGCCCTGCTCCCGCTCGAAGCCGGTCCCGTCGGCGTGGACGTTCTGCAGCTCCCGGGGGAAGCCCCTGCCCCGGCCGGCCCGCACGTCGGCAATGGCCCGGTCGATGGCCACGCAGCCGGTGTTGGACTTGGGGGCGGTGGCCAGCAGGATGCAGGCCTCGGCCAGGTGCAGCCGCCCCTCCGGCAGACCCAGCTGCAGGGCGGAATCCACGCAGGCCTTCACGATGGGCACCGCCTGGGGGTAGGCCAGGCCGATATCCTCGCTGGCAGAGCAGAGGATGCGGCGGCTGGCGCCGATCAGGTCCCCGGCCTCCAGGAGCCTTGCCAGATAGTGGAGCGCCGCGTCCGCATCCGAGCCCCGGAGGGACTTCATCAGGGCGGAGAGGCAGTCAAAATGCTCGTCCCCGTCCCGGTCGTAGCGCATGGCGCTGCGCTGGGTCACGTCCCGGGCGTCAGAGAGGGTCACGGTATCGGCGGAGGTGGAAAACAGCAGCTCCACCGCGTTCAGGGCCTTGCGCACGTCGCCCCCGCAGGCGTTGGCGATGCGCTTCGTCACGCCCGCCTCCAGGGTCAGGGGCTTTTCCCGCCGGGCGTTCAGCAGCTCCACCGCCCGCTGCACCGCGAGCTCCGCGTCCTCCGGGGAAACGGGCTTGAACTCAAAGACCGTGGAGCGGCTCAAAATGGCGTTGAACACGCAGAAATATGGGTTTTCCGTGGTGGAGGCGATGAGGGTGATGCGCCCGTCCTCGATGAACTCCAGCAGGGACTGCTGCTGCTTTTTGTTGAAGTACTGGATCTCGTCCAGGTACAGCAGCACGCCGCCGGGGGTCAGGAAGGTGTCCAGCTCGTCGATGATGCGCTTGATGTCCGCAATGCCGGCGGTGGTGGCGTTGAGCTTGCGCAGGCTCCGGTTGGTCCGCTGGGCGATGATCCGGGCCACGGTGGTCTTGCCGGTGCCGGAGGGGCCGTAGAAGATCATATTGGGGATCTGCCCGCTTTCGATAATGCGGCGCAGCAGCCCCTTGGGGCCCAGGATGTGCCGCTGGCCCACCACGTCCTCCAGGGACGCAGGGCGGATCTCGTCGGCAAGGGGTTTGTACATAGGAAAGCCCTCCACAGAAGATAACAATTCAAAATATTATAACACAGAAGCCCCGGTTTGGAAAGCTTTTCTTCTCGTCCCCTCTCGCGGAGCTTCTCTGCGGGACAATAGCGCCCCTGTCCCACGTCCGGACCCCGTAGCGCCGAGCATCCCGACGCGCGGGAAGCATAGCGACGCGCGAGAAACGCGCGACGAACCAAGCTTGTCTGCGACGTTCCAAGCTCTGCTTGCTCGGCGAAAAACGGAGCGAAACGGCAGAACGAAGGAACGCCGAGCGATGCTCGGCGCTACGAGCGCTTACCTGCGTTTCGTCTGCTGTCGTAGGGGCTGACGCCCTCGGCAGCCCGCCCGATCCGCGCCGACCTTCCGTCTCTCGCCCGTAGGGGTCGACGTCCTCGGCGACCCTGGACGTTGGAAAACAGGAGACGCAGGGCCGTCGGGGGCGCCGGCCCCTACGGGCAGCTTGTCCCATGATACAAGACGCCGAGCGATGCTCGGCGCTACGGGTGCGCGGCTGCGTTTCGTCTGTCGTAGGGGCTGATCCCACACGATCGGAACATGCAGGCGCTTCTCCAGCCGGGAGGCAGGGGAGCCGTCCCCGCTTTTTCTTTCTCCCGGCTCCCCGCGGACGACCGGATTCCGCCGGTTTTGCACAAGATGTGGTGTATGATAGCGGCAAAGACTACAAGATAGGAGGTCTTGTTATGCCCATCACCCGCGCGCGTCCCGGACTGCACCGGGGCGGCGTCCTGTCCCTCCGGCTGGAGGACATCTCCCCCAACCCGGTGCAGCCCCGCCGGCACTTCGACGAGGAGGCCCTGCGGGAGCTCAGCGACAGCATCCGCAGCTACGGCATCCTCAATCCCCTGACGGTGCGGCTGCGCTGCGGCAAATACGAGCTGGTGGCCGGGGAGCGCCGGCTGCGGGCGGCGAAGCTGGCGGGGCTCACGGAGGTGCCCTGCATCCTCATGGACGTGAACATGGAGGACGCCGGGCTGCTGGCCCTGGTGGAAAACCTGCAGCGGAAGGATCTGGACTATCTGGAGGAGGCGGAGGGCCTGCGCCGCCTGATCCGCATGTTCGGCCTGAGCCAGGAGGAGGCGGCCCGGCGGATCGGCAAGTCCCAGAGCGCCGTGGCCAATAAGCTGCGGCTTTTGAAGCTGCCGGAGGACGTGCTGGAGGCTCTGCGGAAAAACGGCCTCTCGGAGCGCCACGGCCGGGCCCTGCTGCGCCTGCCGGACCCGGAGCGCCAGCGGGCGGCCCTGGCGGCGATGCTGGAGCAGCGCATGAACGTGGCCGCCGCCGAGGCCTATGTGGAGGCCCTGCTCTCTCCCCCGGAGCCGGAGCCGGAGGAGCCGCCGCCCACAGAGAAAAAGGGCCGGAAGAAGACCTTCGTGATGAAGGACCTGCGGCTCTTCCTCAACACCGTCAGCCGCAGCGTGGATCTGATGAAGCAGGGGGGCGTGGCGGCGGACATGCGCCGGGAGGAGACCGAGGATGCCCTGATCCTGACCATCTCCATCCCCAAGGCCCGGAGCGACAGCGCCCCGCAGACGACATAAAAAGCAAAAACGCCCCATATACTTGCGGTATCTGGGGGTGTTTGGATGATCCTGTATTATTCGGACCTGCGCTACAAGGAGGTCATCGACGTGCACACGGGCTTTCGCCTGGGCTACGTGTGCGACGCGGAGTTTGACGACAAGGAGGGGCGGCTGGTCTCGCTGGTGACCCCCGGGCGCAGCAAGTTCTTCGGGCTGCTGGGCCGGGAGGACGACTATGTGCTGCCCTGGACGGCCATCGTGCGCATCGGCACGGACATCATCCTGGTGGACCTGCAGGAGAGCTGCCAACGCCGCAAGCGGCCCAAGCGGGGCTGGCTGTGACAAAACGCGCAGGAGCGGACGCTCCTGCGCGCTTTTTGCTGTGATATCGTTTCAGAGATCCTCCAAACCGTCCCGGTTCAGGAGCCTGCGCAGGACCTTGCACAGGGGCCGGTAGAGGACCAGGGTGAACGCGAAGTTCCCGGCACAGTGGATCAGATCGAAGGGGATGCCGTTGAGCCACATGAGCCAGAAGCCCTTCCAGCCGCCCATGATGCAGAAATAGGGGATGTACATCAAGGGACCGAAGCTCAGCCCCCAGAGGGCCGCGATCACCGCCCAGATCAGGGCGGAGTCGTTCTTCCGGAAGAGCATGGCCACCACCACCAGCAGGGGCCAGATGAAGAGATAGCTGACCCACCAGACGTGGAAGCCGAAGATCAGCCCCTCCAGCAGCACGTAGATGCCCACGGAATACAGGGCCTTCCAGCCGAAGAACACCGTGGTCAGGATGATGAGCACGGCGTTGATGTTGATGTTGGGCAGGCTCGCCAGGGCAAACTTGGCCGCAAAGATCAGCGCCCCCATCAGGGACAGGGTGGTGATCTCGATGGCGGAGAGTTTACCAGCCGACTGTGAGGACGATCTCATACTTGTCGCCGTCCTGGATCATGGTGCTGTCCACGCCCGTGGGGAGCATATTCCCTTCCCCGTCGTTGAAGCACCACCACTCCTGGGCGGCCTCGTCGGCGGTCTCCCCGTCCACGGTCAGGACATAGAGGCCCCACTCGCTCTCGGTGCCCTCGATCAGCTTCTCCTGCTCCAGGGCGCCCCGCAGGGTCTCGGCATCCGTGTGGATGACGAACTCCTTCCTGCTCTCGTCCTTGTGCACGACCTCCACGGTCACGGTTTTGGCGCCCTCCGACGCCTGGGGTCTGAAGTGCAGGTACAGCAGTACCGCCGCGGCCGCGACCACAAGCAACAGGATCACGGCAAGAATTTTTTTGGTTTTGTTGGACAAAAAACATCTCTCCTTTCTTTGTTCGGCCCGAAGGCCATCGGAAATCGCACAAAGAAAAAGAGAGACGGGCATGGCAAAGCCACGCCGCATCGTTCTTTGACCGGGTTCCGCGGTTCCTTGTACGACACAGCGTTTGTAAGATTCACTGTCCGGGCAGGTCTTCTGACTTCGGGAGACACAAGCGCCTCCGCTTCACAGTGGCGGCCCCGCGAGGGATTTTCACCCAGATTCCCCTGTTGAGTACGACGGAGGGCGCTCCGCGTACATCCCGGTCCGATTTGCTTGCGGCAAGAGTATAGCACGCCCCGCCGCCCTATGCAAGAAGGAACGCCGGACGGGCAGTCCGGCGTCAGACTGTAGACAAAGTGGGGTTGCTGTCATCGCGAACCAGTGACCGATGTCACTGGTGTGGCGATCCGCAACTCAAAGCCGTGGAATTATGACATTTTTAAGAGAACGGATTGCCACGCCAGTTTGCGCACTGGCTCGCAATGACAGACTTTTGGGCTTTGTCTACATATTGAACGCCGGACGGATAGTCCGGCGTTCCTTTTACATGGTCCTTTGGGCTTTTGTTTTCGAAAAACGGCTCAGTAGACCCCCTTGACGAAGCTGAGCTCATAGCGGTCCCCGTCGGCGATCTGGATGTGGTCCACCCCCAGCTCGGACAGTTCGCCGTTTTTGGTGAGGCGCCACCAGTCGTGATGGCTCTCGTGGATGGTCTCCCCGTCCACGGTGTAGATATAGAGACCGTAATCGCCCTCGACGCCCTCGATCAGGCCCTGCTGCTCCAGGGCGGCCCGCAGCGTGGTCTCCGTGGTGGTGATGGTGAAGACCTTCTCGCTCTCGTCCCCGTGGATCACCCGGAGGGTAAAGGTGACGGAGGCCGGCTTAGAGACGGCGTCCTCGGTGCCCGAGCCGGTGATGAGGGTATAGGTGAAGTGCTCTCCCCCGGCGATCACCGTGCCGTCCACGCCGACTGTGCTCACCTCTCCGTCTCTGGAGAGGCACCACCACTGCTGCAGGCTCGTGTCGGCGGTCTCTCCGTCCACCGCGAGGACATAGAGGCCCCAGTCATACTCCACGCCGGCGATCAGCCCCTCCTTTTCCAGGATCCTGCGCAGGTTCCGCTCCTTGGTGGCGATGGAAAAGTCCTGCCTGCTGCCGTCCCCGTGGACGACGGTGAGGAGGATGGCCACGCCGGGGGGCTCCTCCGTGGGCGCCGGCTCCTCGCCGGCCGCGCCGGAGGCGGGCCGGACCTGGGCGTTCTGCTGCGGGGCGGGGGTCCGCCGGGTCTCCGCGGCCCAGAGCTGCACTGGGTTTCCCCAGTGAAACCAGATGTACGCCGCGCCTCCCGCGGCTGCAAGCAGCAGGATCACGACCAGCAGCTTTTTGGCTCTTTTGGACAAACAGCATCTCTCCCTTCCCTGTTCGGCCCTGCGGCCCTTGGAAATCGCAGAAAGAAAAAGAGAGACCGGCGCGGCAGCGCCTCATCGTTCTTTGACCGGATTCCGCGGTTTCTTGTACGGCAAGCGTGTATCCTGCAAGGATCATCGCAGGGAGAAAACCATCGAGGTTTCGACTGTTTTCTCCGCCAAACGGCAGGTTTGGCGGCAAAGGATGCATTTCATCCTTTGCGCGATGTTCCTTGCAATGATGATATGGCAAAACAGCCGCGCTGTTTTGCTGAGCCGCAAAGCGGCTCGGCGAAATGCCTTGCGACATTCCGCCATCTTATCATCATTATAGCACGATCCGCGCCGCGCTTCAAGGCCCGTCGGCGACGGAACGTATTTCCTTTTACAGGCAGAAGAAACCGGAGAGGCGCCGCCTCTCCGGTTTCCGGTCTCCCCCGCGCCCAATGAAACGCCGGAAATCCGGCGTCTCTGCGCTTCGGGGGCCTTTCGTTTTCAGCTCAGGGCCAGGATGATGCCGGTGGCGACGCCGCCGGCGATGGCGAGGAAGCTCCAGAATTTGACCCAAAAAGCGATGGATTTCACATTTTTCGCGATCTGCTCCAGCGTTCCGGGGTTGATCTCTCCGGGCGCGGGGCGGGAGCAGCGGGAGCGGGAGCCTGGGGCGGTTCTTCCGCCGTTACGGGCTTCGGTTCTTCGACGACGCCGGTAACCAGATTGTAATGGCACCTGGGGCATTTCTTTTCGGCAACGGAGCCGACCAGCTCCACGCCGCAGTTCGGGCACTTCATGTTTTCTATACTCTTTTCTTCATATTTTCCGTGCCTTCCGGGAAGCGGAAAGCACAGACTCTCCGCGCTTCGAAGCCGTCTCCCCGGCGAACGGCGGGCATGCCGCCGCCGAAACAGCTTCGCTGTGCAGAAAGATTTTCCTATGGATGTGCGGATAATGCAGTCCTTCTTCCGCCCGGTTCATCTTAACAAAACCGCCCGGCAAAAGCAATGAACTCTCTGCATCGTGTGGAAAGATTTTTTCGTTTTTCCGGGCCTTACCCGCCGGTCCGGCCGTCGAAACCTGTTGCCTTGTATGCGGGGGTTCTGGTATACTTGTCTATACGGGACGACCCATGATCCCGGGAGGAGGGTGCGAGAGAGATGAAAAAGAGCAGAAACTCCGCTTATCAAAAGTCTTTTTCCGTAAAAGACCGCTTCCGATACTGGTTTGACAACAAGATGACCCGGGGCTCGCTGGGCCTGATCCGGATCCTGATCATCGCTTCCGTTTTGCTGGCGGCCATCATCGCCGGCCTGATCATCCTCTTTGGATTCAATGAGGATGGGGAGGTCGCCTCCGTTTTCTGGGACAGCATCGCCACCGTCATCAACGCCTGGATGCCCTCCTTTGAAGACGGGAGCCCGGGCTATCTGATCCTGATGTCGCTCACCGCCATCGCGGGCGTTCTGTTCACCAGCGTGCTGATCGGTATCATCACCAGCGCCATCGAGGAGAAGATCGACAATCTGAAGCGCGGCAATTCCCTGGTTCTGGAAAGAGAGCATATCGTGGTCCTCGGTTTTTACCCCGGCAACTTCACCCTGCTGCAGCAGCTCATCCTCGCCGCCGCGGGAAAGCCCGCCTGCATCGTTTTGGCGGAGGACATGGAGCGGGAGGAGATGGAGCAGGCCATCCGGGACAATCTGGATGTTCCGAAAAACTTCCGGATCGTCTGCCGCACCGTGGATATCACGGATCCGGCGTCTCTGGAGAAGTGCTCCGTCGAGACCTGCAAGACCATCATCGTCAGTCCGACGGAGGACATGCGGACCATCAAGGCCGTCCTGGCCGTCTCCGCCCTTCTCGAGGAAAAGGGCGTGCCGGAGATCAGCATCAACGCCATCATCTCCAAATCCGCGCACCGCTTCCCGCCCTCCATCGCGGAGGCAAATCACATCACGACCCTGCAGACCAACAGCATCCTGGCGAAAATGATCGCCCATTCCTGCACCCAGACCGGCCTTTCCGAGGCCTTCCGGGAGCTGTTCAATTTTGAGGGCTCCGAGTTTTACCTGATCGAGCTGCGGGGGATCGACGGCCTGTCCTTTGAGGAGCTCCAGCTGCGCCTGAACAACGCCGTTCCCGCCGGCGTTTACCGGGACGGAAAGGTCACCATGAACCCGCCCGCCGCGTATACGCTGAAAGAGACGGATAAGGTCCTGGTGTTCTCCGAGGAAAACGATTCCGCCGTGCTGGAGGCCGACTGTCCGCCGCTGCAGACGCCCTCCGGGGACCTGCGGATGAAGCACCTGGACACGACGGACACCGTCATCATCGGGCACAACGAGACACTGCCCATCATTCTCCACGAATTGCCGGAAAACGTGTCCCATGTCTATCTTGCGGGCCAGAACGCCACGCAGGAGGAGCGGGAAGAGCTCCGGCAGGTCGCGGAGGCCAGGAATCTCCAGATCAATTATCTGCCGGGGGACCCCCGGTCCGAAAGTGTTCTGCTGAAGCTGGCCCGGATGGCGGAGCACATCGTCATCCTGAACGATCACAATCAGGACCCCGAGGAAGCGGACATGGAGGCCATTTTCCTGCTTTTGAACCTGCGGGATATCCGCAAGCGCTACGATCTGCGCTTCAACATCACCGTCGAGATGCAGCTGGAAGCAAATCAGAAGCTGGTCGGCAGCGGGGACCACACCGACTTTCTCGTGGCCTCCAGCATGTCCTCTCTGTTTCTGGCCCAGCTGGCCGAGAGCCCGGAGCTGGTGGACGTGTTCCGCGAGATCCTCTCCAACGAAGGCAACGAGCTCTACCTGAAGAACGTCGGCCTGATGCATCTGGAGGGAGAATACACCGTCCGGGAGCTCCGGCAGATCATGCTCCGCCAGGGCTATATCCTCATGGGCGACCTGAACAAAGACAAGTACAGCACCTTTAACCGCAAGCTTGACGAAAAGATCACCCTGACCCGGGACGACGATCTGATCGTCATCGGCGAATAGACCGGACCGGGCGGAGAAGTTTTCCCTTTTTCTGTTTTTTCGGAAACTTTCCGCCCGTTTTTTCGTCTGCAGATACCGCGGGGCTTCAAGCCCGCTTCCGCCACAGAGAAAAGGAGGACAAGCCATGACCTGCCTTCGCCTGATCCGCACCGCCGCATTGGACGACCGATTGTGCGGCTCTATACTGTAACAGGAGCTGCTCCGGGCTCAGTTTGCCGCGCCGCCCGGGGCTTACCGCAGCCTTGTCAAACGGAGGCATCATCCTTTCCAAAGGCCGCCGCATCCGCGTCGGCGCCCTTCTCCGCTTTGCGGCAGGTCTCCCCGTCGACGGCGCTGATCTCGCCCGTTTCCGTCTCGCCGCCCGCGGCAAAGTCCGCTACGCCGCAGAATTCGCCGGCGATCCGGATAACGGCGACTTCCGCGCACGCCGCAGCAGAGGCTGGAAATCTCACAAACACCGCCGCCAATGGGAGCACAATCTCATCCAAGCGGAAAAACACGCCAAAAACCGCCGCCGCAAAGCCGAAAGAAGAGCATAAACAGAACGCGGAAGCCCTCTCCCGAAAACGGGAGAGGGCTTGAGACTGTAGACAAAGTCGGTTTTTGTCATCCTGAGCGAAGCGCAGCGAAGTCGAAGGATCTAAAAAGCCCGTGTTTTCAAGACTTTAGATCTTTCGGACATTCTTTTCGGTTTGTCTACACATTGAAGCCCTCTCCCGAAAACGGGAGAGGGCTTCCGTGTTTTATGGACAAACTACAAAAGGCTGTCATTCCGAGCCGCAGGGAGCGATCCCCTGCGTCCCGTGACCCCTTCCGTCACCCGGCTTGCGGGAGACGCCGGGCGACACCTCCCCCGGCGGGGGAGGCAAGACGCGCCATAGGGGCGACCTTCTGTCGCCTGCAGACTCGCGGCAACGCCGGTTCCTGTCCTAGGGGCCGACGCCCTCGGCGGCCCGCTGTTGACCCCTCGCGTGCGTGATTCGCGGCGCGGCGCGGGCATCGCGCCCGACGCGGGGAAAGACAAGGGCGCGGGGAGAACGGCCGCCTGCGCACCAGTTCGTGATGCCGCGAAACAACCAATGTTTACAGTCTGATATCCGCTATATGGTTCTTCCTCTCGAATACGAAACCGAATCTCCAGATGTTTCACCGTCTCGCCTGCTTCTGGCGGAGGGTGAGGGAATCCGCGATCATGGCGATGAATTCCGAATTGGTGGGCTTGCCCTTGATATTCGACACCGTGTAGCCGAAGTACTTCTGCAGCACCTCGATATCGCCCCGGTCCCAGGCCACCTCGATGGCGTGGCGGATGGCCCGCTCCACCCGGCTGGGGGTGGTGGAGTAGCGCTTGGCCACCTCCGGATAGAGGACCTTGGTGACGGCGTTGATGATATCCATGTCCTGGATGGTGAGGATGATGGCCTCCCGCAGGTACTGATAGCCCTTGATGTGGGCGGGGACGCCGATCTCGTGGATGATCTCGGTGACCGTGGCTTCCAGATCCGCCCCCCGGCGGCTGAGCTGGGCGGCGGAGCGGCAGTCGATGCCCTCGGGGGACAGACCGCCGTCCCGGGACTGGGAAAGCTGGCGGATCCGCTGGAGCAGCGAGGCGATGTCGCAGGGCTTGGGCATGAAGTAGGCCGCGCCCAGGGCCGCGCAGTCCGCCACCACCTGTGCGTTGATGAAGCCGGAGAGCACGATCACCGCGCAGGAGCAGCCCGTCTCCGGCAGGCGGCGTAGCAGCTCCAGCCCGTCCAGCCTGGGCAGCACCAGGTCCATCAGCAGCACGTCCGGCCGCAGCTCCCGGAGCTTGGCCAGGGCTTCCGGCCCGTCCGCGGCGATCCCCGCCAGCTCCAGATCGCGCTCGGGGCGCAGCGTTTCTTCCAGGAGCTTGCCGAATTCCGAATTGGCGTCGGCAAGCAGGATGCGGGTTTTGGTTTCCATAACTTTTTCCTCCCATCAAAGCGGTATGCGGATCGTCCGGAACTTCCGGACGCGTTTTCTCCGTTAAGTCGCATGAATTTTACCATAGCTGACACTTTCGGAACAACAGAATCCTGTCGAAAACCGCGGGGATCTTGTTGACATAATATCGGACGATTCTACATATCACAAGAGCTTTCGACAAAATTTTTCCAAGAATTTCTACAGGCTTTGTCGAATTTTGTCGAAAAGCATGCCAAGAAAAACCCGGAGCAGGTCAAAGGGACTTGCTCCGGGTCCTGTTTCTCAAGGTTTGCCGTACAGCAGCTGGAAGCTCTCGTAATGGTCGCCGGTGTAATAGATCAGGCCGTCGTTGGAAAAGACGATCCGCTCCGCCCCCCGGGAGCGGGCGCCCAGGGTGTTGATGTCGCACTCGGTCCAGGTCCGGCCTTTGGCCTTGGGCAGCAGGCCCTCCCGGTTGCCGAAGCGGTCGCCCCCGATGCACTTGCCGGGGCAGTATTTCTCCAGGGAGCCGCCCTCCCAGCCGGCGGCGCGGGCCTGGTCCTTGGTGATGAAGTTGGAGGGCAGGTGCCCGTAGGCGATCAGATAGGCGCAGACGTCCTCCTTGGTGGTGTAGCTGCCGTCTTCGTCCAGGGCCGCCGGGGCGGCGGATTCCTCCGGCAGAAGAGTCAGCCCGTCCTCCGCCGGGGCGGTATCGGCGTCGTTCGGCAGCAGGGTCAGCTGCTCCTGGGCCGGGGACTGGCTCGGCGCGGCCGGAATGGTCACGCAGCCGCACAGCAGCGAGGCCAGCAGGCCCAGCATCAGCAGCAGCGCCGTCAATTTTCTCGCTTTGCCCATGATCTCCGCTCCCTTCGGGACTTGAGATGGCTTACAAATGCTTACGGGATAACAGCAGTGTAGCACATTCCGCCGCCGGGCGCAAGGCAAACGGATTGCAGGCGGCAAAAATGTATGATATACTCCTTTTATCAAGAGAAAGAGAAGGAAGCCCTATGAAAGCACGTTCCATCCTGCCCGTGCTGCTGCTGGCGGCGCTGCTGCTGGCCGGCTGCGGCGCGGGACAGTCCGGGGGATCGGCCCCGGAGCCCTCCCCCGACCCGACCCCGGCGGAGCTGCGGCTGCCCGAGCCGCTGAGCGAAGAGGAGTCCCAGGCCATGGCCATGGTGCTCAATGCCAACCGGGTCCTTTTGGGGGACGAGATCCTCTTCTGCTATGACTTTGACGAGGACTGGAAGCCCGTTCTGGCCCGATACCGCTGGAAGGACGGGGAGCTGAGCGGTTTTGCCGTGGTGGCGGAGGGCTGCGTGCCCGAGTACCTGTGCCGGACCGGGAGCAAGCTCTATTACATCGACCGCAGCAGCGGCGCCCTGGAGCGGGTGTCGGAGTGGGGCGGCAAGCGGGAGGTCCTGAACGCCGGGCCCTGCCGCTGGCTCTGCCTGCGTCAGGGACTGCTGTACTTCTGTGACAGAGAGGGCCGCTTCCTCTCCCTGGACCCGAAGACCCGGGAGGAGACGGAGCTGCTGGCGGGGCCCTGCGCCTTTGCCTATCCTCTGGAGGGGGCCATCCTCTGGCAGGACGCCGCCGAGCGGGGGATCTTCCTCACCGACACGGTCAACCAGGTCACCCGCCAGCTGAGCCGGGGCCCCGTCGGGGCGCCGCTGCTGCTGGAGGGCCGGCTCTGGTTCTACTGTGCCGGCGCCGTACACGGCCTGAGCCTGGAGGGGGACAGCCCCAAGGTCTACTGGGTGCCGGAGACCGACGGGGCGGTGGAGCTGCTGCCGGAGAGCGGCGGACTTCTGCTGCGGGGCATCCGGGAGACCAAGGGCACGGCCCAGTGGTCGGGAGCGCCTCACGGTCCCTTCAGATTCCTGCCCCGGGGCTACCGGGTCTGCGACTGGCTGGGGGACGGGCTGCGGGTGGACACGGTCTACGAGCCGGACGGGCGCATCCTCTGCTACGAACTGCGGGACGGAGAGGGGCGCGAGCTCCGCTTCCTGGCGGGAAACGTGGAGCCGGAAACATAACAAACAAGCAAAGCCCATACTACGAACTGCGAACTGCGAACTACTTCCCCGGGCAGCGGAGCACCGCCGTCACCGGGGTCTCCAGCTCCTCGGGCCGCAGCACGTTGCCCTCCAGCCGCAGTACCCGCTCCCGCCGCTGCAGGAAGGGCTCCACGGGGCCGATCACGTCATAGCCGAAGCCGGGGCCCCGGTAGTGCATGGGCACGGTGATCCGGGCGCCGATCGCCGCCGCCAGCTCCGCCGCGGTCTCCGGGCCGATGGTGTAATGCCCGCCCACGGGGATCAGCAGCAGGTCCACCTTGCCCAGGGCCGCGATCTGCCCGGCGTCCAGCATATGGCCCAGGTCCCCCAGGTGGACCAGGCGCAGGCCCTCCGCCTCCAGAATGTGCACGGTGTTGGGCCCCCGCAGGGCGCCGCCCTGTTCGTCGTGGAAGGTCTCCAGGGTCGAGACCCGGACGCCGCAGGACCTGCCGCTGAGCCGGGCCGCCTCCCGGTATCCGTGATCCCGGTGGCCGTGACTGCAGAGGACCAGATCCGCCGTCAGCGCCGGCAGCTTGAGCCCCGGCACGCTGCCCGGGGCGTAGGGGTCCAGCAGCACCGAGCCCTCCGCCGTCTCCGCCAGGAAGCAGGAATGTCCTAACCAAGTGAGCTTCATCATGCGCTCCTCCTTTGCCGTTGGTACTGACAGTATACCAAAAGCTCCGCCGAAGGGCAACAGAAAAGCCAGGGCAGCGGGAAAAAAGCCTCCGCCGAGGCGAGAAAAAAGGGTGTTGACCCCCGGCGGGCAAAATGCTATGATTAGATATTGATGATGGAAAAAACTCTTGTCGTTTCGGAGGATACTGTTATGCGTGAATCCCGCGGGAAACGGATCGTGCTGGCGCTGCTGGTGCTGGCGCTCCTTTCCTCTTATCTATACCTGGAAATCGCGGGGGCCCAGAGCCTGCCCCTGCCCGAGAAGGTCACCGCCCCCGTGCAGAGCGAGGCGTCGGCCGCCGCGCCGGGTCAGGTCCCGGCGGCGCAGGAGGGGCTGAGCCCCGCCGCCCCGGAGCAGTCCGCGGCCTCCGCGCCCCAGCCGGAGCAGGGGGCAGCGGCGGAGGGGCAGAGCGCCCAGGAGGGCGCCTCCGGCCTGATCACCTCGCTGCCGGCCCTTGCCACCCCGGAGCCGGTCCCCACGGTGGACCCCAACACGCCCTACGGCAAGGCCCTGGCCAAGGCCGCCGAGCTGGGCCTGCCCACGCCGCCGGAGATCGACGTCAGCAGCTGGGAGTTCACCCTGGTCAACGGGGACCACTCCATTGACCGCTACGAGCCGGAGCAGCTGGCCTATCTGCACCAGACCCTGGCCGAGACCGATATCCAGACCGCCTACAACGGCAACCGCTGCCCGGTGGACATCCGCATCGCCGAGCCGCTGATCGCCATGGGCCAGGGCTGCAAGGAGGCGGGGTACACGGTGTACCTGTCCTCCGGCTACCGCAGCTACAACGACCAGGCCGCCAACTTCCAGCGCGTCTGCCAGAACAACGGCATCAGCGACGGCAAGGACTACGCCGGGCACTACATCACCATGCCCCCCGGCTGCAGCGAGCACCAGCTGGCCCTGTGCTGCGATATCACCGACAGGTACTATGAGACCAAGACGCCCGAGAAGGTCGCCAGTCCCACCATCGACTGGCTGCTGGAGCACTGCGCCGAATACGGCTTTGTGCAGCGCTTCCCCTCCGGGAAGGAGGATATCACCGGCGTCATGAACGAGACCTGGCACTTCCGCTATGTGGGCGTGGAGGCTGCTGCGTATATGACGGAAAACGAGCTGACTCTGGAGGAGTTCCTGAGTCTCTACGGTGTGGAATGAGGGTGCTGTTATGAAAAAACGCTTTTTGTCCGTTCTGCTGCTGTGCGCGCTGATGATGACGCTGGGGATCGGCGCCGTCACCGCCTCCGCGGAGGACCAGCCGGAGGATCTGCCGGATATCGACATCCACAGCTGGGAGTACCGGCTGTGCAACGCCTACAACTCCGTGGCCTTCTACATCTGCGAGTACGGCCCCATCGAGGGCCAGGGCCTGGATCCCCGGGTGGTGCCCCACGCCCAGGAGCTGCTCCGGGACGCCCGGGCCCAGGGCTACACCATCTACATGGCCCAGGCCTTCCGGAATCTGGAGTGGCTGGAGAACAACTACAACAGCGTGTTCCGGGACTGCGAATACGACCCCGTCGTCACCGCCCAGGCCTTCCAGGGCATCGGCGTCAACGAGCACCAGACGGGTCTGGCCATCGACTTCACGGACCAGATGAAGAACCGCTCCAATTACTACCGCTTCACCGACCCGGAGATCTTTGACAGCGAGCTCTATACCTGGCTGCTGGAGAACTGCGCGGACTACGGCTTTGTCCCCCGCTACCCGGAGGGCAAGGAATATTTCTACGGCGTGGCCTGCCCCCATGCCCACTTCCGCTACGTGGGCGAGGAGGCCGCCCATTACATGATGGAGCACGACCTCTGCCTGGAGGAGTTCATCATGCTCTACGATCCCAGCATCGTCTTCATCCCGGAGCACGGGAGATTTGCGTAGGATTAGTTCGTAGTTTTTAGTTCGTAGTTCGTAGAAGAATGAAACCCGCCTCTCCGAGGAGCTGAACCTCGGAGAGGCGGGTTTACTATAGACAAACTCATGCGGCAAGGCCGGGACACGCATGGGGGGATTGTGAAGGGGGGAGGGTATGCCCCCCTTCATGTTCAATCTTGCAAAAAGGGAAACTTTTTCGGAAGTTTCCCTTTTTGCCGCTCAGACTGTCGACACTTTGTCGACAGTCTGAGCGGGGATGCGCTTGCGCATCCCCGCTCTATCCGTTTTGTTTACTACGAACTACGAACTACGAACTCACGTCAGCCGGATCTCCCGGCAGGAGCCCTCGCCGAAGCTTTTTTCCATCTCGGTCTTGTAGGTCTCGAAATAGTCCGTGGGCATCAGGGCCTGCACGCAGCCGGCGAAGCCGCCGCCGTGGACCCGCCAGGCGCCCCGGCCCTCCAGGAGCTTTTGGCTCTTCTCCAGGCCCTGGGCCAGCTTGGTATCCCCGGTGGCGCTGGTGATGATGTTGTTCAGCAGCTTCTCCGAGGAGCGGCCGGACTCGTTCATCAGGCGCAGATAGGTCTCCCCGTCCCGGTTCTGCAGCGCGTCCCGCATGAGGGGGACCCGCTCGTTTTCGTCAAAGAAATGCATGGCCCGGCGCACGGGGCGGTTGGCCGGATCCCAGCCCTTGGCTCGGAAGGCCGCCGGGTCCACGTCGGCCAGAACGCCCTTGTCAAAGAGATTGGCGATATAGGTCATGTCCGCCGGGATGCGGGCATAGGAGCTGTCCAGCCCGGCGTGGCTGCCGCCGGTCTCCGTCAGGCAGAGGGTCAGGCCCATGGCGCCGAAGTCCGCGTCCAGCCGCCGGATCTCCCGGGTCTTGAAGTCCACGTACAGGGTGTGGCCCATGGCGCAGACCAGCTGGCTCATCAGCCCGCAGGGCTTGCCGAAGAAGCGGTTTTCCGCCTCCTGCCCCGCCCGGGCGATGACCATGGGGTCCACCTTCCCGTCGTTGTAGAGCTCGCTGAGGATGCGGCCGATCAGCACCGAAAAGGCCGCCGAGGACGAGAGCCCCGCGCCCACGGGCAGGGTGCTGCGGATCTCGGCCTCAAAGCCGCCGATCTTCAGGCCCATGCCCTTGAAGCTGGCCGCCACGCCCCGCATCAGGGCCTCCGGCGTGCCGAATTCCCGGGGCCGGACGCTCAGCTGGTTCAGCGCGACCTCCCGCAGGCCGAAGCCCTGGGACTTGACGGTCATCCTGCCGCTGTCCGCCGCCTCCGCCCGGGCGGTGAGGCCCAGCTGGATGGTGGCCGCCAGGATCCGGCCGTTCTGGTGGTCGGTATGGTTGCCGGCCAGCTCCGTTCTGCCGGCCACGTGGATGGTATTCTTCACAAGCTCCCCCTGTTCTCCGCCGCTGTTTCCCGCTGCTATCTTATCCAGAATATACCATGCTTTGTACAAAGTCAACCGAAAATCCGGGTATTCCGGGCGGATTTTTACGGAAAAACACAAAGTCCTTGCCATTTCCCCGCCCGGGCGGTATAATCATGATATGCAAAAAATATACTTCTCGAAAAACCAGGAAAGGGAGAGTTTTTGACATGCTTCCAAACACAATCCTCGGCTTCGGCCTCAGCAAGAGCTGCATCCGCGAACTGGCCGCCTACGGCGCAAAGCGCAAGGCGGAGATCGGTGCGGACCAGGTCTTTGACTTCAGCCTCGGCAATCCCAGCGTCCCCGCGCCGCCCTGCGTGGAGGAAGCCATCCGGGAGCTGCTGGCGCTGGACAGCACCTCGCTCCACGGCTATACCGCCGCCACCGGCCTGCCCAGTCTGCGCAAAACCATCGCCGCCGATCTGCAAAAGCGCTTTGATCTGCCCGCCCGGGAGGATCTGATCTACGTCACCTGCGGCGCCGCCGCGGGCCTGGCCATCTGCATGCACGCCCTGCTGCTCCCCGGCGAGGAGGTCGTGGCCTTCGCCCCCTTCTTCCCCGAATACCGCATGTTCACCGAGGGCGTGGGCGGCAAGCTGGTGGTGGTGCCCCCCGCCGCCGGTCTGCAGCCGGACCTGGAGGCCCTGGCCGCCGCCCTCACGGAAAAGACCAAGGTGGTCATCGTGAACACCCCCAACAACCCCTCCGGCGTGATCCTGTCCGAGGAGAGCCTGCAAAAGCTCTGCGGCATCCTGCATGAGGCGGAGCTGCGCTTCGGCCACCCCATCTACCTGATCTCCGACGAGCCCTATCGGGAGCTGGTCTACGACGGGCAGAAGGTCCCCTGCGTGCTGCATTACTACGACAACGCCATCCTGGACTATTCCTACAGCAAGAGCCTGTCCCTGCCCGGCGAGCGCATCGGCTATCTGGCCGTCAGCACCCGGATGGAGGAGGCCGCCAAGGTCTTCGCCGCCATCTGCGGCGGCGGGCGGGTCTGCGGCTTCGTCAACGCCCCCAGTCTGATGCAGCGGGTCATCGAGAAGTGCATCGACAAGACCTCGGACATCAACATGTACAAAGTCAACCGGGACCTGCTATACAACGGCCTGAAGGAGCTGGGCTACGACTGCGTGTATCCCGACGGGGCCTTCTACCTCTTTGTGAAGACCCCGGAGCCCGACGCCAAGGCCTTCGCCGAGCGGGCCAAGAAGTACGAGCTGCTGCTGGTGCCCAGCGACGATTTCGGGGTGCCCGGCTATGTGCGCATCGCCTACTGCGTCTCCGCCGAGCAGATCACCCGCTCCATGCCCGCTTTCCGGAAGCTGGCGGAGGAGTACGGGCTGCTTTGATCCCCGGCGCGTGATTTGTGATTGAAAACGCGGCCTGACGCAGCTTCGTCAGGCCGCGTTTGCCGCAGCGGCGGCCCCGGGCGGGCCGATCCCGGGCAGAAATCGACAAAGCGAGAGAATTTTTGTTGTCATTGCCCGCGTCCCGGGATATAATCGAAGCAAGGCGGCGCCGCCGCAAGATCAGGCGCATACAAATTCGGGACGGAAGCAGATCCCGTCCTTCCGACCGCAAGAGAGGTGAATCGGCATGGAAAGGAAAGATTCCTCCGTGACAGGCCTGCTTTCCGCAGACCGGGAGCGGGTTCAAAACACGCTGAAAGCCAACCGGAGCGTTGACCGGAGCCGGGAGCAGAGCATACAAACCCTCGACGACGAGCTCAGCGCGCTGCTGCTGCGCAGCAACGCCGCCTGCGTCGGCGATCGCCGCCGCCAGGCGGAGACCGACGCCATGACCGCGGTGGCCCGGGACAGTCTGGGCTTTCTGAAGGCCTCCGGCGCCGTGCTGGAAAAAGGTCCCGCCCAGCGCCGCGCGGGCGCGCCCTATCTTCTCGTTCTCTCGGCGCTCCTGTGCGCGCCTGTGGTCCTCACCGTCAAAACCCAGCCCGTCATCGCCTATATCTGTCTGGCGGCGGCGGTGATCTGCGCCTTCCTGTCCGGCCTGCTCTGGGTCAAGGCGGGCGAGGGGCGGGTCGTGAGCACCCTGGAGCCGGATGAGCTGTGGCACACCCTCACGCGCATCGCGGAGACCATGGACCGGAAGCTGGAGGATCTGGCCGCCTTGCCCGCGGACAACGGGACCCCGGACCCCGCCGACGGGGACAAGGGCCCCCTCGAGCAGGATGAGCTGGCGCTCCTGGCGGAGCTGCTGGAGGCCCTGTATACCGAAAACGGAGAATTCGCGCTTCAAAAGCTGAAAAAGCTGCGCGCTTATCTGCGCGGGAAGGAGATCGAACTGCTGGACTTCCAGAGCGACACGGAAGCTTACTTCGAGATCCTGCCCTCGAAGCAGCGCACGGCAACGCTCCGTCCGGCGCTTCTGTATCACGGGGAGCTGCTCATGATCGGGCGGGCGGCCCGGCCCGAAAACTGAGAATGTGGTGGATGAAATGTATTATTGGGGTTTTGATCTGGGCGACGGGGAAAGCGCCGTCGCCCGCGTAAGCGAAGACAGGCTGAAGCTGCCGGAGATCATGGAGGTCGAGGGCAACAAGGTTTTCATTACCGCCTGGGCGCTCATGAAAAACGGCGAGGTCCGCATCGGGGAAAACGCGGCCAAGGCCGCTTCCGCGGCCCTGCGCAGCGCGGTGCGCTTCAAAAGCCGCTTTTTGAACGCGAACGCGGACTGCAACGGTCTGATCCGCGACTTTGCGGCCCGGGCGCTGGAGTCTCTGCGCGCAAGCAGGAAGCTGGTGGGCGGCGAGACCGAGAACCGCTTCTACATCGGCTGCCCCGCCGGCTGGGACGCCGCGGCGCGGGAACGCTATCGGATGATTTTTGAGACCCTGGGCTGCCCGGCGCCTCACATCGTGTCCGAATCCCGGGCGGTCATGGTCGGCTCCGTTCAGTCCAACTCCCTGAGCGATTATGTGGATTACCGCACAAAATCGGTGCTGGTGATCGACATCGGCTCCTCTACCACGGATTTCGCATACATCCACAAGGGGAAGGAGTCGGAGATCAGCACCGGCGGCGAGGTCCGTCTCGGCGGCGGCATCATGGACGAGCTGCTGCTGGAGCGCTGCGTCGCCGCGTCCCCCAACGCAGACGCGCTGCGCCGGGTCTTTGACGAAAGCCCCTCCTGGCAGGTGGACTGCGAGCTGCACGCCAGAAGGCTGAAGGAGCGGTATTACGCGGCCAGGCCGGAGGAGCGGGATCCGGAGGACTTTGTCGATTCCCTGCTGGTGTACTACGACGAGCCCCTCGTCCTGAAGCTCTTTATGGACGCGGAGATGTCGAAGACGCTGACGGACAAGCCCTGCGCCGCCCTCGGCGGACGGTCCTTTCACGAGGTTTTCCGTCAGGGGCTGGAGGCCGTTCGGCAGAGCATCGGCGAGGAGACGCCGGAGCTGCTGTTTCTGACCGGCGGCGTGTCGAAAATGGAGGCCGTCCGCGCCTGGTGCGCCGAGGTGTTCCCGGAGGCCGTCATCTACAACGACTGCGAGCCGGAGTTCAGCGTCGCCCGGGGTCTGGCCTGGTGCGGCCGGGTGGACGAAGAGCTCTCCCGCTTCCGCTCGGAGGTGGACGAGCTGATCCGCTCCGACACGATCGAGAGCATCGTGTCCGGGCACCTGAAGGATCTGTACCGCAGCGCCCTGGACCAGCTGCTGGATCCCATGATGGATCAGGCGGTCAAGCCCGCGCTGCTGGACTGGCGCTCCGGCGCCATCGGAAAGATCTCGGAGCTTGCGCCGGCCCTGCGGGAAAAGGTGCGCACCTTCCTCTATTCCGAGAAGGCGAAGGAGCTGCTGTACAAGATCGTGGAGGACTGGCTCTATCTGGTGTCCGCGGATCTGGAGAAGATCACCTCTCCGATCTGTCGGCGCTATCACGTCCCGGACCATTCGCTGAAAATCACCTCCGCCATTACCGCCAGCGACTTTCACGTGCTGGAGCGGGTAAAGACCGAGGATATCTTCGCCGGGGACGCGCTGCGCGGCGCGGCGGTGCTGGTGGAGGCGATCGTTTCCGTGCTTGTGGCCCTGCTGTGCGGCGGCAGCGGAGTGGCGCTGATCGCCGAGGGGCCGCTGGGCCTCGCGGTGGGCTTCGTCGTCTCCGTCCTGCTGATGGCAGTCGGTCACGTCATGGGAAAGAAGGCCTTCGACCAGACGCTGATGGACGCCAATCTGCCCCTTTTCGTGCGGCGGGCCGCGCTGTCGAAGCCCCTGCCGAAGCTGGAGCTGCCGGAGATCAGCATCCCCAACCCGGTCAAGCTGCTGCAGCGCAGAGAGAAGCCGGAGGGGGAGGGCGAAAGCCCCAAAACGCCGGGTTTGAAGCTCCACCTCCTGCCTCGGCTCGTCCCCGTGGATGAAAACGCCATCGCGGAGGGGCGGATGAGGCGCATCCGCAACAAGGTCCACGCCAGTTATACCAAGCTGCTGGAGGACGAGAACAGCGAGGAGGTCCAGGCGCTGAACGAGACGATGTGCGGCGAGATCTCCCGTCAGATCGACAACTGTCTGAAAGCTCTGGCCGAGCAGGTGGAGATCCCGCTGTAAAAGGCCCGGCGTCTCCGGAGCGCAGCAAAACCAAATAAGAACACAAAGGCGCCGGTCGGGTCCGAACTGACCCGACCGGCGCCTTTGGTTTATTCATTCAGATAACGGGCGCGCTTTCAAATCGGCCGTCCGCCCTCACTGCCGGAAAACCGCTCTGCCAGCCAGTCCGGCCCCGCCCAAAAGAAAAGCCCCGCCCTGCGGCCTTTCCCTCCCCGGCTTTTCGCTCCCCCGTCTCCTAAAACCTAAAACCTATAACCTATAACCTATAACCTCTCCCCGCCCACTTGCGCTTTCTTTTCCTTCCCGGTATAATGGGCCTATGAAGAATCGGGAGGTTCCCCATGGAACGACTCAAAAAGATCCCCATTCCCGGGCAGCGGATCCTGCGCAGCATGATCGCCGTGTGGCTGTGCATGCTGGTCTATGTGCTGCGGGGCCGGCAGGGCGAGCCGCTGTACGCGGCGCTGGCGGTGCTGCAGTGCATCCAGCCCTATACCAAAAGCACCCGCGCCGTGGGACGCAAGCGCATCATCGGCACCTTCATCGGCGCTTTCTGGGGTCTGGCCCTGCTGCTGTTTGAGGTTTGGCTGAACAGCCGCGGCCACAACGAGCCCTGGCTGCACCTTGTCCTGATCGGCGCCTTCACCGGGATCGTGCTGTACTCCACGGTGCTGCTGAAGGTCAGCGAGACGGCCTATTTCTCCGCCAGTGTGTTCCTGGTCATCACCATCAAGCATTTCGACGACGTGAGCCCCTATCTCTACGCCTTCAACCGCACCCTGGACACCATCATCGGCGTGGCGGTGGCGGAGATCGTGAACCGGGTCCACCTGCCCCGCCTGCGGAGGACGGACACCCTCTTCGTCTCCGCCATCGGGGACACGATCCTGGGCGCGGACCGGCAGCTGACGCCCTATTCCAAGGTAGAGCTGAACCGCCTGCTGGCGGACGGGGCTCAGTTCACCCTGGCCACCTCCGAGACCCAGGCCACCGTGCGGGAGCTGCTGCCGGGGGTGGAGCTGAACCTGCCGGTGATCACCATGGACGGGGCCGCCCTTTACGACATGAAGACCATGGAATATCTGGAAACGGTGCCCATGAGCGAGGAAAAGGGCCGCCGTCTGAAGGCCTGGGCCCACGAGGCGGGCCTGCCCTTCTTCTCCAACAGCGTGGACAAAAACCTGCTGGTGATCCGCTTCGAGGCCCTGCCCAACCCCGCCATGCAGCAGCTCTTTGAGCAAAAGCGCAAATCGCCCTACCGCAACTACATCCACAGCTCCCTGGACCTGGACCGGGGCCTGCTGTATCTGCTGATTTTGGAGAAAACGGAGCTTCTGGAGGAGAAATACCGGGACTTTCTGGCCCTGCCCTGGGCGGGGGACTACCGGGCGGTGCTGAGCGCCTCCCCCTTCGCCGGTTATTCCGCGCTCAAAATCTACGACGCCGCCGTCAGCCGCCGGGCCATGCTGGAAAAGCTGCAGGCGCGGCTGAAGCCGGCGGATACCGTGACCTTCGGCTCCGTCCCCGGGCAATACGACGTGGTCATCGAGAGCGCCGACCGCAACCGCATGGTCCGGGAGCTGAAGCGCCGCTTCGAGCCGGTGGATCTCCGGGGCTGGCGCAACATGTTTCACAGCTGATACTGATACCTGATAGAAAGGTCGCTCAAGATTTCCGAGCAGAATTTGCGCCAGACGAGGCGAAGGCCGCAAAGCATAATGGACATATATGGTCAAGGACTTCAACGAAGTTTGGCACGAATTCTGCCGGAAAGAATCCGAGATTTCTATCAGATATCAGTATGAAAGGGGGCTCGCCATGAACAAACGGCTTTTGACCTGCAACGGCCTGGCCCATCTGCTGGTGGACGCGGTCTGCGCCGCGGCGGTGCTGAGCGGCCCGCCGGAGGAGCTGCTGCGGGCGGCGCTCATCTATAACAGCTTCGCCTTTTCCACCCAGTGCCTGGTGGGCCTGGTCACGGACCGGACCGGCCATTGCCTGCGCATCACGCCCTTTGCCTGCCTCTGGGTGGCCCTGGCCGGGCTGCTGCCCCTGCCGGGGGCAGCCGGGGCGGCGATCATCGGCCTGGGCAACAGCCTGTTCCACGTCTCCGCCGGCACGGTCACCCTGGAGGACGCCGGCGACAAGGCCGCGCCCCTGGGCCTCTTCGTCGCCCCCGGCGCCCTGGGCGTCTTCCTGGGCAAGGCCTTCCCCTCGGCCCGCCTGATCCTCTGCGCGCTGCTGCTGGCCTGCGCCGTCGCCCTCTATCTGGAGGGGCGGCGGGAGCGGCCCGCTCCGGCTCCGAAGTCTGCGGCCCCGGAGTCCCCCGACAAGGCCCTGTCGCTGAGCGCCCTGCTGCTGACCCTGGCGGTGGCGGTGCGGGCCGTGGGCGGGAGCGTCTCCGGCTCCGCGGGGCAGCAGAGCCTGTGGCTGGCGGCCCTCCCGGTGCTGCTGGTCTTTCTGGGCAAGAGCGCCGGCGGCTTTGCCTGCGACCGGCTGGGTGGCGGCAAGACCGCCCTGGCCTCGGTTCCCCTGGCGGCGGCCCTGATTCTTCTGGGCGGCGGGAGCTTTGCCGTGGGTGCCGCGGGGCAGTTTTTCCTGAACCTGAGCATGCCCATCACCCTGTTCCTGCTCTATCGCTGCCTGCCCGATTCCCCCGGCTTTGCCTTCGGGCTGGCGGCCTCGGCCCTCTGGCCCGGGTTTCTGCTCGGCGGGCTGATCCCCGCCGGCGGTGCCTTCCGTGTTTTACTGGTCCTGCTGTGCTTTGGTCTTGCCCTGTTTGCCGTTTTGTTTGCCGAAAGGAGATTGTCAAATGAAAAAGAGTCTTAGCTTTCTCGCGGTTATGATCCTGCTGCTGGGGTTTTTCCCCGTCTTCGCCTATGCGGACTTGCTCACCCCGGAGCAAGCCTTTTTCAGGGAGCTCCGCTCCAACGGGGTGCTGATCATCGCCGCGGCGGTGCTCGTCATCGCCTTTATCCTCTGGCGGGTCCTGCGGAAAAAGAAATAAGCGCAGCCATTTAAAGCTGCCGAAAGGAGAATGCATCATGAAAAAGAGTCTTTGCCTTCTTGCGGTCTGCGTCCTGCTGATCGCGCTGTTCCCGCTCTCCGCCTCCGCGGACCTGCTCCCGCCGCCCGAAGCCAGCCCGGCGCCCGCTCCGGCCCAGGGCTGCTCGTCGCTGCCGGTCCTGCTGATCGCCGCGGCGGTGCTGGTCGTCGCCTTCGTGCTCTGGCGGATCCTGCGGAAAAAGGCATGAGCCTGTATTGGGCCTGCGGCCTCACCATGGCGCTGGAAACCGGGTATTTCCTGCTGCGGGGCTATCGGGGCCGGGATTTCGTGATTCTGTGTCTCGCGGCCAACGCCGCCACAAATCTGAGCCTGAACCTGCTGCTGGGCCTTCTGGGCCGGCCGCTCTGGCTGATCGTGCTGCTGGAGCTGGCCGCGGTAGGCCTGGAGTACGCGGTGTACCGCCCGGCGGTGGGGCCGAAAAAGGCCCTGCTCCCCGATACGCTGGCGGCCAACCTGGTCTCCCTGGTCCTGGGCGGCATCCTCCTGCGCCTGATGATGGGCCTGCCCCCCGGCGTCGTCTCTTAGGCGGCGCATCGGTGCAAAAGGCGAGCGGCCAAAGGTCGCCCCTGCGGCGAACAACGAACGAAAAACTATAGGACAGGGGACCGTCCCCTGTTCCATTCACAAGGGTCGCCCCTGTGAAGGAAAACGAACTGTCGGCGCGCCGAAAGGGGCCACTTCCGAAAACCGGAAGCGGCCCCTTAAGCCTGTCAAGGACCCCGCGAAAGCGTCAGAGGTCAGAGCGGCGGGAGAGCGCGAGGGGGCGAGAATCCGTGCCCGCCTTGCCGCATCGGATGGTCCTCCGTGGGTAAAGCCTTGGTTTGCAAGGCTTTTCTCAGCTTTCCATCTGCTTTCCCAAAAACAGGGCCACGGTCTGGGCCAGCTTGTATTCCACCTCCGTGCCCGGGACGCTGCCCCGGGGCGTCACGAAGAGCACGCAGCCCAGCACGTCCCCCTCCGCCAGCACCGGCGCCGCCACGGACAGGCAGTAGCTTTCATCCTCGCTTGTCACGGGAAGGCTGCTGCCGCCGCTCTGGTGGCGATAGACCCGGCGATTTTCCATGATCTCGTGGAGCTGGGGACTGAGGGGCTTCTCCAGCAGCTCCCGCTTGGCGCCTCCCGCCACGGCGATCACCGCGTCCCGGTCGCAGACGACGGCGATGCCGTCAGTAGCCTTGCGCAGGCTGTCGCAGATCTGGGCCGCGAAGTCCGAGAGCTCCCCGATGGGCGAGTACTTCTTGAAAATCAGCTCCCCGTCCTTGTCCGTGAAGATCTCCAGCGGGTCACCGTCACAGATAACATTGGCACGAAAAACCTTGTCCGGACGCTTCTCGGTTTCCTGGACTATTGTGACTTGTAAGCTATCTTTCGTGCCGAAATTAAAAGTGTCTGCGCTCTTTTCTGACTTTTCAGACGCATTTGCATCTTCCGGCAGCGTACCGCAGCGCAAAATGCTGTCGATGTCGGCCTTGAGCTTGATTTGGACATGATCCTCGTAGACATAGATTTTGTCAATGATCAGGTGCAGATCCTTCGGATCAAGCTTGTCCTTCTCCAGGATCTCATCGAAAACCTCGATAGCAGTCTTGGCCGCCCGGTTGACCCGAATGATGGTGCTCTCCCGATCCTTTGTCAGCTCGATCTGCTTTTCCAGGCTGGAAATCCGATTTTCGATGTCCGCCTCCATCTCGTCATAGGTCTGGTTGATGATGGACTCGTTCTGCGGCCGCTTGGTCAGGTCCCGCACCCGCTGCCGCTTTGCGATCCGCAGCTCGTCCCGGAGCTCTGTGAGGATTGCTTCCATGTTGTCGGCGGCAGTTTCCCGTTCCGCCAGGTCCCGGTCCTGATTTTGAATGTCGGCCTGCAGCTTTTCGATCATCTCCGCCGAGGTCTCCCGCACTTTTCGAAGGTAATCCTTCAGCAGAGAGTCCAGGGTCTCCACCCGGATGTAGTGGCTGGTGCAGCCCTTCAGCCCGTGGCGGTGATAGGTGCCGCAGCGGTAGGCATCCCGCAGATCCGGCCGGCTCATGGAAAACATGGGGCTGCCGCAGTCTCCGCAAACGAGAAAACCGGTGTAGGTGTTCTCGTATTTTTTGACCCCGCGGTAGTCGCTCCTGGAGCGCGAGCGCCGCAGCTCCTCCACGATCCGGAAGTCCCGGTACTCGATGATCGCCTGATGGTGGTTCTCGATGACGATCTGCTCGTCTTCGTCCTTCTTCACGTCCTTGCCGTTGATCTTCTGACGGGTGTACTTGCTCTGGCGCAGGGTGCCGATGTAAAAGTCGTTTTCCAAAATCCCCTGCACAGAGACGATGGCCCACTCCGACTTGACCGTGCGCTTGTACTCTTTGCCCTCGGCCTCCTTGCGCTCGCGCTCGGACATGCGCGGGGTGGGGATGCCCTCGTCGGTGAGGTAGTTGGCGATCCGCTTGTAGCCCCAGCCCTCGATGTACAGCTGGAAGATCTTGCGCACGATCTCAGCCTCCGTGGGCACGACCTCGAACTCCTGCCGCGCGTTGATCTTGTAGCCGTAGGGCGCGGCGCAGATCCACTTGCCGTCCTTCTGGCGGCGGTTGACCACGGCGCGCACCTTTTTGGACGCGTCCGTGACCGGCATCTCGTTAATGAGAAACTGGAACTGGATCTTCAGCCAATCGTCATCGTTGGGAAAGTCGATCCCGTCCCCGATAGAGATGATGCGTACGCCGGCGTCGCGCAGATCCTCCAGCTCCACCAGCCCGCGGCTGTTGCGGCGGGAGAAACGGGAGAAATCCTTGACCACTAGGATGTCGTAAGTGTGATTGAGCAGTCCCTTGCGCATCATCTGATACCCTTCCCGCTGCTCAAAGGTGTAACCGGAGCGGTCGCGGTCTTCAAAGAAGCTCAGGCTGCTGCCGGGGAATTTTTCTTTGACGAAGTCGGCAATGATCGCCTTCTGGTTTTCGATCGAGGTGTTGTCCCGATCCAGCTCTTCATCGACGGAAATCCGGCAGTATCCCGCAATATCGAAGGTTTCTATCACAACAATCACCAACTTTCTATTTTGCTTGTTGATAGTATTGTAACATGTTTTTTCGGGATTGCAAGAGTTTTTTTGTTGTCGGCAAAAGGGCCGCGCCCTTCATGGGTGCAGCTCAAATTATCATTACTTAATATGGAATCTGTATCTTGTACCTCCGCAGTATGCAAGGACGCCATTTTTCGGCTCGATACTTGACAAAACGATAATTACTGGTTATAATACCAGCAGAATTTGAAAGGAGGAAGACCATGAGCACAGAAAGGAACCCTTTCAGCGTAAGGCTGGAAGAATTGCTTAAAGCCCGACGCATGACGCAAAAGGAGTTGGCAGAAAAGGCCGAGGTCACGGAAGCGGCCATGTCCCACTATATCAAAGGGGATCGTACCCCTCGTTCCTCTGTTCTCGCCCGGATCGCAATGGCTCTCGGTACTACATCGGAATACCTAATGGAGGGTGTTCCCCAGAGCTACGTTGATGAAATCGGCTATGCCAAAAGGTTGATTGCCCGCAATGTGGATCAGATGACTACCGCCGAGAAAAGAGAGATTTTGAGCATCTTGCTCGGTGACCGGGAGGGCTGATACCGCATGAGATTGTCCGCCGAACAGTATGAGTTCATCAAAGGGGAGGTCGTCGCCCTCTTTGAACGCTATGACGTCCGATGTATTCCCATAAGTGGCTTCGAGCTGGCATATAAGATGGGGATTGCCCTCATCCCCTACTCGGCGTTGACGGAAAAACAACGGTCAGCTGCTATGAAGGTCAGTACCGACGGTTTTTACATGGAGGATCGGCTTGGGAACGACCTTATCTATTACAATGATGACGAGGGCATTTCCTATGAACGTACAAATATGACCATCCTCCACGAAATTGGTCATTGCGTGCTGGATCATACGGGAGAGTCCGATGCGGAGGAAACAGAGGCGGGCTTCTTTGCCAAGTACGCAGCTGCCCCGCCCCCCCTTATCCATCGGATCAAACCGGAAAGGCCAGAAGAAATAGCCGATATATTCAACATCAGCTACGAGGCTGCCTGTTACGCCATGGAGTATTACCAGAAATGGCTGGCCTTTGGCGGCAAGGACTATACGGAATATGAAGTCAGACTGCTTCGACTGTTCGATGTGGCGTAAAATTGAAAGGGGGAATGCGTATGCTTGTGCGTGAACAAGAAAAAGCGCCGCTGTGACTGTTACCAGCAATCACAACAGCGCCGTTTCTCCGAATATCTCTATTCGTGATAGGACAATATCAGTATAGTGATATTCGGAGAGAAAGTCAATATTTTTGTAAATCGGGTATTGACAAAATCCTTGCAACACGCTCCGGGTATCTCTATTCGTGATAGGACAACTCGATATGAGATACCTTGGAGCGCAGGACTCAGGGCAAAATCTTACTAACGAAGCGCGATTGCCCTGTTTTATGCGCAGATGGGAGGGTTGTACCATGTACGACTCCAATCACTATACGAGGTATCGTTATGAGACGCAGAAAAACCATATTCGATGACGGCTTCCAAGAGCGGCTGACGAAGGGCGCTACCATAGTCGGTGCGCCGGGTATCCCGATGCTGATGGATCTTGACAACGTACAAGTTCCGAGAGACATGATCCCGTTCACCAAAGCGCGGAAATGTCCCAACAAACGGCAGTACGTCCACTTCTACATGCATGACCGCGAGTTCTCGCGGGTGCTGACAGCTACGGATCAGTACATTGACCTATTGAAGCTGTACGATGGCGTTATTACGCCCGACTGCACCTTGATGATCGGCCAGTCCCCGTGCTTGCAGCAGGCCAACACCTACATGAACAGGGCTGTCGGTTTCTACCTCCAAAAGAACGGCATCCCGGTCATCCCCAATGTGCGGTGGAGCGACGAGAGCAGCTTTGAATATTGTTTTCTCGGCGTCCCGCAAGGAGCTATGGTCTCTGTCAGCACTCACGGCTGTATCACTTCCAGAGAGGAACGCCGGATGTTCAAAGTCGGCCTCGGTGCCATGCTGGATGTGATTCAGCCGAAAATCGTGCTTGTCCACGGGTATATGCCGGATGAGATCTTCGGAGAGTATGCCGGTCAAGTTGAGTTTCACCGCTATGCCAGCCAGTTTGAACGCACCCACCTAAAGGAGGGCGCGTGATATGGGAACGACATATAAGGGAAACTCAGTCTATTTCCGCAGCGTTGGCCAGAATGTGCTGATAACTTCCAGCAAATACGATTATTCCAAAGGCTTCTTTGGGGAAAACAGTAAACATGGCAAAGAACGCACAAGGAATATCGCAGCTCCAGATAATATGGCTGCCGCAAAAGACTTCTATGACAAGATCGCTTTTGGCGGTAAAGAGCAAATCATCAACGAAAACATGCGCATTACGAGAATGGCTGACGGGACGGTTATCACTATGCGCAAGGTGTCAAGCTCTGATGGAACACCCGTTGTTGATATCAACATCAAGCCTAGCAAACACACCGGTGGCGTGAAAGGCCAGAAGATTCACTTCGTACAGGAGGACGAATAAATGAAACAGATTGATGTACGGTTTTCTGCTTCTGATATGGCAGAAATTAAAGGGATGGTAGGAAAAAAGCTAGTCAAATACAAGTGTGATCCGTTTGAGTTCTCTACGTCCGTATATGGCATAGTAGGCGTTGCCTTTGAGGATATGGCCTTTGCATTTACCAATATGGTCAAAGCAATGGACTATTATGGAGAGCAAGAGGACGTGGCATTGTTCAAGATGGAGCGTACCCCTTTCTCCAATATCCAGTCCTTGGTGCAGAATCAGACCATGGTAGAAACACCGGTCGAAAGCATAGTTGCCGAAGTGTTGGTCGTGAACGAACAGCAGCAGCTTTTTGAGCGAGGCGAAAAAACCTATGAGGTGTTGGTGACCCGTGGGATCATTTTCAAATTTGAGGACGGCCATGAGCTTTCGTTTGAGAAAAACATTTGGTTTTCCGAAGATATTACCGTGGAAAAAGGATATGACTTGATCCAACGCTTTACTCCAACAACAGAATTTGAAGAGGGTTGGAGCGGTGATCTTCGTGGAGAATGCTCCCGTGAGGTCATTTCGGTCAAATAATGATGTAGCTTTAGCTGATATCTGAAATGCTGCCCGTATAGGCCATGCTCTCTGCAGGCGTGGCCTATACGGTGGAGGTTAATTATGACTATCACGAACACTTTTATTCAAAGGTCTATCGTTTTGACCGAGTATATTCCTGTACAGGTGCGAGCGAAAAAGGCGTGTGCCACTATAGATTACTGCTCTTTCCGCAAAGATGATACCTCTTTGCTGGAGCTGGCTTTTGATCAGACGGATCGCATGATCTACCGTATCACGCTTTTGATCTGTGCTGATTATCGGCAAGCCGCAGAAGAATACCGGCTTCCTGCAGAGTGCGCCAATGGGGATCTGCTGGTGGATGCTCCGGCCGAAATTGATACTTCCGCTTTCTCCTGTGTAATCTACCAAAACGCTGTGAAGATCATCGTCTCCGATTTGCCTGTCAGTAAAACCATTCTCTCCGGGAACATTGTTTGGGAGCTGTCTGAACAAGGCAATTTAGTCTCTGTGTGTTTGGTTGACCCGACAGGGAAAGCTTCAGAACACTGCAGCTTGGAATTATCCAGCAACTAACAAGGCTATAACCTATCATTCTTTATATACTTGAAAGAGGCTCTGCTTTTTGGCGGAGCCTCTCCATTTTATCTGGCGTAATCGTGCGCCTTTTCTTTTTGTATTTCCAACTCCCGGATCCGTGTTTTGTTGTAGAGCAGAAGATCCCGGATCGACTCCTTCATGTTTCCGTTCCCGGAATGAAAGACCGCCACCAGATACTTCTTGGCCTTGTACTCCTTGTAGAGCGGCTTCAAGGAATCCAGCAGCGCCTGGTCCTGGCTCTCCGTACGGGTGAGCCAGATGTTCACACGTTTTTCCTCGTCTTTGACTTCAATTTCCATTTGCCCACCTCACTTTTTATTCTTCCAAATCTTTCCGGCATCTATGCACGTTTTTTCAAATTGTGTTTGTACGAACTTAACGCTCTTGTTCATGGCTTCTCTCTCTTCTCGGTTTCAGATAGCTTTCCAAGGTTCCTTGGATGCCGCGCAGCTTGAGCATTTCGTCGCGAGCAGTTTTCACCTTCGGACTTTCTTCCGCAACCTTGGCTTTTAGTTCGGCGACTTCCCTCTGCCAATCGGCCACTGTTGCATCCGTCACCTTTTTGCCAGGGCTGAACTCCTTGAGAATTCTCCGCGCCGCTTCAAACAGGGTCAGTTCGGAATTGTGTTCTGCCCGGTATTTCTCCTTTGCCTTTTTGAATTGATGCTCATTCAGAGCTTGTTTGACCGGAAGATACTTTTTGTAAATCGCAGCCTGCTCACACGCTCTTTCAGTTCATCGTAGAATTTGCTGGCCTCTGTAACTTTGGCATCAAGCTCGTCCGCATTGGTGATCCCCATCTCCTGCAGATCGATCAGAGCCTGCGAGGCTTCCTGAATATGGCGGAGAGATTTGCTGCGGGACGGAAGATTGTTCAACTGCTCCTGCACGACCCAGGCCAGCGATGGCTCTTCCGGCGTAGGGAGTTGATTCAGTTCCTCCCGTACGGTTTGCAGCCATTCTCGAAGACCTTTGAGTTTGCGTTCCGTCTCGCGGATCACGGCGTTAAGTTGCCGGACAAAACGGTTGTAGTCACCGATCTCGGTGCGGATGCCGCGCTTTTCCATCGCATGTACCGCTGGCCCTTCGTGGATCTGCGCGAGCATTTCCACGCCCTGCCGCTCGTAGGAGCGATTGTCCAGGTGTATGTCCAGGCCCTTTTCCGCAAACTTTTCGTTGCAGAGTCTTGCCCAACTCTCCCGCAGTTCTTCCAAAGCGCCGTGCTTGTCGAGGCCGTTGCAGCTGCGGCTTTCGGTTTCGTATCTCCCGCGTTTTTCATCCCAGATGCGATCTCCGTTTTCATCCAGAACGAAAACCTGTTCCTGCTTTTTGCCGAAAAGTCCGTTCGGCTCGATGGCCCGCATGGGGATCAGAACGTGCATGTGCGGATTGGGCGTGCCGCCCGGCTCGCGCTCGGGATCGTGCACCGCATAATCGCAGATCAATCCTTTTGAAACGAAATTCTCCTGCAGGAATCGCATGGCCAGCTCCATGTTTTCTTCAAACGTGAATTCGTTCTGGAAAGAAAACTCGTCGCTGTAGGCCAGCTGC
>CACYLY010000030.1 GCA_902775355.1 Oscillospiraceae bacterium
GCGCAGGAATACTGGCTATGTATTCCGAGCATTTTCAACGAAGTTCGGCGCGAAAAGATCCTTTTTGCGGCTATCGCATCCCTTAGCTGCACGCCCTTTCGGGCGCGGCGTTTTTTCGCGCGGAGGGGGAGGCAGGTCGGGCCGCCGTCCTGTCTCCCTCGGCGGAAACCGGAAATCGGTTCTACCCGGCCGCTTGTCCGCATATCCTGTCCCTGGGGGTGAAAACATGCCTGACAAGGAATCGAATCAGACCCCGGCGCGGCTCCACGCCCTGCGCCTGGAGGGACGGGAGCGGCTGAGCCTGGTGGGCGTGGAGGACGTGTCCGGCTTCGACGAGGGGACCGTCCTGCTGGAGACCAGCCTGGGGGAGCTGTGCATCCGGGGGGAGGAGCTGCACATCGAGCGCATCGACCTGGAGACCGGGGCCCTGGAGCTGCGGGGCAGGGTCCGGGAGCTGAGCTATGACGAGCCCGCCCGGGGCGGCCTGCTGGCCCGGCTGTTCTCCTGAGAAATGGAGACAAGCCTGCGCGCCCAGGCCCTGTCCCTGCTGCCGGCGCTGCTGCTGGGCATGGGGCTGGGCCTGCTCTACGATCTGCTGCGGCCGCCCCGCCGCCGGATGGGGAGACTGCCGGCGGCGCTGCTGGACCTGCTCTTCGCGCTCTTCGCCGGGGCGGCGGCCTTTCTCAACGCCCTGGCCAGCTCCGGCGGCCGCCTGGGTCTCTGGGAATTGAGCTGCAGCCTGGCGGGTTTTCTGTTCTATCTCCATGCCCTGAGTCCGCTGCTGCTGCCGGCGCTGGAGCTGCCGTATCGACTGATTTCCAGCACCATTCAATTATTCAAAAATCTTGAAAAAAAGATGGGGAAAACCGCAAAAAAAATCTTTTCAATTTGGAAAGATTGGATTATTATGAAACGGTGAATTCGGTTTTTCCCGCTGATTGCAAGGGGGAGAGGCCATGTTCACTCGCAGGGGGATCGTTCGGATCGTCATTACACTGCTGCTGGTCTATGCGCTGCTGTGCTTTGCCTCTTCGGGGCGGAGCCTGGCGGAGATGGAGCGGACTGCTGCCGAGCTGAAGGGACAACGGGAGAGCCTGGAGAGGGAGCGCGCGGCCTTGGAGCTGCGGCTGCTGCAGCAGGAGGATCCCGCCCGGAGCGCGGCGCTGGCCCGGCGAGAGCTGGGCATGGTGATGCCGGGTGAAATCGTATTTCTTTTTGCGGAAGACGCACAAGCCGATTCGGAACAGACAGAGAGGAACCCACTATGGCTTTGGAAGTAGGAAGCATCCTGGAAGGAAAAGTTACCGGTATCACAAAATTCGGGGCCTTTGTCGCCCTTCCCGAGGGGAAGAGCGGCTTGGTCCACATCTCCGAAATCGCCAACAGCTTCGTCAGCGACGTGCATGAGCATGTGCAGATGGGACAGGCGGTGAAGGTTCGGGTGCTGAGCGTGAGCGAGGAGGGGAAGATCAACCTCTCCATCAAGCGCGCGCTGGAGGAGAGCCCCATGGCTCCCTCCCGGGACGGGGGACGCAGCCCCGCCTCGCCCCGCCCTGCCACGCCTCGCCCTGCGCCTGCGCCGAGACCCGCGCCGGAGCGCACGGCGGCCGACGGCCCCAGCAATAACGCCGATTTTGAGGATCGGCTGAAAAAATTTATGCAGGAGTCGGACAGCCGCATTGCGGACAACCGGATCTATTCCGAGCACCGCAGCCGGAGCCGGCGCCGGTAAGGAGAGAGAAATGACAGACTTCAGGACTCTGTACGAGGCAAAACGCACCACGGCGGAGAATCTGGCGGCCCAGGTGGAAAACGGATGGCTCCTGGGGATGGACGCGGGCGCGGCCCAGACCCCCACCCTCATCAGCGCCATCGCCCAACGGGCCCGGCAGGGGGAACTGGAAGGCGTGAAGGTCCAGACCCTGTTGGACGTGTACCCCCTGGAATTCTTGGCGGACAACAGTCTTTTCGGCAAGCTCACCAGCGAGGCCTGGTTTTCCGGCGGCGGCTCCCGCCGGGCGGTGAACGGCGGCTTCGGGGACATCATCCCCAACTACTATCGGGACATTCCCGGCCACATCCGCCGGATGTACGACTATGACGCCTTTCTGGTCTCCGTGTCCCCCATGGACAAGCACGGCTGGTTCTCCCTGTCCACGGTGAGTTCCTACAGCCCGGCCATGATCGAGAAGGCCAGACACGTTTTCCTGGAGGTCAACGACCATCAGCCCCGCGCCGTCTGCGGCGCGCAGATCCATATCAGCCAGGTGGACGGGCTCATTGAGGTGAGCCACGCCCTGCCCGTGCTGCCCCCCACGAAGATCGACGCGATCAGCGAACAGATCGGCGGCCTCATTGCCGAGCGCATCGAGGACGGCTCCTGCATCCAGCTGGGCATCGGCGCCATTCCCGACGCGGTGGGCGCGGCCCTGAAGGAAAAGCACGACCTGGGCATCCACACCGAGATGTTCACCGACTCCATGGTGGAGCTGATCCAGTGCGGCGCGGTGAACAACAGCAAAAAGCAGATCCACCGGGGCCAGAGCGTCACCACCTTTGCCTTCGGCTCCCAGCGGATCTACGATTACATCGACGACAATCCGGGCATCGCCCTGCTGCCGGTGGACTATGTGAACGACCCCGCCGTCATCTGCAAAAACGACAACATGATCTCCATCAACGCCGCCCTGGAGGTGGACCTCTGGGGCCAGGTCTGCGCGGAGAGCGTGGGCACCAGGCACATGTCCGGCACCGGCGGCCAGGTGGACTATGTCCGCGGCGCCTGCCAGTCCAAAGGCGGCAAGAGCTTCATCGCCTTCACTTCCACCACGAAGAACGACACGATCAGCAAGATCAAGTCCATCCTGACCCCCGGCGCGGTGGTGACCACCAGCAAGAACGACGTGGACTACATCGTCACCGAGTACGGCGTGGCCCATCTCCGGGGCGAGCCCCTTTCCAGCCGGGCCCGGCAGCTCATCGCCATCGCCCACCCCAATTTCCGGGACGAGCTGAGCTTCGAGGCCAAAAAGCGCGGCATTCTGATCTGATCAACATATAAAATCGCATACAAAAACGCAGCCCCGGGATCCCGGGGCTGCGTTTTTCTTGTCCGATGTTTTCAGTCCACGTACTCCTGCACGTCCTCATAGTAGAAGGAATAGCTCAGACTGTAATCCTCGTCGGTCATGGGCACCATGCTCAGCGCGTCGATGGTATAGATCCCGTCCAGCTGCATGGGGAAGCCCACATAGTTGTTGTAGGCGCTGCTGTCCACAGTGAAGGTGCTCAGCAGGTTCCACTTGCCCTGCAGATCCCGGCCGTAGAGGCCCCAGGTGCCGTAGGGCTTGCCCTCGACGGCGGTGAGCTTCAGGTAAAGCGTCAGGCGATAGACCTTGTTGATCGGCTGGCTCAGCAGATAGGGGTGAGACTCGCCGTTGCCGTAGAGGACCAGGGTCTCGGTGCCCATGCTGCCGTAAAGGTCGCCGACCCAGCCCTTGATCTCGCCCCGGGTCTCCCCGCAGCGGGAGCAGGTCTCCGGCCGGTCATAGGTGGCCTCCTGCCAGTCGTGGCCCAGGGCGGCCTCCACCGTCTCCCTGCAGCGGGAGCAGACCGAGGGCTCCGTGCAGGTGGCCGGCGGCGCCTCATGTCCCAGCGGCGGCGCCAGTACCTTGCCGCAGCGGGAGCAGACCGAGGGCTTCACACAGGTGGCCTCGCTGCCGTCGTGGCCCAGCGCGGCGCCCTGGGTCTTGCCGCAGATGCGGCAGGTTTCCGGCGAGGTGCAGGTGGCGGGAGCCCAGACGTGCACGGTGAAATAGCAGACCACGGCGGCCGCGGCCAGCACAGCCAGCGCGGCCAGCAGCCAGATCCACCAGCGGCTCTTTTTCTTCTTCTTGGGCGCGGCGGGAGCCTTTCCGGGCTGAGGCGGGTACGGCGTGCCGGGCTGAGGCGGGTACGGGGTGCCGGGCCGGGGCTGATAGCTTCCTGGAACCTGGCCCGGCTGACCGGAATAGGCGTTGACCGGCGGCGTCGGCCGGGGCTGATACGAGGCGGCGGCGGGCGGCGTCTGCTGCGGAGGATAGGGGACGGCGGGCGGCGTCTGCTGGGGGCGGGGCTGGGCCGTGGGATCGGGCCGGCGCTGGCCGCATTCCGTGCAGAAGCTGGCGTTGCCGCTGTTTTCATTTCCACAGGAGGGGCAATTCCACATAGTGAGGCCTTCTTTCCGCGTTTTTTTCTATTATACAAAAGCGGAAAGCGGCTTGTCAATCCGATCAGATAAAGAATTTCTTGTGCAGGGAGCGGCGCAGGGGCGGGCAGAGGCCGATGATGCTCAGCAGCAGGCCCAGGAGGAACAGGACCGTCAGCGGGTAGAGGCTCCACCAGAGCATGGGCAAGCCGAAGGCGACGTGCAGCAGAAACTCGATCAGCACGCACAGACCGCCCAGGGCGATGAAGCCGCCGCCCAGAATGTACAGCGCCCGGTGGCGCTGCTCGCCCACGGTGTAGCGCAGCAGCACGATCATGGCCTCGGTGAGCAGCAGCAGGGCTCCGCCCACGGGAAAGGCAAAGGGCAGAAACCAGCGTCCCCCGGTTTTCAGCGACACGTAGAGGGCCAGACCCAGCAGCGCCGTCATGGCCACGGGGAAAAAGATCACCGGGTTCCGGCGGCGGAACCACAGCGGCAGACACAGGCAGACGTAGGCTGCCAGCAGTCCGAAGCAGACGTAGCCGCTCCAGGTCACGACGCCGTTCAGCCGCAGATCCACCAGCAGGCAGATCAGCAGCGGCAGGGCGAAGAGAAAGCTCACCAGGAACAGAAGCCCCTCCTGGCTTACAGTCTCCGGCTCAGTATAGCGGGGATAGGGGGCGGGTTCCTTCTCCTCCGTCAGGTCCGGGTGCCAGACCCGCAGAGAACAGAGAGGGCATTTTTCAACGCCCTTTTGCAGCTCTACGCCGCATCGCATACAGTACATGGCCTTAGTCCTTTCCGTTGGATTCGATCTTGACGTGGAAGCCCTGTTTCACCAGGGCGGTAAAGAAGCGCCGCTCCAGCCGGGGCTCCACGGTATTGCGCACCAGATTCACAAAGGTCTCGCCCTGCCAGCTGGATACGCTGCAGTTGTAGGGGGAGCTGGCCTGGGAGCCCAGCACGAACTCCACCCGGCGCACATAGGGGGCCATGGCCTCCGGCAGACGCACCTGCCCCAGATTGGACAGGGTCAGGCAGGCCACCCGCTCGCCGACGCTGTCGAACACCATGCGCATGATCAGGTTTTTGAGCCCCAGGGGCACGACCTTCAGCAGGGGATTGGCCTCGTCGTTCACATTGGGGGTGAAGATGGCCCGCATGTTCTTCTCGGTGATGGTCAGCTTCATCTGGTAGTGGACGATCTTCACCAGCTCCTCGAAGCTGTAGTCCCCCAGCCGGGGGTCCACGCCGATGTTGGCCACGGCCACGAAGTTGCGCATGGTCTCCCCGCCGTAGAGCTGGCGGAGATTCACGGGGATCTGCACCTTTACCGGGCGCTGCCGGCGCCGCCGGGGCTGCTCCTCGGCCTGCATGTCCAGCAGGGCGCGCAGCAGCGCCGCGGTGAGATACGCCGTCACCGTGACGCCCCGCTCCCGCGCCCGGGCCAGCAGCTGCTCGCTGTCCAGAATACCCAGAGTCACGTGCAGGAAGCGGTCCGGCTCCAGCTCGCCCCGGGGGCGGTAGACGTCCAGACTGTCCCGGGGGGCGGCCACGGGGCCGGCGTTATCCTGAAAGCTGTCCTGAAACTCCTCGGGCCGGGGGGCCTCGTCCAGGTCCTTCACGCCCTCCTCCGCCGGCACCGTCACGCCGTAGCGCAGGCGCACATACTCCGCCGCCAGGTTCTTGGCGAAGACCAGGCCGCCGGTGCCGTCGGTAACGGCGTGAAAGTATTCCACCGCCATCCGGTCCCGGTAATAGAGCACCCGGATGGCGCATTTCTTCACCTCCGCCGCGGTCATGCCCACCAGGGGCTGGGCGCTGTCCTCCCGGACCCGGGGCGGCCGCTCCAGCTCCTCCAGATAGTACCAGAAGGCGCTGCGCCGCAGCCGCACGCAAACCGTGGGGAAGCGGGGCGCCGCCCGGTCCAGGGCCCGCTGCAGCAGCGCCGGGTCCACCGGATCGGCGAAGCTGAAGGAGATGCGGAAGGCGTTGCTCCAATGCCGCCGCTGGGCGGCGGGGAAGATGAGGGCGGCGTTGTCCAGCCGCATCCAGCGCAGCTCGCGCTTCGATTCCGCCACGGGGCCGCCTCCTTTCAACATGAGATCACATCGGGAAGCATTATACGCCGGAGCCGCCCTTCCGTCCAGTCTCCGTTGACAGAAAGAGAGCCCTGGGGTAGACTGATAGAGAGCGCCCGGAATCGTAGAGCGGGCGGAGAAAGGAGTAGAGAGCGCCGTGACGGAGGAGATCAAGCCCGGGAAATACCGGCATTTCAAGGGAAAAGAATACGAGGTGCTGGGCCTCGCCACCCATTCCGAGACCCTGGAGCCCATGGTGGTGTACCGCCCTCTCTACGGGGAGCGGGGACTCTGGGTGCGCCCGGCCTCCATGTGGAACGAGACCGTGGAGCGGGACGGGAAGCGCTTCCGCCGCTTTGTCCGGATCGACGGAGAGGAATAAAAAACGCAAAAAACACTTCTTTTCCTTGCATTTCGACAGAAGCGTGTTAAAATAAAGATTACTTTTGCTTCTTGGAGTTCACTATGAGACAGATCCGAAAACTGCTTTGCATCCTGCTGGTGCTGTGCGCGCTGCTGCCGGCCCTTCCCGCCGCCCGGGCGGAGGAGCCGGATCTAGAGGACGAGCGCTTTGCCGGCAAGACCTGGGACGAGGTCGTGGAGGAGTTCCTGCAGAGCTGGGGCACAGACCCGAAGGACGTGGGCCTGGGCTATTACAACACCGTCACCGGGGAGGAGCACTATCTGAACCCGGATGAATACAGGATCACCGCCAGCATGTACAAGGTCCCGCTGAACATGGTGTTCCTGGACCGCCTCAGCAAGGGGGAGATGGATTGGGACACCAATGTCTCCGGCTACCGCTATGAGGACGTGCTGGAGCAGACCATCGTCCACTCGAACAACGATATCGCCCGCAACATGGTCAAATGGGAGCTGGGCAACGGGAACTGGCAGGCCGGCCGGCGGATCATCGCCCCCTACTGCGGCCTGGACCCGGAAAACGTGGACTGGAAATTCCAGGAGAACAACTATTCCACGCCCCGGCAGATGATCTACTGCCTGCGGTTGCTGTACGAGAATCCGGACCGCTTCCCCCGCCTGGTGGAGACCATGCAGCGGGCCGAGCCCACGGAGTATTTCAAGCGCCGGGAGCACCGCTTCAACATCGCCCACAAGTACGGCTTTCTGTCCACGGACTATCATCTGTACATGAACGACTGCGGCATCGCCTTTACGGACGATCCCATCCTGCTGGTGCTGTTCACGGACAACGTGACCAAGGCCTATGACGTGATGACGGAGTTCTGCACCCTGATGTGCGACTACGCCCAGTACCGCCATGCCCTGCGCCTCAAAGCCGAGGCGGAGGAGGCGGAGAGGCAGGAGCGGGAGCGCCAGGAGGCGGAACGCCAGGCCGCGGAGGCGGAGCAGAGCCCGACGCCGAGCCCGGAGAGCGCGCCCACGGAAGAGCCCCCGACGGAGTCCGCCGTGGCGGTACCGGATCCCTCCCCGGAGGGGACGGAAGCCCCCGCGCCGACCCAGGAGCCGCCTGCCTCCGGGATCAGTCCCGCGCCCCCGGCCGACTCCCCGAGTCCGCCCACGCCCACCCCGCCCACGCCTCAGAAGCTGGCCGAGCGGGTGCAGAAGCAGGGACTTACCACCACGGCGCTGATCGCCGCAGGCTGTACGCTGTTGGCGCTGCTGACCGCGCTGATCCTCCTGGCCGCCCTGGGCCGGAAATACCGGGTGCGCCGGGCCGGCTTCCTGCTGGTCGCCCTGCTGCTCAGCCTGGCCGCCCTGGGCCGGATCTTCTGGCCCGCCGTACAGGAGCTGCGCAGCAAGCCCTCCGGGGACCCGCGGGAGACGGTGCAGCGTTTCTTTGACGCGCTGGCCGCCGAGGACTATGAGCAGGCCTATGTCTATCTGGACGGGGTGGAGACCCTGGGCCTGGAGTATATCCCCCGGCGGGACAGCGGCCGGGAGATCCGCGCCGCCATGCACAGCCAGTTTGCCGCCGAGCTCTACGGCGAGTGCACGGTGGACGGGGAACGGGCCTACCAGCAGGTGAACTGCCGCTATTTCGACGTGGGCAAGCTGAATCGGGAGGCCAAGACCCAGGCCATGCTGATCATCAGCCGCTACGTCAGCACGCACCCGCTGGGAGATCTGTACAATGAAAACGGCAATTACCGGCCCGAGCTGCTGCTGGACGCCTGGGACGAGGCGGTGGAGACGCTGCTGCTGACCCCGGAGAACTATCGCAGCTCCGGCGGCGTGCAGCTGGAACTGCGCTGGCATGACGGCGCCTGGCGCATCGTGCCCAACGAGAAGCTGCTGCAGCTGCTCACCGGCGGCGTGAAGCTCACCGAGAAGGGGGGAGAGGCATGAGCGGACAGCCTGATCTGAACCTGGACGACATCCTGGCCGAGTTTTACCGGGAGGAAAACCAGGCGGCCCAGAGCCCCGAGCCCCCAGCCGCCAGGCCCCGGCCCGCCCCCCCGCAGACGGCCCCGATCCTGAGCTCCGGAGAGAAGCCGGCGGAGGGGACCATCCTCTATGAAGGCCGCCCGGGACGACACGCGGCCCCCGCCCCGGAGCCCGAAGCGGCGCCTGAGCCGGAGGAAGAGGAGCAGCCCGCGCCCCGGCAGGCGGAGAGGCCGGCTCCGAAGCAGACGGACGGACAGTCCGCCCAGAAGCAGGCCAGAAAGCCCGCGCCCAAACAGCAGACCGAGAAGCCTGCGCCCAAGAGGAGCCCGGCCAAGGGCTTTGCGCTGATGATCCTGGTGCTGCTGCTTCTGGGCGCCGTTCTGGCGGGCCTGCTGCGCTGGACCCTGCAGGCCGAAGAGGCCGCGGCCCCCAAGGAGCCGGAGCCCCTGCGCCTGGAGCTGGGCCTGAACCTGGAGCGCAGCCTGGACGAGAGCGCCGGCACCACGCGGTAGCTTTGCGTTTCAAGTTAAGAGATTAAGCAAAACCCGGGGACGTGAGAGAGAATCTCGCGTCCCCGGGTCTTTCAGTTGTTGGCGTCCGGATCGTCGCTTATGAGCCCGTGCTCCCGGCAGACCCGGATCAGATAGTCCCGCATCTGGCGGATCTCCCGGCGCTGGAGCAGGTTTTTCAGGCACACGAAGCGGAGACTGGCCTCGGTCTCCGGCTCCAGGGGCAGGGCCGCCACGTTGTAATAGCGGGAAAAGGACTCGGGCCCCAGCACCACCCCCACGCCGCTGCGCACCAGGCTCATGTTGGTCTCGATGCTGTCGGAGCGGTAGATCCGCTGGGGCGTGAAGCCGTGGCGGCTGCAGAGCTCCTTGAGCTGCCGGTCCTCGGCGGAGTTTTCCAGGCCGGAGATCACCGTGGCCCCCTCCAGCTCCCGGAGAGGCAGCCGCTCCCGGGCGGCCAGAGGGTCCCGGCGGGACAGGAGCACGCACTGCCGCTCCCGCACCAAGGGGAAGCTGTAATACTCGCTCTGCCGGTCCAGATAGTCCTCCGTGGGCAGCCGGTCCAGCACCAGGTCCACCTGCTGCTGCCGCAGGGCCATGAGGAAGTCCATGCCCGCCTCGGTGAAGAAGGAGACCTCGATCTCCGGCTGGCGGTCGAAATAGCGCACGATGTCCTCAAACAGGCTGTTGGAGTAGACCCGGGAGCCCAGACCGATGCGCAGCTGCTTTTTCGCGGTGGGGTTGCTGGCCTGCACGTCCCGGCAGAGCTTCTGCCAGGCGTCCATCACCGGCCGGGCCCGGCGGCAGAAGTCCTCCCCGGCGGCGGTGAGGCGGGGCCCGTTCACCGTGCGGGTGAAGAGGGCGCAGCCCAGCTCCTGCTCCAGCTTCTGGATCTGCTGGGAGATGGCGGACTGGGACACGTAGAGCCGCTGGGCCGCCTGGGACATGCTGCGGCAGGCGGCCACCTCCAGCACGTAGAGGGCCTGAGTGGTGGTCATGGGATCATCTCCTCTTATCGCAATAAGCTTTGCTTATATCCCTATTATAAGGAAATGGTTTACACATTTCAAGAGCCTTAGTAAAATAAGCCTTAGATGACCCTGAGAAACAATCGTGAGAAAGGAAGTCAAGCGTATGGACAAGGTTCTGTATTCCGGGAACGAGGCCATCGCCCGCGGCGCCTACGAAGCCGGCGTCAAGGTCTGTTCCGCCTATCCCGGCACCCCCAGCACCGAGATCTTCGAGAATCTTCCCCAGTACAAGGACGCGCTCTACTGCGAATGGGCCCCCAACGAGAAGGTGGCCACCGAGGTGGCCTACGGCGCCAGCATCGCCGGCGTCCGCAGCCTCTGCGCCATGAAGCACGTGGGCCTGAACGTGGCGGCCGACCCCATGTTCACCGCCGCCTACAACGGCGTCAACGGGGGCTTCGTCATCGTCACGGCGGACGATCCCAGCATGCACTCCTCCCAGAACGAGCAGGACAACCGGCATTACGCCCGTTCCGCCAAGATCCCCCTGGTGGAGCCCTCCGACTCCCAGGAGTGCAAGGACTTCATGAAGGAGGCCTACAAGATCTCCGAGATGTTTGACGCGCCGGTACTGTTCCGCACCACCACCCGCGTCTCCCACTCCAAGAGCCTGGTGAGCCTGGGCCAGCGGGAGGAGCAGGAAGTGAAGCCCTACGTCCGCAATCCCATGAAATTCTCCTGCACCCCGGCCCTGGCCTACCGCAACCACCCCAAGGTGGAGAAGAACCTGGCCGCCCTGGAGGAGTACGGCAACACCTGCTGCCTCAACAAAATGGAGATCAAGGGCCACAAGGTCGGCGTCATCACCGCCTCCATCGCCTATCTCTACGCCAAGGACGTGTTCCCCGAGGACACCTCCTTCCTGAAGCTGGGCCTGACCAACCCCCTGCCCATGAAGCTCATCCGGGAGTTCGCCTCCCAGGTGGAAAAGCTCTACGTCATCGAGGAGCTGGACCCCTTCATGGAGGAGCAGATCAAGGCCGCCGGCATCGACTGCGTGGGCAAGGAGCTCACCGGCAAGCTCTATGAGTTCAATCCCCAGCTGCTGAAGGAGCGGCTCTTCGATGAAAAGCCCCAGGCGCCGGATCTGGGCGTGGCCGCCGTGTCCCGTCCCCCCGCTCTCTGCCCCGGCTGCCCCCACCGCGGCTTCTTCTACACCATGTCCAGGCACAAGAACTTCATCGTCACCGGCGACATCGGCTGCTACACCCTGGGCGGCGCCGCGCCTCTGAACGCGGCGGACACCTGCGTGTGCATGGGCGGCGGCTTCAGCGTGGGCATGGGCCTGGCCAAGACCCTGGCCCTCACCGGCGACACGCGCAAGGTCTTCGGCGTGGTGGGCGACTCCACCTTCTTCCACAGCGGCATGACCGGCGCCGCCGAGATCATCTACAACAAAGGGCCCATGATCCCCGTGGTGCTGGACAACTCCATCACCGGCATGACCGGCCACCAGGACAACCCCGGCTCCGGCAAGACCCTCCAGGGCGAGATCGCCGAGAAGATCCGCATCGAGAAGGTGCTGGAATCCATGGGCTACCAGTTCATCCAGATCGTGGATCCCCAGGACCTGAAGGCCATGGACGAGGCCGTGGTGAAGGCCGCCGCCTCCGAAGTCCCCGCCGCCATCGTGGTGCGCCGCCCCTGCCTGCTCATCAAGGGCATCAAGCATGACATCGGCAAGTGCGTGGTGGACACCGACAAGTGCATCGGCTGCAAGAGCTGCCTGCGGGTGGGCTGCCCCGCCATCCTGGTGGAGAACAAGAAGGCCAAGATCGACCAGAACCAGTGCGTGGGCTGCACCGTCTGCGCCCAGGTCTGCCCCAAGGGCGCCATTACGAGGAAGGAGTGAGCGGCATGAAAGAGAGCAAGAGCGCGCTGCTGGTGGGCGTTGGCGGCCAGGGCGCCATCCTCACCGCCAAGGTGCTGGTGAACGGCCTCATGAAGGCCGGCTACGACGTGAAGATGTCCGAGGTCCACGGCATGAGCCAGCGGGGCGGCAGCGTCTCCACCCAGGTCCACTGGGGCGAGAAGGTCTGGTCCCCGGTCATCGGCAAGGGCGCGGCGGATATCATTGTGGCCTTTGAGAAGATGGAGGCCGTCCGCTACGCCGACTTCCTGAAGCCCGACGGGGTGGCCGTCATCAACGATTACGAGATGGCCTCCTCCAGCATCGCCGCGGGCCTCTGCGAGTACCCCCAGGGCTGCCTGGAGGCCATGCAGAAGCACTACCGCTGCCTGGTCCTGAACGCCGAGAAGATCGCCGAGGAGCTTGGCAACGCCAAGTGCATGAACATCGTCCTCTTCGGCGGCATGGTGAAGGCCCTGCACATGGACGATATCGACTGGGAGACCGTCATCGCCGAGACCGTTCCTCCCAAGTTCCGGGAGCTGAACCTGAAGGCCTACCGCGCCGGCTACGACGCCGTCTGAGCCGGAACATCAACAACGAAAAACCGGGAAGTCGTTTGACTTCCCGGTTTTTCGTTGTTGAGTTCGTAGTAGCGCCGAGCATTGCTCGGCGTTTCCTTCGTTCTGCCGATTCGTTCCTTCTGCGCCGAGCAAGCAGAGCTTGGAACCTCGCACGCTCCCCGCGCGTCGGGATGCTCGGCGCTGCGGGGACGCGAAGCCATGACGGGCGCGGCGCGATCTTTTCGTCCTTCGTCCTTTCCTCTCCACTTTTCCCTGTTCGCCGTTCACCGTTCACTGTTCGCCGTTTCCCTTTTCTCTGAGATACGCCGCCGCCTGTTTGCGCTGCGTCTCCAGATCCAGACCGGCCAGGCGGAGCTTGTGGACGTAGTCCAGGACCTCCTTGAACGCCGGGCCCGGCTTCAGGCCCAGGGCCAGCAGATCCTCTCCCTGCAGGGCGGACAGGGCCATTCGCTGCCGGTACAGGGCCAGCATTTCCCGCTGCCGCGCCTCGACGGCCCGGAAACCTGCCTCCAGGGCGGCCCCGTTGTCCCCCGGGGCCCTGCGCCCCAGATGGTCCGCCTTGGCCAGCAGCAGCAGGTCCTCCGGGCAGCAGGAGCGGTCGTAGAGCCGGAGAAAAGCCTTGGGGCCGGCGTTCTGCGCTGCCTGCATGTTGGGCAGCATGTGCAGCCGGGTCATGTCCCGGACATAGCTCCGCAGCTTTTTCTCCCTGGTCAGGCGGCCCAGAAAGGCGCTGACCAGAGGCAGACCCGCCTCCTCATGACCAAAGGCGCGGATATGCCCGTCGATCTCCGCGGTGCAGAGGGCCTTGCCGAAGTCGTGGCACAGGGCGGAGAGCATCAGCCCCAGGGGATTTGCCGCTTGGTCCCGCAGCAGGGCGGCCTGATCCAGCACCTGCAGCGTGTGGGTCCAGACATCCCCCTCCGGGTGATGGGCCGGAGGTTGGGGCACGCCGATCAGATCCCGCAGCTCCGGCAGCCAGCAGTCCAGCTGACCCATGCGCCGCAGCTCCTCGAAGAAGACCGAGGGGCGCTCCGCTTTCAGCAGGGCCTTCTCCAGTTCGCCCATGACCCGCTCGCCCGCCAGGCCCGCCGTGGAGACCGCGCCGGCCGCCGCCCGGGTCTCCTCGCTTACCGCAAAGCCGAAGCGGGCGGCAAACTGAGCCGCCCGGAACACCCGCAGGGGGTCGGCGGTGAAGCAGTCCGCGTCCACCATGCGGATCAGCCCCTCCCGCAGGTCCCGCTGCCCGTCAAAGAAATCCAGGATCTCCCCGCTGAGCACATCCTGCATCAGGGCGTTGACGGTGAAGTCCCGCCGCCGGGCGGCCTTCTCCGGCCCGATGAAGGGATCGGCCCCGGCCGCGAAGTCCCGGCCGCCCCGGCGCTCCGCGTCCGTGGCCCGGGGCAGGGCAATGTCCAGATCCACATGGCGCAGCCGCAGGATGCCGAAGCTCTCGCCCATGCTCTGCCAGGGGCCCAGCTCGTCCAGGATCTCCGTCAGCTGGTCCGGACGCAGACCGTGGACCTCCAGATCGATATCCTTGTTTTTCCGGCCCAGAAGCCTGTCCCGGACCCAGCCGCCCACGTAGTAGGCCCGGCCCCCGCGCTCCGCCGCCGCTCGGGCGATGGCCAGGGCTGTCGCTGTCTCTCGCATGATGGAATCCTCCTGCGCCGCGGTCTGCTGGGGCCGCGGCTTTTTCACGGCCCCCATGATAGCACAGGAAGCGGCCCCTGTCAAAATGCGCAGCGGACAGGGCCGCGGCGTGGAAAAAGAAACGGCCCGGTCACAGACCGGGCCGTCAATGTGTAGATAAAGTCGCTTCTTGGGCTCTTGAGCAGGGAACGTCGAGGACTCGCCGAGCAATGCTCGGCGCTACGAGGGTTTCGAGGCTTCACCGAGCAATGCTCGGCGCTACGGGGGCTTCGAGGCTTCGCCGAGCAAGCAGAGCTTGGAACGTCGCAGACAAGCTTGGTTCGTCGCGCGTTTCTCGCGCGTCGCTATGCTCCCCGCGCGTCGGGATGCTCGGCGCTGCGGAGTATCCGCTTCACCGTCCGTTTCCCCTGTAGGGGCCGACGCCCTCGGCGGCCCGCCGATCCGCGCCGGCGCTGCGGGGTGCGAAGGCTTCGCCGAGCGATGCTCGGCGCTACTGTTCACTGTTCACTGTTCGGAGTGCCCTTGTCGCCGGAGCCGGAGGTCAGGTCGCAGAGGGAGCCGATCAGGTCCGTGAGACGCCGGGGGGTGGTGCCCTCGGAGGCCATCTGGCCCACCAGGTCGCCGTCCTTCTTGCGGATCTCCTCCTCGATGGCAGAGCGCAGCTCCTCGCCGGAGAGGGCGGCAAAGTCATTGTCCGCCAAGTACTTGAGCTTCAGCTCGTTGGGGGTGCCCTCCAGCCCCTTGGTGTAGGCCGGGGAGACCACCGGGTCCGCCAGCTCCCAGATCTTGCCGATGGGGTCCTTGAAGGCCCCGTCGCCGTAGACCATGACCTCCAGGCGCTTGCCGGTCTTCTCCAGCAGCTGGGCCTGGATGGCGTCCACCAGAGCCTGGCAGTCCCGGGGGAAGAGCTTGATCTTGTCCTCGGTGGCCTTGTTGGAGCCCAGCAGGCCGTAGCGCTCGTTGTAGCCGCTGCCGTTTACGGGGGCGGTCATGATCTCGTCCAGACCGAAGATCCGCTCCCCGCCGGCGGCCTTCAGCAGGCGGGAGGTCCGGGCGCGGGTGTGAATGTCGCAGTGGATCACGTTTTTGGTATAGTCCAGGATGCGGCGGGGATCGTTGGCGAAGATCACCTCCGCCTCGGCCCCGGATTCCCGGATCAGTTGGGCATAGTAGTCCACATAGTCCACGCCGGTGAAGCGGTGGAAGCGGTAGCCGAAGAGGGCCCGCCAGCGCTCCAGATCCAGCACGTCCCGATAGGGGTCGATCCCGTTCTCGTCCAGGGAGTCCCAGTCCACCAGGTGGTTGCCCACCTCGTCGGAGGGATAGGAGAGCATGAGGACCACCTTTTTGGCGCCCTTGGCGATGCCCCGCAGGCAGATGGCGAAGCGGTTGCGGCTGAGGATGGGGAAGATGACCCCAATGGTGCCGCCGCCCAGCTTCTGCCGCACGTCCTCGGCGATGTCCTCCACCGTGGCGTAGTTGCCCTGGGCCCGGGCCACGATGGCCTCGGTCATGGCCAGCACGTCCCGGTCGTGGAAGGCGAAGCCCTCCTGCTCGGCGGCCCGCAGCAGACAGTCGGGCACGATCGTACGCAGATCATCCCCCTCGCGAATGATGGGGGCGCGGATGCCCCGGGAGACGGTTCCTACCATTCGACTCATGGAATACACCTTGCCTTTCTTTATCGGAAATACCGGACCGCCGCCTCGAACATGCGCAGGTCGTAGCGGCCGGGGACGTTTTTGTACAGGTTGGGGCCGATGCGCTCGGCGTGGCCCATCTTGCCGAAGACACGGCCGTCGGGGGAGGTGATGCCCTCGATGGCGCAGAGGGAGCCGTTGGGGTTGAAAGCCACGTCGTCAGTGACCTGCCCCTCCAGGTCCACATACTGGGTGGCGATCTGGCCGTTGGCGGCCAGAGCCCGGACGGTCTCCTCGTCCGCCAGGAAGCGGCCCTCGCCGTGGGAGATGGGCACGCTGTATACTTCGCCCACCTCCGTCAGGGCCAGCCAGGGGGACTTGTTGGAGGCGATGCGGGTGCGGACGATGCGGCTCTGGTGCCGGGCAATGGTGTTGAAGGTCAGCGTGGGGCTGTTCTCATCGGGCTCCGTGATGCGGCCGTACGGTACCAGGCCCAGCTTGATCAGCGCCTGGAAGCCGTTGCAGATGCCGCAGATCAGCCCGTCCCGCTTCTCCAGCAGCTCCTGCACCCCCTCCTTCACGGGGCCGGAGCGGAAGAAGGCGGTGATGAACTTGCCGGAGCCGTCCGGCTCGTCGCCGCCGGAGAAGCCGCCGGGGATGAAGATCATCTGGCTGTCCTTCAGACGCTCCGCGAAGCGCTCTACGCTGCGGGAAATGTCCTCTGCGCTCAGGTTCCGGATCACAAAGATCTCCGGCTCGGCCCCGGCGTCCCGGACGGCCCGGGCGGAATCCACCTCGCAGTTGGTGCCGGGGAAGGCGGGGATCAGCACCCGGGGCCGGGCGACCTTGACGGCGGGGGCGGGGCGCTCTTGGGCCGTATAGGAGAAGGTCTCCAGCCGGCAGTCCGGCGCGGGGATATTGCAGGGATAGACGCTCTCCAGCTTGCCCTCGTAGAGATTCAGCAATTCGGCGCAGGAAAGGCTCTCCCCGCCCAGGGTGAAAGCTCCGTCGTCGGTGAAGACGCCCAGCTCTTCGCCGGGTACGTCGCCGTCGACCTCCAGCAGGAAGGCGCCGTAGTCATAGCCGAAGAGCTGATCGACCGTCAGCCCCTCCCGGAAGCGGAAGCCCAGGTCGTTGCCGATGGCCATTTTCCAGATCGCCGCGGCGTCGCCACCCTGACCGGGGGTATAGCAGGCGTAAACCTTGCCCGCGCGCATCAGAGCGGTGACTGTTTCGAAGAGGGCCAGCAGGGATCCCGCCGTGGGCAGGCTGTTTTCATCCTTTTCCGGGGCCAGGCGGATCAGCCTGTGGCCCGCGACCTTGGCCTCGGGGGAGACGATATCGCCGGTTTTCGCCGTGGTCACCGCGAAGGAGACCAGGGTGGGGGGCACGTCCAGCTTCTCAAAGCTGCCGGACATGGAGTCCTTGCCGCCGATGGCGGCCACGCCCAGGCCCATCTGGGCCTCGAAGGCGCCCAGCAGCGCGGCCAGAGGCTTGCCCCAGCGCTTGGGATCCCGGCCCAGGCGCTCGAAATACTCCTGAAAGCTCAGATACACGTCCCGGAAAGCGGCGCCGCTGGCAACCAGCTTGCACACGGACTCCACCACCGCCAGATAGGCCCCGTGATAGGGGCTTTTTTCGGAGAGGAAGGGGTTGAAGCCCCAGGACATGAGGGAGCAGTCCTCGGTGTGGCCCTGCTCCAGGGAGATCTTCTGCACCATGGCCTGCACCGGCGTGAGCTGCCGCCTGCCGCCGAAGGGCATGAGCACGCTCCCCGCGCCGATGGTGGAGTCAAAGCGCTCGCTGAGGCCCCGGTGGGAGCAGCCGTTCAGCTCCGAGACCACGGCGCGCAGGTTTTCGGCAAAGCCGCCGGTCACCGGATCCTGCAGGGCTTCGGGGGCGGCGGTCTCCACGGTGATATGCTTGGCGGCGCCGTTGGTGTCCAGAAAGGCCCGGCTCAGGTCCACGATGGTCCGGCCGTTCCAGCGCATCTGGAGCCTGGGCGCGGCCTGGACCGCCGCCACGGGGACGGCCTGCAGGTTCTCCGCCGCGGCCAGGGCCAGGAAGGCCTTTTTGTCCTCGGGGGCGATGACCACGGCCATGCGCTCCTGGCTCTCGCTGATGGCCAGCTCCGTGCCGTCCAGGCCCTCGTATTTCCGGGGGACGGCGTTCAGGTCGATGTCCAGGCCCTCCGCCAGCTCGCCGATAGCCACGGACACGCCGCCGGCGCCGAAGTCGTTGCAGCGCTTGATCATGCGGGCGGCGGCGGGATTGCGGAACAGGCGCTGGAGCTTGCGCTCCTCGGGGGCGTTGCCCTTCTGCACCTCGGCCCCGCAGGTCTCCACGGAGTGGGCGTCATGGGCCTTGGAGGAGCCGGTGGCGCCGCCGATGCCGTCCCGCCCGGTGCTGCCGCCCAGCAGGATCACCAGATCCCCCGGGACAGGCCGCTCCCGACGCACATTGGCCTGAGGAGCGGCGGCGATGACCGCGCCGATCTCCATGCGCTTGGCGGCGTAGCCCGGGTGATACCACTCGTCCACGATGCCGGTGGCCAGACCGATCTGGTTGCCGTAGGAGGAATAGCCGGCGGCGGCGGTGGTGACCAGCTTCCGCTGGGGGAGCTTGCCGGGGATGGTCTCGCTGACGGGCTTCAGGGGGTCCGCCGCGCCGGTGAGGCGCATGGCCCCGTAGACATAGGCCCGGCCGGAGAGGGGATCCCGGATGGCCCCGCCGATGCAGGTGGCGGCGCCGCCGAAGGGCTCGATCTCCGTGGGGTGGTTGTGGGTCTCGTTCTTGAAGAGCAGCAGCCAGGGCTCGGTCGCGCCGTCCACCGTCACGTCGATCTTCACGGTGCAGGCGTTGATCTCCTCGCTCTCGTCCAGCTTCCGGAGCCTGCCGGCCTGCTTCAGGGCCTTGGCGGCGATGGTGCCCAGGTCCATGAGGCAGACGGGCTTGGTCCTGCCCAGGTCCCGGCGGAGGGCCAGATAGTCCTCCCAGGCGCTTTGGAGCAGGGGATCGGCAAAGCTCGCCTCGTCGATCACGGTGTTGAAGGTGGTGTGGCGGCAGTGGTCGGACCAATAGGTGTCCAGCACCCGGATCTCGGTGATGCTGGGGTCCCGGCCCTCAGAGCGGAAATAGTCCTGGCAGAAGGCGAAGTCGTCCCCGTCCATGGCGAGACCCAGCTTTTTGCCCAAGGCCTCCAGCTCCTCCCGCCGGAGCTCCCGGAAGCCCTCCAGGATCTCCACCGCTGTGGGGATCTCATAGCTGAGAGCCAGGGTCTCGGGCTTCGACAGGGCGGCCTCCCGGGCCTCCACCGGGTTGATGACGTACTTTTTGATCTCTCCCAGCTCCTGTTCGGTGAGGGCGCCGTAGAGGGCGTAGACCTTGGCGGAGCGGATCAGGGGCCGCTCCCCCTGAGAGAGGATCTGGATGCACTGGGCGGCGGAGTCCGCCCGCTGGTCGAACTGGCCGGGCAGATACTCCACGGCGAAGACCAGGGCGTCCCCCACGTCCACCAGCTCCGAGGCCAGGTCCAGCTGGGGCTCGGAGAAGACGGTGCGGATGGCGGAGTCGAAGAGCTCCCGGCTCAGGCCCTCCGCGTCGTAGCGGTTGAAGAGCCGTACCTTGGTGAGGCTTTCGATCCCCAGCAGGGTCCGGGCGTCGTTCAGCAGGGCCCGGGCCTCCTGGTCCAGACCGGGCTTTTTTTCCACATAAACTCGATAAACCATGTTTATTCCTCTTTCTGCGCCCGCAGGGCCCGCTGGCCGATGTCGCTGCGGCAGAAGGCGTTTTCAAATTTCACCGAGCGGGCCAGGGCGTAGGCCTGCTCGATGGCCGCAGGCAGGGTGTCCGCCACGGCGGTGCAGCCCAGGACCCGGCCGCCGCTGGTGAGCAGCTGCCCGTCCTTCCGGGCGGCGCCGGCCACGAAGATCTGCCCCTCGTACTTCTCGGGAAGCTCAATGGGATAGCCCTTTTCATAGCTGCCGGGGTAGCCTTTGGAGGCCAGGATCACGCAGCAGGCGGCGGCGTCCTTGAACTTGACCTGGATCTGGTCCAGCCGCTCCTCGGTGACGGCCCGCATGATCGTGAACAGGTCCGTCTCCAGCAGGGGCAGCACCACCTGGGTCTCCGGGTCGCCGAAGCGGCAGTTGTACTCGATGACCTTGGGGCCGTCCTTGGTGATCATCAGGCCGAAGTATAGGCAGCCCTTGAAGGGCCGGCCTTCGGCCTCCATGGCCCGGATGGTGGGCAGGAAGATCTCTTTCATGCAGCGCTCCGCCACGGCGGGGGTGTAATAGGGGTTCGGCGCCACGGTGCCCATGCCGCCGGTGTTGGGGCCGGCGTCCCCGTCGAAGGCGGCCTTGTGGTCCATGGAGGACACCATGGGCACCAGGGTCTTTCCGTCGGTAAAGGCCAGGACGGAGACCTCCGGGCCCTCCAGGAACTCCTCGATGACCAGGCGCTCGCCGCTCTTGCCGAACTTGTGATCCTCCATGCTGGCGCGGACGGCGTCCTCCGCCTCCTCGCGGCTGCGGGCCACCACCACGCCCTTGCCCAGGGCCAGGCCGTCCGCCTTCACCACGATGGGCAGGGGAGAGCTGCGCACGTAATCCAGGGCCGCCTCCAGTTCGGTGAAGACCTCGTAGCGGGCGGTGGGGATGCCGTACTTTTTCATCAGGTTCTTGGCGAAGACCTTGCTGCCCTCGATGAGGGCGGCCTCCGAGCGGGGGCCGAAGCAGGGCACGCCGATCTCCTCCAGCGCGTCCACGCAGCCCAGCACCAGGGGATCGTCCGGCGTGACCACCGCGTAGTCGATGGCGTTGTCCTCCGCAAAGGAGACGATGGAGGCGATGTCCTTGGCGCCGATGGGGACGCAGGCGGCGTCCGCGGCGATGCCGCCGTTGCCGGGTAGAGCGAAGAGCTCGGTGATTTCAGGATTCTCTTTCAGCTTGCGGAGCACGGCGTGCTCCCGGCCGCCGCCGCCGATGACCATGACTTTCATGTTGAACTCCTCATGTGTGTTGTTTCGCATCGGGAGGGGAAAGCGATTGTATCCCCCCGACCCAGTGTGCCGCCGAGCGATGCTCGGCGCTACGGCCCCCCCTTTTAGGCAAGGGGGGCGTTGTTGCCGCAGGAAAAGGCAGGACGCGATCAGTGGTGGAACAGGCGCATGCCCGTGAAGGCCAGCACCATGTTGTAGCGGTCGGCGGTGGCGATCACATGGTCGTCCCGGATGGAGCCGCCGGGCTCGGCAATGTACTGCACGCCGGACTTCCGGGCCCGCTCCACATTGTCCCCAAAGGGGAAGAAGGCGTCGGACCCGCAGGTGACGCCGGACTGGGTGGCGATCCAGGCCTTTTTCTCCTCGGCGCTCAGGGGCTCGGGCTTCACGGTGAAGACCCGCTGCCATTCGCCCTCGCGGAGAAGATCCTCATACTCGTCGGAGGTGTAGACGTCGATGGCGTTGTCCCGGTCCGGCCGGCGGATGCCGGGGACGAACTGCAGGGCCAGCACCTTGGGATGCTGGCGGAGATACCAGTTGTCCGCCTTGGAGCCGGCGAGACGGGTGCAGTGGATGCGGCTCTGCTGGCCGGCGCCCACGCCGATGGCTTGGCCGTCCTTCACGTAGCAGACGGAGTTGGACTGGGTGTACTTCAAAGTGATAAGGGACACGATCATGTCGATCTTCGCCTGCTCCGGCAGCTCCTTGTTGGCGCTGACGATGTTCTGCAGCAGGCTCTCGTCAATCTTGAAATTGTTGTGGCCCTGCTCGAAGCGGATGCCGAACACGTCCTTGTACTCCTGGGGAGCGGGGAGGTAGTCGGGGTCGATCTGCACCACGTTGTAATTGCCCTTTTTCTTGGTCTTCAGGATCTCCAGGGCCTCCTCGGTGTAGCCGGGGGCGATGATGCCGTCGGAGACTTCCTCCTTCAGATAGGCGGCGGTGGCGGCGTCGCAGACCTCGCTGAGGGCGGCCCAGTCCCCGTAGGAGCAGAGCCGGTCCGCGCCCCGGGCCCGGATGTAGGCGCAGGCGATGGGGCTCAGCTCCGCGCCCTCGGCCACGAAGTAGATGCGCCGGTCAATGTCGCTGAGAGGCAGGCCCACGGCGGCGCCGGCGGGGGAGACGTGCTTGAAGCTGGCGGCGGCGGGCAGGCCGGTGGCCTCCTTCAGCTCCTTCACCAGCTGCCAGGAGTTCAGGGCGTCCAGAAAATTGATGAAGCCGGGGCGGCCGTTCAGGACGGTGACGGGCAGCTGGGATCCGTCGGGCATGAAGATGCGGGCGGGCTTCTGGTTGGGGTTGCAGCCGTATTTGAGTTGCAGTTCTTTCATGTCATAATCTCCATATCATAAGAAATAAAACCGTATCAAAAAACAGAAGAAAGGGGAAAACGGATTGCCGCGCCGTAGCGCCGACCAGTGGTCGGCGAACATTTGTCGGCCGAGCAATGCTCGGCCCTACGGGGGCAGCCGCAGGGCGGCGAGCCCGGAACAGGCCCTCTGTCAGCCGCCTCGCGGGGGATCGGCGACTGACACACCCAAGACCCCTTGCACAGGGGAGCTTATCCGCTGTGCCGTCAGTCTCCCAGGTGTTTATTGAAAAGCTTCACCTCGCCGTGCACATTGGCGTAGAGCGAAACCTTGTTGTCATGGTTCAGGGCTTCCCAGACCTCCTCGGGCTCCGGCATGGTGATGGCCAGAGGCTCGCCGGTGAAGCTGGGCAGGGGGCTGCCGTCCCCCTGATAGGTGCTGAGGAAATAGCCCTTGCCCTCGTCGCAGCCCTCGTAGTCGTAGGTGCAGCGGAGGCAGCGGCCGTCCACCCGCTTGAGGATGGACAGGGAAAAGCTACCGTCGGCATGGCAGATCGCGGAGATGCGGGGGGTCCAGTTGGGCTCGTCGGGCTCATACTCCCGGGTGGCCAGAGCGGCCCGGAACTCGCCCATGTCCCGGATGGTGTCGGTCTGGTTGCCGTTGGTGACGATCAGATCCGTGCCCATGGAGCGGACGGGGTGGTAGATGATGAGGCTGGGATCCACCAGCTTGGAGGCGTCGAAGGCCTCGGTGCGGATGCCGTCCTCGGTCAGCGAGAAGATGCGGTTGCGGCTGTTGACGCTGCGGCCCATGATGAAGTAATAGACCCGGTCCCTGCCCACGGCGATGCCGCGGCCGGGATAGCTGTTGTTTCTCAGAAAGTCCAGAAAGTCGATCATGCTTCATTCTCCTTTTCGAGCTGTATTTGCGCGGAGACCAGCTCCGCCGCCCGGGGCAGCAGGATCCACTCCGCCTGCTCCATCACCCGCCGCTGCAGGATTTCCGGCGTGTCGCCGGGCAGCACGGGCACGGGCTGCTGGAGGAGGATCTCTCCGCCGTCGGGGATTTGGTTTACATAATGTACGGTGGCGCCGGTGAACTTGACGCCCCGGGCCAGGGCGGCCTCGTGGACCTTCAGTCCATAGAAGCCCTTGCCGCAGAAGGAGGGGATCAGGGAGGGATGCACGTTCAGGATGCGCTTGTCCCAGCGGGCGGTGAAGTCCGCGCTGAGGATGCTGAGAAAGCCCGCCAGGATGATGAGCTCCACGCCCCGGGCTTCCAGGGCTTCCTGCAGGGCTTGCTCGAAGCTCTCCTGCCCGCCGCAGTCTTTCCGGGTGAGAGTCAGGGCCTCCACGCCGGCCTTTTCTGCCCGGGTGAGGGCGTAGGCCCCGGCCTTGTTGGAGACCGCCAGGACGATCTCCCCGCTGCGGAGGACGCCGCTCTTCTGGGCGTCCAGCAGGGCCTGGAGATTGGTGCCGCCGCCGGAGACCAGCACGGCGATCCGGGTTTTATTCATGGGGCCTCCTTTCCTCTGAGCAGCTGCAGGAGAGGGATGAACATCCCGCCCACGCTGTTGCCCAGGACCACCAGCAGCAGGAAGAGCAGACTTGCGGGCCGGAAGATCGTCCCGGACAGGGAGAAATAGAACATGTCCGCGATGGAGTGCTCAAAGCCCGCCAGGATAAAGACCGGGATACAGAAGAGGATGCCCAGCACGGTCTTTCTCTCCCGGAAGACCCAGACGGCGACATACATCATCACGCCGCAGAAGCAACCCCGCAGAAAGCTCTGCAGCGGCAGCTGGGTCAGGCGCTTGCCGCAGGCGGCCTGGGCGGCCTCCTTCAGAGCAGGGAGGGCCAGGGAAACCAGGAAGCCCAGCAGCAGAGTGCCCAGAAGATTGCCCAACAGGCCCAGATAGGCCGCGCTCAGGGCGTTTTTGCTGTGGTCGGCTACCAGGAAGCCCACCTTGCCGGTGTAGAGATTAAAGCCGAACCAGCAGATCGAGAGCAGGGCGATACAGAAGAGCAGGGCGCCCGCATAGCGATTGTCACAGGAGAGGAGCACGGTCCCACCGAAGGAGATGAGGCAGCCGGCCAGGACCCCGTCGATCAAAGCCTGCCTCAGCATAGGACGATCCTCTCCTCCGCTTCGACGATCTCGCCGATGGGATAGGCCTCCACGCCCGCGGCGCGGAGGGCGGCCAGGGCCCTGTCGGCGCTGTCGGCGGAGACGGTGAGGCTCATGCCCACGCCCATGTTGAAGGTGTTGAACATGTCCCGCTCGGGGATCTTGCCCAGCTTTTGGATCAGGTCGAAGATGGGGGGCACCCGCACCGCGGCCTTCTCGAGCTTCGCGCAGAGGCCCCTGGGAATGGAGCGGGGGATGTTCTCGTAGAAGCCGCCGCCGGTGATGTGGCTGATCCCGTGGACCTCGGCAGCCTCCAGGGCGGCCAGGACGGGCTTGACGTAGATGCAGGTGGGTGTCAGCAGAGCCTGGCCCAGGGGCAGCCCCAGCTCGGGGACGAAGCGGCCCAGGTCCGCGTGCTCCACGTCGAAGACCTTGCGCACCAGGGAGTAGCCGTTGGAGTGGACGCCGCTGGAGGGCAGGGCCAGGATCAGGTCCCCGGGGCGGACGGCGGCGGGATCCAGGATCTTCGCCTTGTCCACCACGCCCACGGAGAAGCCCGCCAGGTCGTAGTCCTCCGGGGCCATGGTGCCCGGGTGCTCGGCGGTCTCGCCGCCGATGAGGGCGCAGCCGGCCCGGACGCAGCCCTCGGTCACGCCGGCCACCAGGCTGGCCACCTTTTCGGGGATGTTTCTGCCGATGGCGATATAGTCCAGGAAGAAGAGGGGTTTGGCGCCGCAGCAGACGATGTCGTTGACGCACATGGCCACGCAGTCGATGCCCACGGTGTCGTGCTTGTCCATCAGTTGGGCGATGCGCTGCTTGGTGCCCACGCCGTCGGTGCCGGAGACCAGCACGGGCTGGCGCATCCCGGCCAGATCCGGGGCGAAGAGGCCGCCGAAGCCGCCGATGCCGGAGACCACGCCGGGGATAAAGGTGCGCTCCACGTGGCTTTTCATCAGGCGCACGCCCTCATAGCCGGCCTCGATGTTCACGCCGGCCGCGGCGTAAGAGGCGGAATGGGAGTTTTCCATTTCGTGTTATTCCTTTCCGGTCCAGCAGTAGGTGCAGACCTTTTCCCGGTCGATGCCGATGGCCTCCAGCAGGCCGTCCAGAGACTGGTAGCCCAGGGAGTCAAAGCCCAGCTTCTTGCAGATGGCCTTGAGCAGGCACTGGCCCCGCTCGGTGGCGGCGTCGGCGTATTCCTCCAGGTGTTCCAGGCCCGCCTCGCCCTCCAGCTCGTCCACCACCCGGCGGGCCAGCAGGTCCATGTCCGAGTTGCTGCGGCTGAAGTTCAGGTACTTGCAGGCGTACATGATGGGCGGGCAGGCCGAGCGCATGTGCACCTGGTTGGCGCCGGACTCGAAGAGAAAGTCCACGGTGCTCTGCAGCTGGGTGCCCCGGACGATGGAGTCGTCCACAAAGAGGAGCTTCCGGCCCTCGATGAGCTCGGGCACCGGGATCTGCTTCATCTTGGCGACCTGATCCCGCATGGCCTGGTTGGAGGGCATGAAGGAGCGGGGCCAGGTGGGGGTGTATTTCACGAAGGGGCGGGCGAAGCGCTTGCCGCTGCGGTTGGCGTAGCCGATGGCGTGGGGCACGCCGGAGTCCGGCACGCCGGCCACGCAGTCCACGTCGGGGATGCCGCCCCGGGCCATCTCGTCCCGGGCCATGATCTCCCCGTTGCGGCAGCGCATGACCTCCACGTTGACGCCCTCGTAATTGGAGTTGGGGTAGCCGTAGTAGGTCCAGAGGAAGGCGCAGATCTTCATGTCCTTCTTCCGGGGGAGAAGGGTCTCAAAGCCGTCGGCGGTGATGCGCAGGACCTCCGCCGGGCCTAGCTCGTAGGCGTTTTTGTAGCCCAGCTTCTGATAGGCGAAGGACTCGAAGGACACGCAGAAGCCGTGGTCGTCCTGCCCCACGTGGACGGGCAGCCGGCCGTTGAGATCACGGGCGGCGAGGATGGCCCCGTCCTCGGTCATGAGCAGGATGGTCATGGAGCCGTCGATGCGCTCCTGGGCGTGGCGGATGCCGGCGGCCAGGTCCTCCTTCTCGTTGATGAGGGCCGCCACCAGCTCGGTGCAGTTGACCTTGCCGGAACCCATGGCCATGAACTGATGGCCGTGGTCGGAGAAATAGTCCGCCACCAGCTGCTCGGCGTTGTTGATCTGGCCCACGGTGGTGATGGCGTAGAGCCCCAGGTGGGAGCGCACCAGCAGGGGCTGGGGGTCGGAGTCGCTGATACAGCCGATGCCCACGCAGCCGGCAAAGTCCGGCAGATCCGCCTCAAAGCGGGTGCGGAAGGGGGTGTTGGTGATGGAGTGGATCTCCCGCACGCAGCCCCGGTCCTTGCTCCACACCGCCATGCCGGCGCTGCGGGTGCCCAGGTGGCTGTGATAGTCCGTGCCGAAGAACACGTCCATCACGATATCGCGGTGGGAAACCGCGCCGAAGAAACCGCCCATTACGCGAAGAACAGCTTGGACAGGGTCATCGGGTCGATGTACTGCCCGTCCTTGTACACGCGCATGTTGCCGGAGGCGATCTCGTCGATGAGCATGACCTTGCCCTCAGCGTCATAGCCGTACTCGAACTTGATGTCGTAGAGCTCCAGGCCCCGGGCGGCCATCTCGTCGGCCACGATCTTCGTGATCTTCTGGGTCATGTCCTTGATCTCATCGTACTGCTCGCCTGTCATGACGCCCAGGACGATCAGGCCGTCCTTGGTCACCAGGGGATCGCCCTTCGCGTCGTCCTTGAAGGTCATCTCCACGTAGGCGGGCAGATCCGCGCCGGACTCCACATAGTCGCCGTAGCGGCGGAGGAAGGAGCCCACGGCCTTGTAGCGGCAGATGACCTCCAGGCCCTTGCCGAAGACCTTGGCGGGCAGGACTTCCATGGTGGTGTTGGCCAGGTCCGCAGAGACGAAGTGGGTGCGGATGCCGGCGGCGTTGATCTTTTCAAAGAAGTAGATGGACATGCGCAGGTTCACGTCGCCCACGCCCTCGATGGTCAGGCCGATGGAGTTCTCGCCGGGATCGAAGACGCCGTCCTTGCCGGTGCAGTCGTCCTTGAATTTCAGCAGGTAGTTGCCGTTGGGAAGGGCGTAAACATTCTTGGTCTTGCCGGTGTAGATGAGTTTGTTTTCCATTTTATACAGCTCCTTATAAGATTTTTTGAATGAAAGAATGAAGGAATGAAGGAATGAAGACCCCTTCAGTCTCGCTCGCTGCGCTCGTTCGACAGCTGTCCGCCTTGCGGTGCCCGAAAAATGCTGCGGGCGTACGCTTTTCCTTGCATTTTTCGACCGCTGCGGTAATTCCGGCTTCGCTTTTTCTGCCACCGGCAGCGCGAAGCCGCAATTCCACCTTGCGGTGCCCGAAAAATGCTGCGGGCTTACGCTCTTCCTTGCATTTTTCGACCGCTGCGGAAATTCCGGACTCGCTTCATCTGCCACCGGCAGCGCGAGTCCGCAATTCCCCATAGGGGGAGCCAAGACGCGGCCTTGCTTCCCACGAGGGGAGCCAAGAGGCGGCCTTGCTTCCCCCCTTGGGGGAAGTCCCCAGTGCGCACACTGGGGAATAGGGGAAATTTCAATCCGTCGCGCAGCGACACCACAATTTCTTCATTAGCGCAGCGTCTTCATTTTTCCTGCGTCACAGCCTTGCTGCGATCCCCGCGTCCTTTTCCAGCACCTTGGCGGCGTCGGCGGCGCGTTTGGCGGCCAGACGCTCCGCCAGGGCGGCGTCCTCCACCGCCAGGATCTGGGCGGCCAGGAGGGCGGCGTTGGCGCCGTTACCCACGCCCACGCAGGCCACCGGGACGCCGGAGGGCATCTGCACGGTGCTGAGAAGCGCGTCCAGCCCGTCCAGCACCGGACCCTTGCAGGGGATGCCGATGACGGGGAGGCTGGTGTTGGCGGCAATGGCCCCCGCCAGGTGGGCGGCCATGCCCGCCGCGGCGATGAGCACGCCGAAGCCCCGCTCCCGGGCGGAGAGGGCGAAGTCCCGGGCCTCTACGGGGGTGCGATGGGCGGAATAGACGTGGACCTCGAAGGGGATCTCCAGCTCCCGCAGGATCGCGACCGCCTTCTGGATCACGGGCAGGTCGCTGTCACTGCCCATGACGATGCCGACTTTTTTCATAGCCTTACCCTCACTTGATGGTGGGGGAGGTGTCCTTCTGGATCACGTCGTGGGCGCCGCCCTCCACGATGGTGGTGGCGGAGACCAGGGTGAGCACCGCCTTCTCCTGGAACTCGGGGATGGTCTGGCAGCCGCAGTTGCACATGGCGTGGCGGACCTTCGAGAGGGTCATGGCCACGTTGTCCTTCAGGGAGCCGGCGTAGGGCACATAGGAGTCCACGCCCTCCTCGAAGGAGAGCTTCTTGTCCCCGCCCATGTCGTAGCGCTGCCAGTTGCGGGCCCGGGCGGAGCCCTCGCCCCAGTATTCCTTGTAGTAGGTGCCGCCGATGTTGACCTTGTTGGTGGGGCTCTCGTCGAAGCGGGCGAAGTAGCGGCCCAGCATCACGAAATCCGCGCCCATGGCCAGGGCCAGGGCAATGTGGTGGTCGTAGACGATGCCGCCGTCGGAGCAGACGGGCACGTACACGCCGGTCTCCTGATAGTAGCGGTCCCGCTCGGCGCACACGTCGATCAAAGCGGTGGCCTGGCCCCGGCCGATGCCCTTGGTCTCCCGGGTGATGCAGATGGAGCCGCCGCCGATGCCGACCTTCACGAAGTCGGCCCCACACTCGGCCAGGAAGCGGAAGCCCGCGGCGTCCACCACGTTGCCGGCGCCGATCTTCACGCTGTCGCCGTAATGCTCCCGGACCCAGGCCAGCGTGAAGCGCTGCCAGTCGGTAAAGCCCTCGGAGGAGTCGATACACAGCACGTCCGCGCCTGCCTCCAGCAGGGCGGGGATGCGCTTTTCATAGTCCCGGGTGTTGATGCCCGCGCCGACCACGTAGCGCTTGTGGGCGTCCAGCAGCTCGTTGGGGTTCTCCTTGTGGCTCTCGTAGTCCTTGCGGAAGACGAAGCAGCTGAGCCGGCCGTCCTCGGTAAGGATGGGCAGAGAGTTCAGCTTGTGGTCCCAGATGATGTCGTTGGCCTCCTTGAGGGTGGTGCCCTCCGGGGCCCAGACCAGCTTTTCAAAAGGGGTCATGAAGCTGGAGACCGGGGTGCTCGGATCCATGCGGCTGGGCCTGTAGTCCCGGCTGGTGACCACGCCCACCAGCTTTCCTTCGGCGGAGCCGTCCTCGGTGACGGCGATGGTGGCGTGGCCGGTGCGCCCTTTCAGCTCCAGCACGTCCCGCAGGGTGGCCTCGGGACTCAGGTTGGAGTCGCTGCGGACAAAGCCGGCCTTGTAGCTCTTGGCCCGGCGGACCATGGCGGCCTCGTCCTCAATGCTCTGGGAGCCGTAGATGAAGCTGACGCCGCCCTCCTTGGCCAGGGCCACCGCCAGCCGGTCTCCGGAGACGGACTGCATGATGGCGGAGACCATGGGGATGTTCATTTGGATGGGGCAGTCCTCCTCCCCCTTGCGGAACTTCACCAGGGGGGTGCGGAGATTCACCTTCTCGGAGCGGCAGGTGATGGGGGTGTAGCCGGGGATCAGCAGATATTCGTTAAAAGTATGGGAAGGCTCGTTGATGATTCTTGCCATGATCTCTCTCCTTTTCGTCTTAATTCGCCTTGGTCTCGCAGTAGAGGCAGCGGTAGACCTTGTTCTTCCGGTCGGTGAGCTTGAAGATGTGCTTGAGCTCCTGCTCGCAGGAGGTGATGCAGCGGGGGTTTTTGCAGAAGATCACATTGGTCAGGGTCTCGGGCATGTCGATGCGCTTTTTCTCCACCAGCTCGCCGCCCCGGATCACGTTGACGGTGACGCCCGGGTCCACGTAGCCGATCACGTCCAGGTTCACGGGGATGTCCGCGTCGATCTTGATGATGTCCTTCTTGCCCTGCTTCAGGCTGTGCACGTTTTTGATGATGGCCACGGAGCAGTCCAGCTTTTCCAGGCCCAGCAGCTCATAGAGCTTCATGCCCCGGCCCGCGGTGATGTGGTCGATGACGATGCCGTTCTGAATGGAGTCGATATTCACAGTCTTCCAGCCTCCTTCAAGAGTTTCATGATGAGCGCCATGCGCATGTATTTGCCGTAGAGCACCTGCTTGAAGTAGCAGGCCCGGGGATCGTCGTCAATGGCGACGCTGATCTCGTTGACCCGGGGCAGGGGGTGGAGAATGGACAGGTCCGGCCGGGCGTTTTTCAGCTTGTCCGGGGTGAGGATGTAGCTGTCCTTCAGGCGGAGGTAGTCCTCCTCGTTGAAGAAGCGTTCCCGCTGCACGCGGGTCATATACAGAATGTCCAGCTCCGGCATGGCCCCCTCCAGATCGGTGGTCTGCTCATAGGGGATGCCCTTCTGCTTCAGGGCGTCCTTCTTCACGTAGCTGGGCAGCTTCAGCTCCTCGGGGGAGATGAGCACGAATTTCAGGCCCTCGTAGCGGCTGAGGGCGTTGATGAGGGAGTGGACGGTGCGGCCGAATTTCAGGTCGCCGCAGAGGCCCACGGTGAGGTGGTCGAAGCGGCCCTTCTCCCGGTAGATGGTCAGCAGGTCCGCCAGGGTCTGGGTGGGGTGGTTGTGCCCGCCGTCGCCGGCGTTAATGACCGGGATGGAGGCGGCGTTGGCGGCCACCAGGGGCGCGCCCTCCTTGGGGTGACGCATGGCGATGATGTCCGCGTAGCAGCTGATGGTCTTGGCGGTGTCGGCCACGCTCTCGCCCTTGGCGGCGGAGGAGTTTTGGGCCGCGGAGAAGCCGATGACGTTGCCGCCCAGCTCGTACATGGCGGCCTCAAAGCTCAGCCGGGTGCGGGTGGAGGGCTCGAAGAACAGGGTGGCCAGCTTCTTGCCATGGCAGACCTCGCTGTATTTGCCGGGGTTTGCGATGATGTCGTTGGCCACGTCCACCAGCTCCTGCAGCTCCTCGGTGGAAAAGTCCAGAATGTTGATCAGGTGTCTCATGCTTGCGCTCCTTTCCAGCTCTCATCATTGGGGTTATTGCGAAACGCGATCAGGCGTTTGATATCCTCGGGGCGGATGTAGCCCTCCCGGGCGGCCACCCGGGCCACCACGTCAAAATTCGTCAGGCTGTGGTTCTGCACCTTCGCGGCGGCCAGACGCTCCAGGCCCTTTTGCATGCCGTAGGTGAAGATGCTCACCACGCCCAGGACTTCGGCTCCCGCCTGACGCAGGATGTCCACCACCTCCAGGACGCTGCCGCCGGTGGAGATCAGGTCCTCCACCACCACGACCTTCGCTCCCGGGTCCAGCCGGCCCTCGATCTGATTCCTGCGGCCGTGGTCCTTGGCCCCGGAGCGGACGTAGCCCATGGGCAGGTCCAGCAGCCAGCCCACGATGGCCGCGTGGGCGATGCCGGCGGTGGAGGTGCCCATCAGGACCTCCGCCTCCGGGAAATGCTCGCGCACCAGCTCCGCCAGACCCTCCTCGATGTGCCTGCGGACGGCGGGGGCGCTGAGGGTCAGGCGATTGTCGCAGTAGACGGGGCTCTGGATGCCGCTTGCCCAGGTGAAGGGCTCGTCCGGCCGGAAAAACACGGCCCGGATCGACAGCAGGTCCCGCGCGATCTGTTCTTCTCTCATGCCAAAAACTCCTTTACACAGCGGCAGTAAGCCTCCAGCGGGTCCGCCGCCCGGGTGATGGGGCGGCCTACTACGATGTAGTCCGAGCCCAGCTCCCGGGCCCGGGCGGGGGTGGCGACGCGCTTCTGGTCGCCGCTGTCCCCCTCGGCGAAGCGGACGCCGGGGGTCACGGTGAGAAAGCCCGCGCCGCAGCTCTCGTGGACCCGGCCCGCCTCCAGGGGAGAGCAGACCACCCCGTCCAGCCCGGCGGCCGCGGCGTTCTTCGCGTAGGCGAGAACCACCTCCTCCATGGGGCGGGGGATCAGCAGCTCGCTCTCCAGGGCTTCCTGGTCCGTGCTGGTGAGCTGGGTGACGGCGATGAGCAGGGGCCGGGTCCCGTCGGGCCGGGTGAGACCCTCCAGAGCGGCTTCCATCATGGCCCGGGTGCCGGCGGCGTGGAGGTTCACCAGATCCACGTCCAGGCCGGAGAGCACCCGCATGGCCTTTTTCACGGTATTGGGGATGTCGTGCAGCTTCAGATCCAGAAAGATCCGGTGGCCCCGGGCCTTGAGGCTCCGCACGATCTGCGGTCCCTCGGCATAGAAGAGCTCCATGCCGATCTTCACAAAGGGCTTTTCTCCCGCAAAGCGGTCCAGAAAAGCCAGGGTCTCGTCTCCGCTTGCGAAGTCGCAGGCGATGATGACGTCCTTAGCCATGGGCGCCTCCTGTGATGTCTCGTATTTTTTCCACGCCCAGCCGGTCCAGCACGCCGGGCAGGGCCCGGAGGATGCTGGGGCAGGCGAAGGGGTCTTTCAGGTTGGCGGCGCCGATCTGCACCGCCGTGGCCCCGGCCAGCATCATCTCCGCCGCGTCCTCCGCGGAGCTGACGCCGCCCAGACCGATCACCGGGATCTTGACGGCCTGAGATACCTGCCAGACCATCCGCAGGGCCAGGGGGAAGATCGCCGGGCCGGAGAGGCCGCCGGTGATGTTGGCCAGCACCGGGCGGCGGGTCTTCAGGTCGATGCGCAGGGCCAGTACCGTGTTGATGAGACTCAGCGCGTCGGCCCCCGCGTCTTCGCAGGCCTTGGCGATGGACACGATGTCGGTGACGTTGGGGGAGAGCTTCAGGATGAGGGGCTTGTCCGTCACGTTCCGGACGGCCCGGGTGACCTCCGCCGCGGCGGCGGGCTCGGTGCCGAAGCTCATGCCGCCCCCGTGGACGTTGGGGCAGCTGATGTTGACCTCCAGCCAGCCCACCTGGGGCTGGGCGGCCAGCTTCGCGCTGACCTCGGCGTACTCCTCAAGGGAGAAGCCGCTGACGTTGGCGATGACCGGCTTGTGAAATACCTTTGCCAGTTTGGGCAGCTCCTGGTTGATCACCGCGTCCACGCCGGGGTTCTGCAGGCCCACGGCGTTGAGCATGCCGGCGGGGGCCTCCGCGATGCGGGGCGTGGGGTTGCCGAAGCGGGGCTCTCGAGTGGTGCCCTTCATGGAGAAGGTGCCCAGGCAGTTGATGTCGTAGAGCGCGGCGAACTCGTGGCCGTAGCCGAAGGTGCCGGAGGCGGGGATGATGGGATTGTCCAGTTCGATCCCGCAGAGATTTACGCTCAGTCGTCCCACAGCAGCTCCTCCTTGTCAAACACCGGCCCGTCCTTGCAGACCCGTTTGGGACCGTTCACGGTCCGGATGCTGCAGCCCATGCAGGCGCCGAAGCCGCAGCCCATCCGGGCGTCCAGGCTCAGCTGGCCGGGGGCGGGGCTTTTTTCGCTGACGGCCCGGAGCATCCCCAGGGGCCCGCAGGCATAGAGAAAGCTGTGTGGCACGTCCATGGCGGCGGTGACCAGGCCCCGGATGCCGAAGCTGCCGTCCTCGGTGGTGACGGTGGGGGTCAGGCCCAGGCAGTAGAAGTCCTCTGTCAGAAAAATATCCTCCGCCCGGCCGAAGCCCAGGATCACATGGGGCCGGAGGCCCTGCTTCCGCAGCCGCCGGGCCAGGCCCAGCAGGGGAGAGACGCCGCTGCCGCCGCCGACGAGCAGGGGCGCATCCCCGGCCCGGCTCAGATCGAAACCGTTGCCAAGGCCGGTCAGCAGGTCCAGCTTTTCCCCGGCGGGCAGATCCCGCAGACTGGCCGTGCCCCGGCCCGCCTGCTCATAGACCAGGCGCAGCTCGTCCCCCGTCCAGTCGCAGACGGAGAAGGGCCGGCGGAGAAAGAAGCCGGGCAGGGCCAGATCCACGAACTGGCCGGGGCGCTGGATCTCGGAGCAGTCCCCCCGCAGGCGCAGGAGAGAGACCCGCTCGGTCAGCGGGGCGTTTTCCGTGATGGTAAATACACGCTGTTTCATATCGTCACTCTTATCTTCCTGGTTGATGCTCCTAAGGAGAGTTCGTGGGGAAATGAATACTGAAAATTTAAGACTGAAAAACGAATCATAAAGGCATCGCTTCGCGATGATTCCAATCATCCCCGAAGGGGATTCCATAATTATTCATTATTCATTGTTCATTATTTTGATATACGAGCTTTCCGCCATGGACGGTCTCCACGCAGCGGCCGAAGACCCGCTGCCCGGCGAAGGGGGTGGCCCGGCCCAGGGACAGGAAGTCCCCGGGGTCGATGACGGTTTCCGCGTTCAGATCCCAGAGGGAGAAGTCGTCTTCTCTGAGGGGGATGCCGAAGCGTTTCCGGGGCTTGTGGCAGAGCAGCTCCACCAGCGCCTCCAGAGAGAGCATACCCGTCTTCACCAGGCCGGTATACAGGAGCGGGAAGGCTGTCTCGATGCCGACGATGCCGAAGGCGCTGCCGGCCAGGCCCCGGGCCTTCTCCGCGGCGCTGTGGGGGGCGTGGTCGGTGGCGATGCAGTCGATGCTGCCGTCGCAGATCCCCTCCAGCAGGGCCTCCCGGTCCGCCCGGGAGCGGAGGGGCGGGTTCATTTTGAAACGCCCGTCCTCCCGCAGGTCGTTCTCGTCCAGCAGCAGGTAGTGGGGCGCGGTCTCGCAGCTCACGTCCAGCCCGTCCTTTTTTGCCTGACGGATCAGATTCAGGGATTCCTTCGTGGAGATGTGGCAGACGTGGTAGCCGCAGCCGGTTTGGGCCGCCAGCTCCAGGTCCCGGGCGATGGGCCGCCACTCGCTCTCGGAGCAGATGCCCCTGTGCCCGTGGGCGGCGGCGTAAGCGCCGTCGTGGATGTAGCCGCCCCGGAGCAGGCTGTTGTCCTCACAATGGGCGGCGATGAGCTTGCCCAGGGCCCTGGCCCGCTCCATGGCCTCCCGCATGAGGCCCGGATCCTGCAGGCCCCGCCCATCGTCGGAAAAGGCGGCGACGTAGGGAGCCATGCCCTCCAGATCTGCCAGCTCCCGGCCCTGCTCGCCCAGGGTGATGGCGCCGTAGGGCAGCACGTCGATGCAGGCGTCCCGGGCGATGATCTCCCGCTCGACGGCCAGGTGCTCCGGGCTGTCCGGCACCGGGTCCAGGTTGGGCATGGCGCAGACCGCCGTATACCCGCCCCGGGCCGCGGCCAGGGAACCCGTGCGGATGGTCTCTTTATAGGAAAAGCCCGGTTCGCGCAGATGTACGTGTACATCGCAGAAACCGGGCAGTCTGGTATATTCGGTTTTCTCCGGGCAGGGAAAGGCGCTGTCATGGCCGACGAGGGGCAGAATCCCCGCGCCGTGAAGCAGCATGTTCCGGCTGTAAACAGGCATGGCCTTGCCCTCCGAAAAAAGAAATTCCCCTGCCGGAAGCACGGCAGGGAACGACGGGAAAAGCTCCGAAAACGGGGCCTCTTTTTCGCTCTTGCCGATCTCTCCGGATCGCCTTAAAGATGCCCTGATTATAATGGTTTCGGGGCTTTTTTGTCAATCGGCAGAATGCACAGAAAACAGCTGCCCCGCCGCGCCCATTTCCGACGCGCTTTGACATGGCGCAGAATGAGAAAAAACGGGCCTGCGGAAGCGATCATCGGTCCTTGACAAGGGGGAGGCTGGGCGCTATACTTTTCTTGTGGATATTATACGAGAAAACCCTTTTGGAAAGGAGCGTTTTTGTGAGAGAATTCCTGCTGCAGAACGGCCCGGTCCTGGCCTGGGCCATCACCGCCTTCCACGCCCTGATCCTGGTGCTCTCGCTGCTGGGTTACCGGAAAACCAGGGAGCCCCTCTTTTTGCTGCTGTGCCTGCTGTGCTTCGGCCTGTGCTATGACGCGCTGATCCAGGCCCTGGGCGCGAGCCTGGGCGAGGGGGCGGCGCTCACCGGGCTCAGCCGCTTCCGCTATGTGTTCCACGGGGCCCTGATTCCCCTGCTTTTCCCCATCTGCGCCTACGCCCTGGACTTCAAAAGGCCCTGGAAGATCGCCGTCTGGGTCCTCACCGGCGTCGTCGTCGCCCTGGGCATCGCCGAGGGCTTTGCCACCGTGATGGTCCCGGAGCGGGCCGCGGGCATCCTGCGCATGGCCTCGGATAAAAACGCCACCCCAGGCTGGGCCACCGGCGTCAGCATGCTGCTGGCCTTCGGCACCATCATCCCCGTGATCCTGGCGGGCATCGCTGCCTGGATCAAGCAGAAGACGCCCCTGCTGTTTCTGGCGGGTCTGCTGATGTTCGCCTTCGCGGCCCTGGGTCCCGCCACCGGCAACATGGACCTGAACTTCCTCATCACCATGTTCGGGGAAGTGTTCCTGGTGCTCTTCTTCCTGCTCTACGCCCGGCGGAAAGCCAAATGAGCAAAACTTTTTTGGAATATACGAAAGTGAGGTAGTTTCATGAGCAGCTTCAAAGACCTTCGCATCGTAGACAACTTCTACCAGACCAGCTCCTATTTCCCCATGCCCACGGTGATGATCTCCACCCTGGCGGAGGACGGCAGCACCTCGGTGGGCTCCTACTCCCTGTGCTTCCCCTACTACATCGCCGGCAAGGGCTACTACGCCATGGTGCTGGAGGCCCGCAACTCCTCCAACACCGCCCAGCACCTGCTGGCCGGGCGCAAGACCGTGGCCCTGAACTTCATGCCGGACGGCTTCGGCTACCACAAGAAGATCGTGGCCCAGGGCTGGCCCGGGGACACCCCGGCGGAGAAGATGAAGAACTTCGGCTTCACCCTGGAGGACGGCCTGTGCATCGAGGAAGACCCCAAGACGGCGCGGCCCAAGGTGGTCGCCGAGGCCTACCAGGTCATGGAGTGCACCTGGATGAGCGACCTGGAGAACGCGGAAGAGGACATTGGCAGAAAGCTGGAGGACGGCTGCTATCCGCCCCCCTACCGGAACTTCAACGGCATCACCAGCCAGTACGGCGCCCACTTCATCCTGCGCATCGACAAGATGCTGATGAAGCCCAAGTATCACCAGAACATCATTGACGGCGTGAAGGGCCGGCTCTGGCCCAACGTGCTGATCTGCCACGGCTATCGGGACAGCAAGAACTTCTGGTTCGCCCGGACCCCGCGGCTGGTGCCCGAGATGCTGCCCCTGCGGGAGGCCACCCTCTCCTCCGTGCGCTACGCCGCCGACCGCACCGATCCCGACGTGCACTTCACCGACGACGCGCTGCAGATGATCCTGAACGTGCCCCGCATCTTCCTGCCCACGGTGCTCAAGGGCTGCGTCAAGTGGGCCAAGGACCACAACGTCACCGAGATCACCGCCAAGGAAATGCAGATCATCAACGACAAGCGCGCCAAGGAGAAGGGCAAGGGCTAAAGGAGAGACGGCCATGGAAGGCGAAGTGTATGATTTCTCCCTTGTAATGGGCCTGACAGACTTTATCCCGGTGTTCCTGTTCTTCGTCAGCCTGGTGCTGCTGCAGCGGGATCTCTACAACAAGATGCCCAAGTACGCCTTTGCCTGCTTTGCCGCCGGCACCATCAACATTTTCATTGCGGGCTTTATGAAGGCTCTGTGGAAGACCCTGTACGCCGTCGGCGTCTGCGACTTTCAGGTGCTCAACACCATGTTTCTGCCCACCCAGTCACTGGGCTTCCTGCTGGCGGGCCTGGGCATCATCCTGATGTTCAACGGAAAGAAGAAGGCCGCCCTGGCTGTGGCAGCTCCCACGGTCTTCAAGGGCACCATGGTGTTCATCCCCATGATGGTGCTGGGCCTGGGCGCCATCTGCGCCTGCCTGGGCGTGCTGGCCGCGAAGATGAAGAAAAAGGGCCTGATCCCCGTGTTCGTGCTCTGCTTCATCGCCTACATGGCCATGGGCTACCTCTCCTCCAGGGGGGACAACAGCGCCGCCGCCAACTGGATCGAGCAGGGCGTCAACACCCTGGGCATGGTCCTGCTGCTCTGGGGCACCCTGGGCCTGCACAGGGCGGGCCTGCGGGAATTCGAACTTGAATAAAAATTTTTGAAAGAAGGTATTTGTCATGACTGCTGAACCCGTTGTCGACGTAATTGCAAGCTATCCCGGCTGGTATTTCTGGCTCCTCTTCGGACTGGCCATGCTGGTCAGCTCCATCGGCTTCAAAAACTATGTCTGGTTCATCTCCCTGGGCTACGGCTTCTCCATCGCCGCCGCCGGCATCCTGATGCTGATCCTCTTCCACGCCACCCTGACCCCCGGCACCACCATCTGCTGCGTGATCTTCTTCCTCTACGGCTGCCGCCTGGGCGGGTATCTTGCCTACCGCGAGCTCAAGAGCACCTCGTACAAGAAGAACATGGTGGGCGAGATCAAGGACGGCAAGACCGTTCCCATGGGCGTGAAGCTGGCCATCTGGGTCACCTGCGCCCTGCTCTACGCCACCCAGGTCTCCCCGGTGTTCTACCGCATGTTCAACGCCCCCGCCGGCGTCACGGACAACGCCTGGGTCTTCATCGGCGCCGTCATCATGGTCTGCGGCATCACCCTGGAGTCCGCCGCCGACATCCAGAAGAACAAGGCCAAGAAGGTCAATCCCAAGCGCTGGGTGGACACCGGCCTCTTCCGCATCGTCCGCTGCCCCAACTACCTGGGCGAGATGATCTTCTGGACCGGCGTGCTGCTCAGCGGCATCGGCGCGGTGAAGGGCTGGCAGTGGCTGGTCTGCGCCATCGGCTACTGCGGCATCATCTTCGTCATGTTCTCCGGCGCCCGCCGTTTGGAGGTCCGCCAGAACAAGCGCTACGGCAGCGACCCCGACTACCAGAAGTTCGTCACGACCGTGCCCATCCTGCTGCCCTTCGTCCCGCTCTACAGCGTGGAAAAGTACAAGTGGCTGGTGGCCTGATCGAAACAGCGACAAAAAACTCCTCCGGAATTGCTTCCGGAGGAGTTTTTTTTGAGTGAACGGTGAACAGTGAACAGCGAACGGTGAACCGTGGAGAGAGAACGAAGAACGGAGAACGGGAGAGAGCGAATGGGGGAATGGCGCCCATAGACTTTTGCAGGCGTCCGCCTGTCAACGCCAGGGCGCCGTCCTCCTCTGTAGGGGCTGGCGCCCTCGACAGCCCGCCGTCCCGCGCCCAGGCACCACAGCGCCGAGCATCCCGACGCGCGGGGAGCATAGCGACACGCGAGAAACATGGCGACGCGCGAGAAACGCGCGACGAACCAAGCTTGTCTGTGACGAACCAAGCTTGTCTGCGACGTTCCAAGCTCTGCTTGCTCGGCTGGTCGGCGCTACGGGGATCTGTATCCCCCCGCCCCAGTTTGCGAACTGGGGCACCCCCCTTTAGGCAAGGGGGGCTTTGCGTGATCCGCGCCCACGTCCGTCCCGTGCCCGCAGGGGAGGGGCTTGCCCCTCCCGCGATCCGTACCGGGGTTTCGTCCCGGCGTGAAAAAACCGGTCCTTCGGAGCACGCTCCGAAGGACCGGAAAAACTACAAACTACGAACTACGAACTACGAACTACGAACTACGAACGATCCCTCACAGCTGGGGGCCGGCGGCGACCAGGGCTTTGCCCGCCTCGTTCGACTCGTACTTGACGAAGTTCTTGATGAAGCGGCCGGCCAGGTCCTTGGCCTTCTCTTCCCAGACGGCGGGATCGGCATAAGTGTCCCGGGGATCCAGGATGGCGGGGTCCACGCCGGGCAGGGCGGTGGGAACTTCAAAGTTGAAGTAGGGGATGGTCTTGGTGGGGGCGTTCAGAATGGCCCCGTCCAGGATGGCGTCGATGATGCCGCGGGTGTCCTTGATGGAGATGCGCTTGCCGGTGCCGTTCCAGCCGGTGTTGACCAGATAGGCCTTGGCGCCGTGATGCCGCGCTCGGTGCCGGCCAGCTTCGCGGTGAAGCCGGAGAGGAAGTAGTACTTGGTCTGCTCCGCCGTCAGGATGGAGACGGGGGGCAGCACGCCGAAGGCATCGGCGGACAGGAAGATCACGTTCTTGGCGTCCGGGCCGGAGGACACGGGGCGCACCTTCTTCACGATCTTCTCGATGTGCTCGATGGGATAGCTGACGCGGGTGTTCTCGGTGACGGACTTGTCGGCAAAGTCGATCTTGCCGGTCTCGTCCACGGTCACGTTCTCCAGCAGGGCGTTGCGCTTGATGGCGTTATAGATGTCGGGCTCGGAGTCCTTGTCCAGATTGATGACCTTGGCGTAGCAGCCGCCCTCGAAGTTGAAGACGCCGTTATCGTCCCAGCCGTGCTCGTCGTCGCCGATGAGCAGGCGCTTGGGGTCGGTGGACAGGGTGGTCTTGCCGGTGCCGGAGAGGCCGAAGAAGATGGCGGTGTTCTCGCCCTGCATGTCGGTGTTGGCGGAGCAGTGCATGGCGGCGATGCCCTTGAGCGGCAGGTAGTAGTTCATCATGGAGAACATGCCCTTCTTCATCTCGCCGCCGTACCAGGTGTTGATGATGACCTGCTCCCGGCTGGTGACGTTGAAGGCCACCACGGTCTCGCTGTTCAGGCCCAGCTCCTTGTAGTTGGCGCACTTGGCCTTGGAGGCGGTGTAGACCACGAAGTCGGGCTCAAAGTTCTCCAGCTCCTCCTCGGTGGGCTTGATGAACATGTTGCGCACGAAGTGGGCCTGCCAGGCCACCTCCATGATGAAGCGGATGGCCATGCGGGTGTCCCTGTTGGCGCCGCAGAAAGCGTCCACCACGTAGAGCTTCTTGTTGCACAGCTGGTCCTGGGCCAGCTTCTTGACCACTTCCCAGGTCTCCTGGGTCATGGGGTGGTTGTCGTTCTTGTAGCCCTCGCTGGTCCACCACACAGTGTCCCTGGAGTTTTCGTCCATGACGATATATTTGTCCTTGGGGGAGCGGCCGGTGTAGATGCCGGTCATCACGTTCACAGTGCCCAGCTCCGTGAGGACGCCCTTGTCAAAGCCCTCCAGAGAGGGATCCATCTCGTCCTCAAACAGCTGCTCGTAGCTCGGATTGTAGATGATCTCGGTCGCGCCGGTAATGCCGTATTTGCTCAGGTCGATCTTGCCCATGTTGCATCAAGCCCCTTTCGGTTAGTAGTATAAAAAGAGTATAGCACAAGCGCCGGGCCCCGTCAATCGGAAGGAACGGCGGAAAAGTGAAAAGTGAACAGTGAAGAGTGAAGAGTGAACAGATATGGTATCCCCTTCGGGGATGGATTGAAAATACGCCGCTCCCTGCTCTGTTCACTGTTATCTGTTATCTGTTCACTCCAACAACGAAAAGGACCCCGAAAAGCCTTGGCTTTTCGGGGTCCTTTTCGTTGTTATTCTTCTTTGGGGAGCGTCTGTACCAGCACCTTCTCCACCCGGCGGCCGTCCATGGCCAGCACGGTGAAGCGCCAGTTTTCGTATACGAAGCTGTCTCCCTCCCTGGGGAAGGCGCCGAAGCTCTCTACGGTCCAGCCGCCGACGGTGTCGCTCTCGGCCTCGAAGCTGCCTTCTTTGATGCCCAGCAGCTCCAGCATGTCGGCGATCACCATGTCGCCGTCCAGCTCATACTCGCCCTCGGAGCGCTCCACGACCTCCGGCTCCACCGTGTCGGTATCGTCCCAGATCTCGCCCACGATCTGCTCCAGCACGTCCTCCATGGACAGGACCCCCAGGGTGCCGCCGTACTCGTCGGACACGATGGCCAGATGCTGTCGGGCCTTTTTCAGGGTGCTCAGCACCTGGGGCAGCTTCATGGTCTTATACACGTAGCAGGCGGGCATCAGCAGCTTGCGGATATCGGCCTTGCCCTCGTCGGTGACGGCCTTGAGAAAATGGTTCAGGTACAGCACGCCGATGATGTTGTCGATGCTGCCCTCGTAGACCGGGAGCCGGGAATAGGGGGATTCCTCCACCAGACGCAGGTTTTCCTCCCAGCTGTCCTTGATGTCGATGGCATAGACGTCCACCCGGGCGACCATCACCTCGGAGGCGGAGATCTGGTCGAATTCGATGGCGGCCTGGACCAGCTCGGACTGGTCCTCGTCCAGCACCTCCTCGTCCTCGGCGGTCTCGATCAGGTTCTGCAGCTCCTCCACGGCCTCCTCGGCGTCCTCGTCGTTCTCGCCCTTCATGGGCCGGGTGATGAGGTCGATGGTCTTGACCACCACCCAGACCAGGGGCTTGAGCAGCAGCATCAGGAAGCGCACGGGATAGGCGTTGTTCACAGCCACCCGGTTGGCGTTCTTCTTGCAGGTGATCTTGGGGATGGTCTCACCGAAAATGATGATGACGACGGTGATGATCAAAGTCCCCAGCCAGACCTTGTCGCTGTTTCCGGTGAGGCGGAAGATCAGCACGGTGATCAGGGAGGAGGCGGCGATGTTCACCAGGTTGTTGCCGATGAGGATGGCGCCCAGCGCGTCCTCAAAGCGCTCCACGATCCGCACGGCGGTGCCGGCGCGCTTGGAACCGTCGTCCCGCAGGTGCTCCAGACGCAGACTGGAGCAGGAGGAATAGGCCATCTCCGAACCGGAGAAGAAGCCGGAGAGGATCACGCACACCAGGATCCCGGCCAGGATCAGAAGGGTCGTGGTCATGCCTGCTCACCCCCTTCCTCTTCCTTGGGGAGAAGGGCGACCTTCAGCTTGCGGATGCGGTTGTGCTCCATGGCGGATACGGTGATCTCCAGCTCGTGGTAGCGGAAGGAGTCGCCCACCCGGGGGATGGCGCTGAACTGCACATAGGCCCATTCGCCCATGCGGGTGTTCACCAGCTCCTCGTCCCCGTCCGGGTCCTCGTAGTCCAGCTGCTCCATCACGTCGCTGACGCTCTCGTCCGCGTCCACCAGCAGCATGCCTTCGCCCAGCTCCACGATGGGCTCCTCCACCACGTCGTCCTCGTCCCAGATCTCGCCCACCAGTTCCTCCAGGATATCCTCCACGGTGACGATGCCCAGGGTGCCGCCGTAGTTGTCGGTGACTACGGCCATGTTGGCCCGGTTCTTGGACATGAGGGGCAGCAGCTCGTCGATCTTGGTGCTCTGGTGAATGAAAAAGGGCTCGTCCAGCAGGCTCCGCAGGTCCAGCGCCTCCTTCTGGCGCAGATAGGCCTTGATGAAGCGGCGGATCTGCAGGATGCCGATGACATTGTCCACGCTGCCCTCGTACACGGGCAGACGGCTGTGGTTCTGGGACTTGATCTGGGATAGGATCTCCGCCAGACTGTCTTCGATATCAATGGCCTCCAGGTCCACCCGGGGGGTCAGGATGCTCTCCACCGTGACCTCGCCGAACTGCAGGGCGGAGGAGATCAGATCCCCCTGCTCCTCGTCCAGGCTGCCCTCCTCGGTCATGTCCTCGATGATGTCGTAGAGCTCGTCCTCGGTGACGGAGATCTCCGGCTCGCCCGGCGTCAGCGCCGAGGCGGCCCGGCCGATCAGGGCCAGCAAGGAGGAGACGGGCCAGAACAGGAACATGAAGAAACGCAGGGAGGGAGCGGTGGCCTTGGCCAGACGCTCCGGGTATTTCTTGGCAATGCTCTTGGGCAGCATCTCGCCGGCGAAGAAAATCACCACGGCGGTCACAACGGTGCTGACGGTCACCGCGTCGGCGCTGCCGGAAAAGGCGTTCATCACCGCCACCGTCACCAGAGAAGCCGCCGCCAGATGGACGATGTTGGTGCCGATGAGCAGGGTGCCGATGGCCCGTTCGAAATGATCCAGAATATACAGCGCCTTCTCGGCCCGCGGGTCTCCCCGGTCGGAGGCGGTTTTTATTTTGTTCCGCGAGGCAGAGGCAAAAGCGGTCTCCGCCACGGCAAAATAGGCTGCGCAAAACAGTAGCAGGATCGCCAGTATCAACGGCAATCGACTGTCGCCATCCATGTAGGACATCCACTTCCTTTTTTCTATAAAATCACCGGACAATATAACACATTATCCCATGGCCGTCAATACAGTGATTTTCCGCTCAGCACGGGGCTTGCGGGCGCCGCGGAACTGTGGTATGCTGAAATGTACCGTAACGAAATAAAAAAATACAACAACAGGAGCGAAAGCATGAAGACCATTGCCAGCTTTACCGTGGACCACGACCGCCTGGAGCGGGGCATGTATGTCTCCCGGATCGACGGGGACGTGGTCAGCTATGATATCCGCATGAAAAAGCCCAATGCCGGGGACTATCTGCCGGTACCGGCCATGCATACCCTGGAGCATCTCTTTGCCACCTATGCCCGCAACAGCGAGCTGGCCGGGCAGGTGGTCTATGTGGGGCCCATGGGCTGCAGGACCGGCTTTTATCTCCTGCTGCGGGACAGCGTGAGCCGGCAGCAGGCCCTGGAGCTGACCTGCCGGAGCCTGGCCTTCGCCGCGGCCTTCGAGGGGGAGATCCCCGGGGCCAGACGGCGGGAGTGCGGCAATTACCGGGAGCACGATCTGCCGGGCGCCCGGAAGGAGGCGGCGGAGATGCTGCGGGTCCTGGCCGACTGGAGCCCGGAAAAGATGGACTACGCCCGCTGAGGCGGCCGGGGGGCACGGAATTCTCCGGCGGGGCACGTTTTCCTCTTGCGGCAAGGAAAAGGATATGTTATAATATCATGCCGCTGTACGGGCGGTGGGAGAATCATGACCGTATCCGGATAAAAAACCGGAGCATCGGCACAGGAGAGGGCCAATAACATGGATCAGAGAGTGAATTCAAATGGGAACAACGGCTTCCCTGTCCAGGCGGAAACCCGCCTGCAGCAGAGAATGCGGCAGGAGGAGGAGCTGGACCTGCGGGAGATCATCAGTCTGCTGCTGCACCACGCCTGGGTCATCGCCCTGGCGGCTCTGGCGGGCGCGCTGCTGATCGGCCTGGGCGTCAAGCTTTTCGTCCCGGCCAAGTATACGGCGAAGGCCACCATTTACGTGTTCAGCATCGAGGCGGAGAACTCTTCCCAGGACATCAACAAGGCCGTCAAGATGACCACGGACTTTCAGATCATCGCCACCACCCGCAGCACCATTCAGAAGGTGATCGACGATTTGGGCGAGGATACCACCGTCAATCAGCTGATGAAGGAGAACAGCATCAAGGTCACCAATCCCGACGGCTCCCACATGCTGCGCATCTCCGTCACCAACAGGGATCCGGCGGAGGCGGCCAAGATCAGCAACGCCCTGGCCAGCGTCATGTGCGACCAGATTGCCTACATCATGAAGTCCGAGCGGCCCCAGTTCGTGGAGCCGGCGGTGATGGGCTCCAAGACCAGCCCCTATGTGCGCAGAGACGCGCTGATCGGCGGCCTGGCCTGCGGCCTGCTCGCGGTGATCTTCGTGCTGGTGCGCTATTTCGTGAACGACACCATCACCACTGAGGAGGATGTGAACCGCTATCTGGGGCTCACCATCCTCAGCTCCGTTCCCCTTGAAAGGAATATGAGCAGACAATGAGTTCCCTGCAGAACCTGGTGGATCTCCACTGCCACCTGATACCCTATGTGGACGACGGCGCCTATGACGAGGAAGAAAGCCTGGAGCTTCTCAAGCGCGAGGCCGATCAGGGCGTGCGCACGATCTGCCTGACCCCCCACCTGCGGGCGGATATGTTCGAGACCACGGAAGAGCAGGTGCAGGAGCGCTTTTCCCTGGTGCAGAGCCTGGCCCGGGAGGCGGAGCTTCCCCTCACGCTGTACTGCAGCCGGGAGTACCACTATGACCGGATCCTGCGCGGCCTCCTGCAGACCCGGGATCTGCGCCCTCTGGGCCTGGGGAACACCCTGCTGGTGGAGTTCGGCGGGCGCGAGGATGAGGCGGAAATGCTGGAGGCGCTGGACAAGGTCCGGCGGTCCGGCTACACGCCGCTGATCGCCCATGTGGAGCGCTGCCTTGCGATCCACGAGGATTGGGCCTTCGCCCACGAGCTGCGCGCCGCCGGGGCGCTGCTGCAGGTGAACGCCGGCAGCATTCTGGGCCGGGAGGGCCTGCGGCAGAAGCTGCTGACCCGAAAGCTGCTGCAGAAGGACCTGGTGACGGTGATCGCCAGCGACGCCCACGATTCCGAGATCCGCGTGCCGGAGCTGGGCCTCTGCGCGGAGCATCTGGAGAATAAATTCGGCCGGAGTCTGGCACGGCGGCTGTTGAGTGAAGCCCCCACGGCGATCCTGAACGGACAGACGATAAGAGGAGAGTAAAAGGCATGCAGCAAATTGCTATCAACAAGCGGGAAATGCCCTATGATGTGAACGAGGCGATGAAGCTTCTTCGCACCAATCTGCAGTTCTGCGGGAAAGATAAAAAGGTCATCATGATCACCAGCACCCTGGCGGACGAGGGAAAGAGCACCGTGGCCCTGAACCTGTGCCGCTCCCTGGCCCAGCTGGGCTCCCGGGTCATCCTTCTGGACGCGGACATGCGCAAGTCCGTGCTGGCCGACCGCTTCAACAAGGGAGACCACAACCAGCCCGGCCTGAGCCATCTGCTCTCCGCCCGCAGCGGCCTGGAGGAAGTGCTGCTGGAGACGGATATGGAGAATCTGCATCTCATCATGGCCGGCCGCGTGCCCCCCAACCCGGCGGAGCTGCTGTCTAACAACAGGATGCAGAAGCTCATCGAGATCTGCCGGGAGGAGTACGACTATGTGATCGTGGACTGCCCGCCCATCAACCTGGTGGTGGACGCCGCCATCGTCGCTCCCCTGTGCGACGGCATCGTGATGGTGGTCTCCTCCGGCAACGTGCCCTACCGCATGGCCCAGAGCGCGCTGGACCAGCTGCAGGCCACGGGCTGCCCGGTGCTCGGCGCGGTGCTGAACATGGTGGACCAGAAGAACGACAAGTATTACTACCGCAAGGGCTACTATCGGAAGGGCTACTATCAGAAGTACTACGGCAGCTACTACGGCGATTACAGAAAGCGCCTGGAGAAGAGCAGAGGCAGCAAGACGGGGAAAACCCGGCGGAGCGCCGA